>JAJTGH010000185.1 GCA_021299555.1 Comamonadaceae bacterium
CAGCGTGTGGTCGCCCAGAACGAGGCCATCTCGGCCGTGGCCAATGCGATTCGGCGTTCGCGCTCGGGACTGTCTGACCCGAACCGGCCCACGGGCTCCTTTCTTTTCCTGGGCCCCACGGGCGTTGGCAAAACCGAATTGTGCAAGGCACTGGCCAGCTTTCTGTTTGACAGCGAGGAGCACTTGGTTCGCATCGACATGAGCGAGTTCATGGAAAAGCATTCGGTGGCCCGTCTGATCGGTGCGCCTCCGGGTTATGTGGGCTACGAGGAGGGCGGCTACCTCACCGAGGCCGTGCGTCGCAAACCGTATTCGGTGTTGCTGCTCGATGAGGTGGAAAAAGCCCACCCGGATGTCTTCAATGTGTTGCTGCAGGTGCTTGACGACGGGCGCCTGACCGACGGCCAGGGTAGAACCGTGGATTTCAAGAACACGGTCATCGTGATGACCTCCAACATCGGCTCGCACCTGATCCAATCCATGGTCGGCCGGCCGGGCGAGGAGATCAAGGATGCGGTCATGGACGAGCTCAAGAATCACTTTCGTCCTGAGTTCGTCAACCGCATCGACGAGACTGTGGTGTTCCATGGATTGGATGCCAAAAACATCGAATCCATTGCCAGGATACAGTTGCAGGTGCTCATCGCCCGGCTTGGAAAAATCGATCTTTCCCTGCAGGTCTCGGAGGCGGCCATCCAGGAGCTGGCCAAGGTGGGATTCGACCCGGTTTTTGGCGCCAGGCCGCTCAAGCGGGCCATCCAGCAGCGCATTGAAAACCCCTTGTCCAAACTTCTGCTTGAAGGGCGTTTTGTGCCCAAGTCGACGATCGTGGTGGGGGTTGATCCGATCCGGGCGCCCGGTGTGTTCGGATTCACGGCTCAGCCGCCGGTGGCCGAGGCCAGCTGAGCGTCGGTCTGAGGGGCAGCCGGTCGGGGGCAGGCGCCGGCTGCGCCACATCGGTGACTGGCTTGCCGGGCATTTGCCGCTACGATACGGTGCATGAGCTCTCCCAGCATCGCCGCCGACGCTCCCAATTTGCCTTTCCGGCAGGACGCCAGCCTCATCGCTCTGGTCGGCTTGGCCCACATGGTCAGCCATTTCAGCCAGTTGCTGTTGCCGCCGCTGTTTCCCTGGCTCAAGGACGCATTTGATGTCAGTTACGCCCAACTGGGCTTCATGCTGACTGTGTTCTTCGTGGTCTCGTGTGCTGTCCAGGCGGTCGCTGGATTCCTCGTGGATCGGTGGGGGCCGCGCCCGGTGCTCTATGTTGGCCTGGTGGCCATCGCGCTGTCGTGTTTCGGTTCGGCCTTGAGCACCAGCTACTGGCAGATCACTTTTTTTGCGGGGCTGGCTGGGCTGGGCAATGGCGTCTTCCACCCGGTGGACTACACCTTGCTCAACCGAAGGGTCAGCCCGCACCGGCTGGGGCACGCCTACAGCGCCCATGGCATCACGGGTACCTTGGGCTGGGCCATTGCCCCAGGGTTGATGACGGGCGTGGCGATGTTTCATTCCTGGCAGGCGGCCATGGCAGTGGCCGGCTTGGTGCCTGTCGCGGTGCTGGTCGTTTTGTGGCTCAATCACCAGCGCCTGCATTTGGACGTCAAGCCGGTGGTGCAGCAGGGCCCGTCCGATGGCAATTTTGATTTCCTGCGTCTGCCGGCTGTTTGGCTGTGTTTTATGTTCTTTTTTCTCTTCGCGACCATCCTTGGTGTGGTGCAAGCCTTCGCGCCTGAGGCCAGCCGCCAGTTGCACGACATTCCCCTGGCCAGCGTGGCGCTGTGCCTGACTGTCTACATGATCGGCAGCGCCAGCGGAATGGTCGTCGGTGGCTTCCTGATTCAAGACCCCCGCCGCAGCGACAAGGTGGTGGCAGTGGCTTTTGCGGTGGCAGCGACCATGGCCCTGATTTTGGCTCTGAGTCCCATGCCGGACTGGCTGGTGCCGGTGCTTTTTGCCTTCATGGGCGTGGCCTCGGGCACCGCCGGTCCGTCGCGTGACCTGCTGGTCAAGCAATCGACGCCGATCAATGCGACGGGACGCGTTTACGGCGTGGTCTATGGCGGACTCGATGTGGGTCAGGCCATCACGCCGCTGATCTTTGGCCTGCTCATGGATCACGGCCAGTTCCGAGGTGTGCTGATCGGCCTGGCTCTGGTGCAGTGCATCTTGATTTTCAGCGCCTTCAAATTGCGCTCGGTCAGCCGCATCTGAGGCCCCTGGAGGGCGTGCACAATCTGGCCATGAGCACACAGATTGCGGGCCACCTTTTAGTCGATTGCCTGATTGCCCAGGGCGTGACCCACTGTTTTGGCGTGCCCGGCGAAAGTTATCTGGCCGTGCTCGACGGCTTGCACGCGCGGCGCGACCGCATCCGCTTTGTCACCTGCCGCCAGGAAGGCGGGGCTGGCTTTATGGCCGAGGCCCACGCAAAGCTCACCGGGCGGCCTGGGGTGTGCATGGTCACCCGTGGACCGGGTGCCACCAACGCGTCCATTGCCGTGCACACCGCGTTTCAGGACTCCACCCCCATGGTGCTGCTGGTCGGTGATGTGGCCAGCGACTGCCGTGACCGCGAGGCCTTCCAGGAAATGGACTACGAAAGTTTTTTCGGCCCAAGCACCAAAGGCATGGCCAAGCGGGTCGAGCGCATCGATGATGCGAGCCGTATTCCTGAATACATAGCCCGGGCGTTTGCCACGGCCATGAATGGCCGGCCGGGTCCTGTGGTCCTTGTGTTGCCTGAAGACATGCTCATGAGCATCACCGAGGCTGTGCCTCTTGCGCGGGTGGAGCCGGTGCAGGCCTGGAGCGACCCGGGCAGTTTGCGCACCTTGCGCACCTTGCTGCTGGCCGCCCGGCGGCCGCTGGTCATTGCCGGTGGCAGCGGCTGGACCGTGCAGGCCGCGCAGGCGCTCGAGCGTTTTGCCGAAAACTGGTGCCTGCCGGTGGGCAACGCGTTTCGCTTCCAGGACACGTTTGACAACCACCACCGACTCTATGCCGGCGATGTGGGCATCGGCATCAATCCCAAGCTGGCCGAACGCGTGCGCCAAAGCGACCTGCTGCTGGTGATCGGCCCGCGGCTGGGCGAGATGACCACCGGCAGCTACACCTTGCTCAAGCCCCCGAAGCTGTCCCAAAAGCTGATCCACATCCATGCTGGCGCCGAAGAGCTCAACCGGGTGTATCAGGCCGACCTGGCGATCAATGCCACCATGAACGCGGCGGCTCGTTCCCTCGAAGTGCTGACCGCGCCCAAAGATCTGCCTTGGGAGGAATGGACGCGCCAGGCCAATGCCGACTACCTGGCCAACCTGCAGCCTCCGCCAGCGGGCACCTGGCCCGCAGAGATCGATATGCCGGCCATCGTTGCATTGCTGCAAAAGCACTTGCCTGACGATGCAGTGCTCACCAATGGCGCAGGCAACTTTGCCAGCTGGACGCATCGCTTTTTCAAGCACCACGGACTGGCCAAGGGACACAAGACGCAGCTTGCGCCCACAGTGGGCGCCATGGGCTACGGTGTGCCCGCTGGCATTGCGGCATCCATCGCCACCGGCCGCCTGGCGCTGACCATGGCCGGCGACGGCGATTTCCTGATGAACGGCCAAGAACTGGCCACGGCCGTGCAGCACGGCGGCAAAAGCATCATCGTGCTGCTCAACAACGGCATGTTCGGCACCATACGCATGCACCAGGAGCGGGAGTTTCCGGGGCATTCGAGCGGCTCGCATTTGCACAACCCGGACTTTGTCGGCCTGGCTCGTGCCTACGGGTACGCCGGTGTCCGGATCGAGCGCACCGCCGAGTTCGAGCCGGCGCTGCTGGCCGCCCTGGAGCGCTCGGAAGGCACGCTCATTGAGGTCATGCTCAGCCCTGAGGTGATCACCACACGCGGCACCTTGTCGGCCATCACCGCTCAGGCGCTCAAAAGTCGCAGCCCCTGAAGCTCAGGGTTCGAGGGGGCCATGAAAAAAGGCCGGTGCGAACACCGGCCTTTTTCAGTCGCGCGAAGTACCGATTACTTGACGTGCTTGCCGATCAGGCCGGCCATCTCGAACATCGACACTTGCGGTTTGCCAAACACGGCCTTGAGCTTGTCGTCCGCGTTGACCATGCGCTTGTTGGCCTTGTCTTGCAGACCCTTGGCCTTGATGTAATCCCACATCTTGCGCACGATCTCAGTGCGTGGCAGCGGCTTGTCGCCCACCACGGCAGCCAGAGCGGCGCTGGGGGCCAGCGGCTTCATGAATGCAGGGTTGGGGGTGCGCTTTTTGGCAGGAGCCTTTTTGGCCGCAGGCTTTTTAGCAGCGGCTTTCTTGGCCGGAGCAGCTTTCTTGGCCGGAGCCTTCTTAGCAGCAGCTTTCTTG
>JAJTGH010000186.1 GCA_021299555.1 Comamonadaceae bacterium
CAGCGCGCGGCGATGGGCGATGACCGAGCGCGGTGCGCGCCATTGCAGCCGTAACGCCCGTGAGTTGCGCCTGGGGCCCAGTCGCGTGCACTGGGATGGCCAAGCGCTGGTGATTGATATCGACGAGGTGTGCGTGCCGATACCGCGCGCCTTGCGTGGACGGGTGCGCGTCTACCCGCAGCATCTGTTTAACTTCAGCACGCCCATAGACCGCGCAGGTCGCCACCGCTGGGGCCCGATCGCGCCGTCTGCGCGCATCGAGGTTGAACTCGAGGCACCCGCGCAGCGCTGGCAAGGTCAGGCCTACCTCGATTCGAACGAAGGCGACGAGCCTATTGCCAGCAGCTGCCGCGAGTGGGATTGGTCACGCAGCCCGATGGCCGATGGCAGCACCGCGGTCTTGTACGACATGCAGCATTCCGATGGCAGCGATCAGGTGCTGGCTCTGCGCTTTGGCCGCGACGGTCAGGTCACGCCCTTCGATCCGCCTGCGCGCCAGCCCCTGCCGGCCACCCTCTGGCGCGTGCCGCGCCGCATGCGCAGCACCGGCCCGGTGGCCGTGGTCGACCAGTTGGAGGACACGCCGTTCTATCAGCGCGCCATGGTGCGCAGTCAATTGCTGGGGCAGACGGTCACCAGCTTTCATGAGACGCTCAATGTGCCCCGCCTGGTCTCGCCGGTGGTGCAGGCCATGCTGCCCTTTCGCATGCCTCGGCGCGCGTAGAAACGAAAGCACTCATGGCGCGCTGTCACGCAAGGGCCACAGTTCGAGTGTCTAGTCTTGTTGACATTAGTCAATGTCAACATAAAATGACACCAGTTTGCGACCAAGGGGGCCGCAAGCCGCCCGCGTGCGGGGTTAGCACGTGCGTTAGTTCTTCCAAGGAGAAGCACGATGTCCGACAAAGACAAAGTGTGGCCCACCGGTCTGACCGAGGGCGAATCGGAGGAAATCCACCGGAACCTTATTCAGGGAACGCAGATATTCGGCATGATCGCGGCCTTCGCGCACTTGCTCGCCTATATCTACAGCCCCTGGATGAAGTAAGGAGCACCACCCATGATCTACGGAAAAATGTGGTGTGTGGTCAAGCCCTCGGTGGGTATTCCTCTCTTTATTGCCGCCGTGGCAATTGCCTCTTTCAGCGTGCACGTCGCGCTGACGCTCAACACCACCTGGGTGAAGGGCTTCCTCAATGGCGGGCAGAAGGCCGCGGTAGCCGCCCCGGCCGAAGCGCCTCCAGGCAAGAAGTAATTCTTGTCCCGAGACAGGGACCGGACCGCTTGCGGTTCCGGTCCTTTTTCATGTGAGGCCTGCATGACCGAGCCATCACCGCGCTCACCTTCGCGCCTTGTGCAATCGATTGCTGCATTAGGTCCGCGCTTCCTGCCTTTTGCAGACGCGGCGTCGCCCGACCTGCCCTTGTCACGCCTGTTGCGCCTGTCGCTGTTTCAGGTCTCGGTGGGCATGGCGCTGGTGCTGCTTGTGGGCACGCTCAATCGCGTGATGATCGTCGAGATGAATGTGCCAGCGTCGCTGGTGTCCATCATGGTGGCCTTGCCGATTCTTTTCGCGCCCTTGCGTGCCTTGATCGGCTTTCGCTCGGACCACCATCGCAGTGAACTCGGTTGGCGACGCGTGCCCTACATCTGGATGGGGACGCTGTTGCAATTCGGCGGCTTGGCCATCATGCCTTTTGCCTTGCTGGTGCTCGCAGGTGCCGGCGCCTCGGCCGATGCGCCGGCCTGGATCGGTCATGGCGCGGCGGCGATTGCCTTTCTCTTGGTGGGCGCTGGCCTGCACACGGTGCAGACCACCGGCCTGGCCCTGGCCACCGACCTCGCGCCGCGCGAGGACCATCCCAAGGTGGTGGGTTTCATGTATTCCATGCTGTTGATCGGAACGATCGGCAGCGCCTTTATTTTTGGTCAAGCCCTCTCGGAGTATTCGCCGGGCAGCCTGGTGCGGGTGATTCAGGCCTGTGCGGTGACGACGCTGGTGCTCAATGTGGTGGCGATCTGGAAACAGGAAGCGCGCAGCCGAGATCGCAAGCCGCGCGCGCGACGCGAAGATGATCCGAGCTTCCTCGCCGCCTGGCAGGCGCTCAAGGGCCGCGAGCGCGCCGTGCGGCGACTGGCGGCCCTGGCTCTGGGCACCATGGCCTTCACGATGGAAGACGTATTGCTCGAGCCCTATGGCGGCGAGCTGCTGGGGCTGTCGGTGTCGTCCACTACCTACCTCACCGCCACCTTGGCGATGGGCGGTCTGATCGGGTTCGCCTGGGCGTCGCGGGTGCTGGGGCGCGGGGGCGATCCCTGGCGCATGGCCAGTGCCGGCGCGCTGGTGGGTCTGCCGGCCTTCGCGGCGGTGATCGCCTCTGCGCCGATGGCGGCGCCCTGGCTCTTCGTCGTGGGCACCTTCCTGATTGGCTTTGGCGGCGGCCTGTTTGGCCACGGCACGCTGACCTCCACGATGCAGATGGCGCCCCCCGAACAAGCCGGCCTGGCCCTGGGCGCCTGGGGCGCGGTGCAAGCCACTGCGGGGGGATTGGCCATGGGCCTGGGGGGCATCTTGCGTGACGTGATAGCCTCCCCATGGGGTTCGTTGGCGGGCTATGAAGCCGTTTACGTCATCGAACTGTTGATGCTCGTAGCCACCCTGGTGTTGATGGCGCCGTTGCTGCGCCCCCGGTCCAACGATTCAATTGAAGCAAGGAGACAGCCATGAAAGTCGAAACCATCCTGATCATCATCTTCGTGGTCTTTGGCCTGTTCATGCTGGCCAACTGGTTCAACCGGCCGAGGAAATAAGCCGGTAGCAGCGTTTCAGTCGGCGACCCTGACCTTGACGGACGCCGCCGCCAAAGCTGCCGACAGGCCCTTGGGCGGTGGCGCGTCGGTGATCAGGACATCGATCTCCTGCAGCGAGCACGCCTGAACGAGCGAGCGCCGGCCGAACTTACTCGCATCACACAGCAGGATCACCTGGTCTGCATGCTCAATGTACGCCCGCTTGACCTGCGTGTCCTCGGGCGAGGAGTCAAAGCCTCCGTCCGGCGTCAGGCCGGCGACGCCGATAAAGACCTTGCTAAACCAGCGTCGGGAGGCATCGTCGACCGCCTGCTGGCCGCACACAGAGAGCTCCTGCGCGCGCACGATACCCCCGGGCATCAACACCACACATCGAGAACCTGCCAGTAGGCTGGCGACGCGCAGGTGGTTGGTAAATACATGGATCCCGGTGTGCTTGGCAAGCTCGCGTGCGAGCGTGAGCGCGGTGCTACCGACATCCAGAGCGATATTGTCATCGGGTGCCAGTAGGGACGCTGCGCTTCGGGCAATGGCCTGCTTGGCCAAGATCTGGCGACGTCGGCGCGTTTCGTACTGTTGCTCGCGCATTTGCGCCTCGCCCTCGTCAGACAGCCCGGCGCTGAGAGCTGCTGCGGGCACGGCCACCGCGGCGCCTTGTGAGCGTTGAATCAGACCCTGCTGGCTCAAGGCCTCCAGGTCACGCCGCGCGCTCATTTGCGAGATACCGAAATATTCGGCCAGGGTTGAGACGCGCACATAACCATCACGGCGTACCAACTCGACGATGCGCTGCTGGCGCACGGCGGCGGGCAGTGCGCCTTCGGTCACGCGCCGCAGCGTATCGGTGGGAGTGGCGCGTGGCGAGTTCGCCATAGGAACAATGACTCCTGGGCGGTCAGGCCTGACCGTCCCCGCGCGGGTCCGTGGCGCTTTCGAAGCTGGCGTCGGCACGTCGCCCCACGAACTGCACATGGCCTGCTCGGTCGTCGCGAGCGGCTGCCATGACCAGTGGCAACCCCACCCGATTGAGCGCTTCTCGAGCCCCTTCGCTTACCGAGGACTCGGCCAGCACCACGTTCTCGTCGTTCTGGCCGAAGGTGCCGACTACCCAGCGCGGTGCCGCCAGCGCCTGCGCCGCAGGCGTGCCTGCCAGCAGGCGCATCAGCACCTGCGCGAGGATTTGCGGTTGACTCTTGCCCCCCATGCAACCCAGGGCAGCCTCAATCTGACCGTCTCGCCTGAGCAGTGAGGCCGTGAGCGTGCTGGGCGGGCGACGCCCGCCGGCCAGCACCGCGGGCCCATCATGGAGCGTGAAAGCCGCGCCGCGGTTCTGGCAGACGATGCCGGTGGCAGGTTCGAGCATGCCAGCGCCGAAGGCATGGAAGATGCTCTGGATCACGGTGACTGAATGACCCTTTGCGTCCTGCGCCGTGACGGCGACTGTGTCGCCATTGGGGCGTGGCCGCGGCGGGGTGGCCGGCATGGAAGGCGTCAGGTCGGTGGCCGTGCGTGCAAGATCCTCAATCACATCGTCTGAAAGCAGCCAGTCC
>JAJTGH010000022.1 GCA_021299555.1 Comamonadaceae bacterium
GCCATTTTTCGGCCAGTCTGCGCCTGACGGATGTCCCCCAGCCGACCGTTGCATTGGCCAAGCTGGCCATGCTCAACATCATTGGCGGGATCCTGGTGTCTGACCACCCTGTGCTCAATCCGGGGCGCCAGTCGCTGCTGCGCTACGTGCAGCGGCAAGGGGCGGCCCCGCGCGCCCGCATCCTGGGCACACGCGAGCGGACCTCGCCGGAGTTGGCCAGCCTGGTGACCAGCGGGTCGGCCATGATGGCCCACGGTGACGACTGGAGCTGGCCGGCGCGCACGCATCTGAGCGCAGTGGTCTTCCCTGCGACGCTGGCCATGGCCGAGGCCCACTGCAGCAGCGGCGCCGAATTGCTCTGCGCCTTCATCGCCGGTACCGAAGTGGGCGTGCGCATCGGCTCGGCAATCCTGCCGGTCAGTGGGCGCAAGATTCCCTTCACTTCCCCCGTCCATGCGCTGGCCACGGCAGCCAGCGCGGCCAGCATCATGCAGCTCGATGCGTCGCGCGCCGCACTGGCCTTGTCGATTGCAACTGACATGGGCACGGGCCTGATCGCACAGGCTCCACGCCAGCATGTGGTGCTTCGAACCCCTTTGGGGGGCAGCCTGGGACTGTATGCCGCAGGTGTGGCTGCCGTGGGCATCGAAGGCAGGCTCGATGTTTTGCCGACCTTCTGCAGCATTTATGGCGACTACCATGCTCAGCAGCTCCTGCAAGGGCTGGGCCAGGACTTCTTGTTCGGCCAGCATGGCTTTCTCCCCAAGCGTTTCCATTTCTCGACCGGCCTTTACCCCACGATTCACGGCATTGAGCGTGGTTTGGCGCGCGAGCCCATAGACGTCGACCAGATCACTGCCATCGAGTGCCGGTGCAGTCCTGCGCTGCGCCAGGTTTATGGCGCAGCGCCCGACCATTCCCGGGAGATGACGCACTTCAGCCTTCGCCTGGGCATTGCGCTGGCCCTCACCGGTTCGGCATTCCGTTACGAGGATGTGGCCACGCTCCCGCATGCGGATGAGAGCGTGCGGCGGCTGAGCCAACTGGTGCAGCTGACCGCCCATCCCGAGCTTCAAGACCAGGTCAACCTGGGCCGGGCCGCTGAACCCACGCAGTTGCTCGTGCACATGCGCAGCGGCGCCCTGCGTCAATTCGACAGCCATGAATACCCGGCCGTGCAGCATCCCGAGCAGGACCGCCAGCGCGTGCATGACCTGTTTCTGCAGCGCGCCTTGCCCAGGCTGGGCGCTTTGCGCGCGCAGCAGGTGATTGAGGCCATCGACGGGATCGATGGGGCTCAAAGCCTGGACCGCCTGCTCGATCCGCTCACCCCCGACCCATGAATCCACAGGAGAAGTCCATGACAGAGCGCCCCAGCACAGCCCGTCGCACCCTGCTGCATGCCACCGCCGCGGCCCTGATGACCCCCGCACTGGGCCGGGCCCAGGCCTATCCTGCCCGTCCGATCGTGGTGATCGGTAATCTGGGTGGGGCTTTGGACATGCCCGCTCGGGTGGTGTTCGAGAAGGTGCGCCAGAACACGGGCGCCACGGTCGCGATCGAGCAGCGCCCCGGCGCCAATGGCGCCCTCGGTCTGACGCCCGTTGCCCGGGCGCAGCCCAACGGTTACACCCTGGCCTACACCTATGCCAGCGCGCTCTCGCTCAACCCCTTCATGACCAAGGGACTGGAGTTCGGCTGGGACGGCTTCACGCCGGTCACGGCGCTGGTCCAGGTCGGCCCAGTCATCGCAGCGCGCGCCGACCATCCCGCCCGCAACCTGCAAGACCTGATCAACGAGGCCCGGCTTAAGCCAGAGACGGTCAAGATCGGATATTCCGGCGCCGGTACCCAGGTCAACTTGCTGCGGCTGCAGGAGTTGACCGGCGCCAAGTTCCTGCTGGTGCCCTTCAAATCGAATGCCGACGCGGTTTCCAACACCTTGGGTGGCTTCATCGACGCGCACGTGGACACTGTGGCCACGGTGGTCGCGCAGGCCGGAAAGCTCAAGGCCTTGTCTTTTGGAGGCCATCCGCGCACCCCGCGGCTGCCCGATGTCCCCTCAATCCGCGAAATCGTGCCGGGCTTCGATATGGTGACCTGGTTCGGTATCGTCGCACCGCCGGGCACTCCTTCGGACATCGTGCAATGGCTGCACGCCGAAATTGCAAAAGCCCTCAAGGATCCCCAGGTGGCCGATGCCTTGAACAAAGCGGGCTACGACATCGTTGGCAATACGCCTGCACAATTGGCCAGCGTCCTTCGGGAGGAGGCGGCGGCCAACCGGCAGGTCGCGGAAAAATACAAGCTCGGCAGCTAGGCCGGGCTGCCCGCGACAGGCAACTGTTACGGGCAGGGGCTGGCGTCTGCTGCAGTGTTGAATGCATCTAACGATGCGAAGGTGCCTTTTCGTTTTTTAGTGCTTGGGCATGGGGCCAGCAGGTATCGCCTGGGCGATACGCAAGCAACCGGAGGAGTCTGTATGTTGATGTCCGCTGACGATTACCGCGCTTCGCTGCGCCGTTACAAGCCAGTCGTCTACGTCGACGGTCGAAGGGTCGAATCGGTGGCCGACGATCCAGCGCTTGCGCCTGGGGTCAATGCGATTGCCAAGACCTACGAGCTTGCGCTTGATGAGGCGCTGGCCGATGTCATGCGTATGGAATTCGAAGGGCGAACCATCAACCGCATGCTCGGCATTCCGCGCAGCACTCAGGATCTGCTCAACAAGCTGGAGGCGGTGCGCTTGGTCTGCCAGGAGACCGGTTGCGCGCAGCGCTATCTGGCCGGTGACGCATTGGCGGGCATCTATCAGGCCACGGCGCGTTGTGATGCCGAGGCGGGTACCTCCTATCATGCAACGCTTAAGGCCTATATCGAACATGTCCATGACCAGGATCTGACGCTGGGCGTGGCCATGACCGACGCCAAGGGCGACCGCTCGCTGAGGCCGCATGCGCAATCCGAGCCCGGCAGCTATCTGCGCATTGTCGAGCGCCGCAAGGACGGCATCGTGATTTCTGGCGTGAAAGCCATCGTCACCGGTGCGCCTTATGTGCACGAGCTGCTGGTCATGCCCTGCCGCAACATGACCGAGCTTGACCGCGATTTTGCTGTCTGCTGCGCCGTCCCCATCGACGCCCAGGGCTTGACCATCGTTGCGCGGCCTGCCGGTCGGCCGGGCGAATCGGCTGCCAAGTTCAGCGCCAACTTCGGTCAGAGCACGGGCGTGTGCTTGTTCGAGAAGGTCTTTGTGCCCTGGGACCGTGTTTTTCTGGCTGGCCAGTGGCAGCACTCGGGCCTGCTGACCTACTCCTACGCCACCCACCACCGGCATACCTGCATTGCTGCACGCGCCGGCTTTGGTGACCTGCTGATTGGTGCTGGCGCACTGATGACCGAGGCCAACGGCATCGATCTTGATCGTGCTGACAACCTGCGCGAGCAGATGGTCGACCTGATCAAGATCGTCGAAGGTTTTTACGCCTGCGGCGTGGCTTCCTCGGTGTATGGGCAGGCCGATGAGTCGGGCGTGTTCGCCCCCGAGGCCGTGTTTGCCAACATCGGCAAGCTCCTGCTGGCCACACAGATCTACGACATGCACCGCATCGCGCACCATGTCTCGGGCGGCCTGATCGTTACTCTGCCTGGCCCCGATGAGGACCACAACCCGGCCACCGCCGGTCGCTTGTCGGAAGTGCTCACCGCGCGCTCCGACATTCCCTACGAAAAACGCATTGAGGCAGCGCGCTTCATGGAAGATCTAACTGCCTCCTACCAGGCCGGCTGGTATTCAGTGATCAGCCTGCATGGAGGCGGTTCACCCGAAGCGATGAAGATGGAGATCTTTCGCCGCTATCCGCTTGGCAACAAGGTCGATCTGGTCGAGCGTCTGCTCGATCGCGGCATTCTTGCCGACGCCGACCGCAAAATCACCCGCAACCGTCAGCCCGGGCGTTGCTGCGTCACGGGCTGCGCCGTCCCCGACGCGCCGCAGATGGTGCAGCTGGCGCCGGCGCTTCAGAATAAGCTCGAGCAAGTTCGCAAGGTCGGAGCAGCCTAGGCAAGGTCTGCACCAGTCCATTTTTGTCGGTGCGACGACGGGGTTTTGCAGAACGCTCTCGGGCCCTTTCGACTTGTGATGGGTTGGGCTGGCACTGTCTGGGCCGGTTTCAATGCAACTTCACTGTCGGATTGGTTTGCTTGGTGATCATTCGCGCCAGGGTGTATAGCGTGGTCTTGATGGCGCCGTGTATGGCCAGTTCGTGCAACTTGTAAAGCGACAGGTACATGAGCTTGGCGAAGTAGCCTTCGATCATCAGGTTTTTGCCGATCAGCCCGCCCATCATGCTGCCCACAGTGCTGAATTTGCCCAGTGACACGAGGGAGCCGAAGTCTTTATAGCGGTAGGGTTTGAGGGGCCGATTGGCAAAGCGGCGTTTGATTTGCCCCAGCATGTGGCTGGCCTGCTGATGCGCCGCCTGGGCCCGTGGCGGCACGATGCCGGCGCGCCCGCCGTCGGCATCCGCGCACGGGCAAGCAGCGCAGTCACCGAGCGCGAAAATGTCAGGGTCGCGCGTGGTTTGTAGCGTCTGACTGACCACCAGCTGGTTGATGCGGTTGGTCTCCAGGCCGCCAAAATCTTTGAGGTAGTCAGGTGCCTTGACGCCAGCGGCCCAGACCACCAGCTCAGACTCGATCTCG
Organism: Comamonadaceae bacterium; assembly: GCA_021299555.1. Lineage (GTDB taxonomy): Bacteria > Pseudomonadota > Gammaproteobacteria > Burkholderiales > Burkholderiaceae_C > Polaromonas. Next base: position 4,705 of record JAJTGH010000022.1, read on the forward strand.
CGCCCGTCGGCCAGTCGGATTCCAGTGGGCATGACCTCCATGACCTTGGAATTGGTGAGCACTTGAACGCCCAGTCGGGTGATGAGTGTCTCGGTGGCCTGCGACAGGCGCGGCAGCAAGGCAGGCAGGATACGGTCGGCCGCCTCGATCAGGCTGACCTTGATGTCTTTGTCCACGTCGATGCGGTCGAGCCCAAAGGCCACCACCTCGCGCGTGGTGCGGTGCAGCTCTGCTGCCAGCTCCACCCCGGTCGCACCCGCACCGATGATGGCCACATGCAACTGCCTCTTGAGGATGGCCCCGCTCTGGTTGTGCGCCCGGATACAGGCATTGACCATTTTGGAATGGAAGGACTTCGCATCGTGCTGCGTTTCAAGCTTCAGCGCGTGCTCCTTGACGCCCTTGGTGCCAAAGTCGTTGCTCAGACTGCCGATGCAAATGACCAGCGTGTCGTAGTCAATTTGTTGGACGGGGGTCACGGCTTGGCCGTCTTCGTCCACGTAGGGGGCCAGTTCAATGCGCTTGCTTTGCCGATCAAGTCCCCTGAGCTCACCGAGCCGAAAGGTGAAGTGGTTCCAGTGGGCCTGGGCCATGTAATCGACCTCGTGGTCGCCCAGGTCCATGCTGCCCGAAGCGATTTCGTGCAGCTTGGGTTTCCAGATGTGGGTGCGGTTTTTGTCGACCAGGGTGATGAGCGCGCGCTTGCGGCGGCCATAGGCATGCCCTAGGCGCGTGGCCAGTTCCAGGCCACCGGCGCCGCCGCCTACGATGACGATCTTGTGTGCTTCGCTCATTGTTAACTTTGTGTCAGAGGAGTGGTCGATCCTTCTGGCCTGAGTTTCAGGGCTCTGAGTTTTGACTGAAAAGCCGAGACCCTGCATCGCGCAGAAGCCGCGAGTTTATGGGATCAGCCCTGGCCCCTCCTACCGACCCAATAGATCGTGCGTCCAAGAAGCCATTTGTGTTTTGGCTCTTGAACGCATGGCTGCGGCGCACGTGGCATGGCGCCTGCGGAGCAGAACGCGCTTTACTGCAGCTTGATGCCCGCTTCGCGGATCAGTTTGCCAAAGCGCTCGAACTCCTGCCGGTTGAGGTCGGCAAACTGTGCCGCGCTGATGGTCGATACCTCACCGCCCAGGCCCTTGAGCCTGGCCTCGACATCGGCGAGTTTGAGCACGCGTGAGAGTTCGTTTTGCAGTCGCGTCACCACATCGGCCGGAGTGCCCGCCGTGACATACAGCGCGTACCAGGTGCTCATGTCGGCGCCGCGAACACCGGCCTCAGACAGCGTGGGTACATCGGGCAGCTGAGGTGAGCGCGCCGGCGTGGTCACGGCCAGGGGCTTGAATTTGCCGGCCTTGATCTGAGCCATCGCAGACGATGTGGTGTCAAACATCATCTGGACGCTGCCACCGATGATGTCCAGGTGCGCCTGGCTGCTGCCCTTGTAAGGAATGTGTACGCTCTTGGTGCCGGCGGCCACGTCAAAAGCCTCGCCAGCGATGTGCTGTGTGCTGCCAACGCCGGAGGACGCGTATTTGAAGTTCCCCGGTGTGGCCTTCATGGCCTTGACCAGATCGGCCACGTTGTTCACCGGCACCTGCGAGCCCACCACCAGCACGTTGGGCACGGTGACGATCAGTCCGATGGGCACCAAGTCCTTGAGTGGATCGAAGGCCAGCTTGATCAGGTGCGGTGCGATGGCCTGGCCAGTGTTGGTGGCCACCAGCAGTGTGTGACCGTCCGCCGGGGCTTTGGCCGTCATATCGGCAGCAATGGTGTTGGAGGCGCCAGGCCGGTTTTCAACCACAAAGCTGCCTTTGAGCCCTTCGGCAAACTTCTCGGCCAACATGCGGGCGATGATGTCGGTGCCGCCGCCGGGGCCGGCACCGACCATCAGACGCACGGGCTTGGCGGGGTAGCTGCTCTGAGCCAGGGCCGGCAGGGCCAGACCGGCGGCCAGTGCGACCAGGGCGGTGGTGAAGGCTTTGCGTTGCATCATCGAGACTCCTGTTTGAAAAAGCGGGATGAAAAAATTGTCGGCCAATGCACGGGTGTTGATAGCTCCTGTGCGGCTGCAGGCTCAAGCGCCGGCGCGTCGGCTGCTGCCCATGCGGCAGGCCAGCTCGAAGGCGTTGAACATGGCGCCTGGGTTGGCCTTGCCAGCGCCGGCGATGTCGTAGGCGGTGCCGTGCGCGGGCGTGGTGATGGGAATTGGCAGACCGCCGTGTACCGTCACACCGCGCTCAAAGCCCATCAGCTTCATGGCGATTTGGCCCTGATCGTGGTACATGGTGACCACACCGTCGTAGCCACCGTCCGCGCGGATCGCCCGCACGAAGGCAGTATCGGCCGGGAACGGGCCATCGGCGGGGTAACCGCGCTTGGCTGCAAGCTTGACGCCGGGCTCGATGATGCGCCCTTCTTCGTCGCCGTAGTTGCCGTTGTCGCCGTTGTGAGGATTGAGGCCGCACACAGCAAGGCGTGGGTTGGCCTTGCCAGCGGCGGTCAAGGCCCGGTGAATCATGCCGATGGCGTCGGCCACGCCCTCGGCCGATAGCAGGTGGCTGACCTCGCGCAGCGCCACATGCGAGGTCACGCGCGCTGTCCAGAGATTTTCCAGCACATTGAGTTCACCACAGATGCCTTTGAACGCGAGCAGCTCGGCGAACCAACGCAACTCGTCTTCCTGGTGCATGCCACCGGCGCGCAGGGCGCCCTTGTTCAGGGGTGCGAAGCAAAAGGCATCGGCCTGACCCGCGGCCGCCAGCTTCGCGCCCACCTCCAGACCTTGCAGCATGAACAGGCCGTTGTCCGAGCGAGCTTGGGCGCGTTCGAAGGCCGGCGCATCCGCACCCGACCAGTCGTGCCAGCGCACGCCATCGGGGGCGCTCAGTTGTCCGCGCTGACCGATCAGCAACACATCGGCCCGGGCCAGTGTGGCCGGGTCGGCCAGCAGTTTCTCAACGAGTTCCGGTCCGATGCCAGCGGGGTCTCCGGTGAAAAGAGCGATGGTGGGTTTCATGTCGGCAGCATTCAAAGGGTCGAATTCATGACGGGGCGCTGAGCGATTCAGTGCGGTCTAGCCGACGGCCAGACGCGGAATCCAAAGCGTCAGAGTCGGGAAGAAGGTGATGAGGGCCAGCGTTGCCAGCAGTGGAATATAGAAAGGCATCATCTCACGCAAGACATCCTTCATCTTGACCTGCGCGATATCGGCCACCAGAAACAGCGCCAAGCCCATTGGGGGCGTGACCAGACCGATCATCAGATTGAACACAACCACCATTCCCAGGTGTACCGGATCGACGCCGGCGGCCACGAGCGGCTTGGCGATGATGGGCGCAATTACTAGGATGGCGGTGGCGCTGTCGAGGAACATGCCGACCACCAGCAGCAGCACGTTGACGAGCAGCAGCAGCATCGTCGGGTCTGTGGAGATCGAGAGCATGATCTTGGTCATGGCTTGGGGAACTTGCTCGACAGAAAGTACCCAGCCAAAGAGCGCCGCCACTGCGACGATCAGCAGTATGGCTGAGGAGGCACGCAGGGTTTCGAGTGCCGCATCGAGAAGGCGTTGCCAGGTCAGCTCGCGGTAAAAGAGCGCGCTGACCAAGAGCGCGTAGGCCACGGTGACAGCAGCGATTTCGGTCGGTGTGAACCAGCCTGCTAGCATGCCGGCGATCAAAATCACCGGGGCCATCAGTGCGGGAAGCGCAGGCAGAAAATCGGCCCACAAGCGCGCTAGCGTCGGCCAGCTTTGGGCTCGTGGGTAGCCGCGCCGTACCGACAGCCATGCGGTCATCAGCATCAGGGCGGCGACGCACAAGAGCCCAGGCAAGATGCCGCCGAGCAGCAACTGGATCACCGATACACCGGTCACGGTCCCATAGAGGATCAAAGGAATGCTCGGCGGAAAGATGGGGCCGACCACCGCTGAGGCCGAGGTGATCGCGCTGGCAAAGGCGGGCTTGAAGCCTTTGTCCTTCATGGCGTCGATCTCGATGCGGCCGATGCCCCCTATGTCGGCCAGCGCCGAGCCCGACATCCCTGCAAAAACCAGGCTACCGAAGATATTGACCTGTGCCAGACCGCCCGGCAGCCGGCCCACAGCCGTATCGGCAAATCGGTAGATTACCTTAGAGATGCCCGCCCCATTCATCAGACTGCCCACAAAGATGAACACCGGTACCGCCACCAAGGGAAAGGAGTCAAGTGCATACAAGGTGCGCTGGGCAACCATCTGCAGCGGCAGGTCATTGAGCATCAGATAGGCGATGCTCGGCAGACCGATGGCCAGCACCACCGGGAAGCCGAGCATGAATAAGCCTAGGAAGGACAGGACGACCAGAAGTCCGTTCATAAAGTGCTTTCTTTGTTCATGCCAGCGTTGTTTGTTTGTCGCTGGCACGGCCTTGGCGTAGCGTGCGACGCAACTGCAGCACGTACTCCAGGGTCAGCAGGGCCATGCCCAGCGTCAGCGGTGCCATGAATAGCCAGTAAGGCATCTCCAGTGTGGCCGTCTGGTTGTCCAGGTTCTGCCCGATCGAAATCACCGAGGCTGCGGTGATGAGACCGAACATCATCACTGAGCACAGGTCGATGAACACCTGCAGGCCGAAGCGCCCGCGTGCGGGCAGCATGGCCGCAAATTCCTCCATGCGGATCTGACCGCCGCTGTGCGTGACATAGGCCGCGCCCATCAGCGTCAGAGAAATCAGGAAGTAGCGCGCCAACTCCTCTGCACCGGCCATGGGGACATTGAAGACGCCCCGCATCACGATCTGCAGGCTCGGTGTGGCGATCAGCGCTGCAAGCAGCACCAAGCAAAGCGCAACCAGGGCGCGGCGCACGAACTTCATGTTTACCGAACCGACTGGATTTGCTGGATCAGCTGAGTCCATTCTGGAAAGTCTTTGATCACTTGCCCAGTGACCGCTTGACGGAAGGCTTCCAGGTTCAGACCGTCTTTGTCAGACACGAAGGTCATCCCCTTGGCCTCCAGATCCTTGCGGTAGCGGTCGAAGGTCTGGCGGTCCCAGTCAAGCGTTTTCTGGCCCACTTCGTACATTGTGTCTTCGACAATTTTGCGATCTCCCGCAGGAATGCCTTGCCAGATCCTTTCGTTGACAAAGACCGACAGCACGGATTGCATGTGACCCGTGAGCATGACGAATTTTTGTACCTCGTAGAGTTTGAGGTTGAAGATGTTGGGCAGCGGGTTTTCTTGTCCCACCACCAGTCCGGTGGCAAGTGCCGTGGCCAGTTCAGAAACCTCTACAGGTGTGGCCACGGCGCCCATGCCGGTGAGCATGGATGACCAGAGCTTGACCGGCACACCACGGTATTTCTTCCCTTTCATATCAGCTGGTGTGAGTACCTTTTCCTTGGAGGTCAAATGCCGCGTTCCCTGAAAAAAGCTGCCCACGATGCGCATGCCGCCTTTTTGCACCAACTCGGCGTTGATGACTTTGAGGGCATCGGAGGTGCGCGAATCGGTGGCTCGCAGCGCGTGGGCCGCATCCCGGTAGATGAATGGGGCGTTGAACACGGCAGTATTGGGCAAAATTTTGCCCAGCGAGGCGAAGTCGTGATGCCCCATTGCGATGGCGCCAGCCTTGATGCCGTCGACCATCTCACCCACCCCGCCAAGTCGCGAGTTGGCAAAGACCTGAATCTCTACCCGACCTTGCGTGCGTTCTTTCACGAGTTTGGCCACTTCATCGGCATAGAGGGTTTGCGGTGCGTTGGCCACGCCAACATGGGCGTAGCGCAGTTTGATTTGCGCCTGGGCGGCGCCGGCCATCAGCAGCGCGGCGGCGCCAATCAGGGACAGGGATTTAAGCAGTCTCATGGTTGTCTCCTTGGTATTGCATGCACATTAAGGGTTGGGTGGGTGGGCACACCTTGGTTCAGCGGTGTTCAGGACGACTCTGGCTCGCGGCCGAGTTCACGCAGTTCGGTCTTTGAGGACACGCCTGAGTAGAGTTTGATCAGGGCGGCGGTGTCGAGCTCGGCGTGGCCTTGGTGGGCCAGCATCCGGTACAGGGTTTGCGCCTGTGCGGTCATGGGCGTGGGCATTTGCAGGCTTTTTGTGAATGTCAGCACCATGTCCAGGTCTTTGAGCAGCTGCCGCACATAGCCCCGAGGAGCGAAGTCGCGCGCACGCATCCGAGGGTAGAGCTGCTGAAAAAGCACCCCATCGGCGTGGCCGCCGCCCAGTGCCTGCGGTACCAGGTCGGCCTCGATGCCTGCGGCTTCGGCGACGGCCGTCAGCTCGGCCACCGTGGCGTGCAGGCAGCCGACCATCAACTGGTTGAGCATCTTGGCCACCAAGCCGCTACCTGGTGGCCCCAACACGGTAAATCGCGCAGCGACATCGGCCATCAGTGCTTTCACGGCAGCCTCGCCCGCACCGCTGGCACCGGCCATCACGGTCAGCGTTCCGTTGCCTGCAGCCATGGGCCCACCGGAGACTGGTGCATCGACCCAGTCGCAACCACTTTCCTTATGCAGCCGTTCTATGAAAGCGCGACCGCTTTCAACGCTGATTGTTGAAAAATCCACCACCGTCTGCGGCGGTCGCAGCTGTTTGCTCAGACCCTGGGGTCCGAACATCACTTCCTCAACCGTTTCGGTGGTGGGAAGGTTCAGCACGATCAGTCTTGCTCCCTGTGCCGCCTGGCGTGCGCTGGCGGCCGGCTTGATGCCGTGGTCCGCAGCACTGGACAGTCGCTGAGCATCGTTGTCGAAGCCACGCACCTCCCAGCCGCGCGAGACCAGGTGGCGGGTCATCGGGCCGCCCATCAGGCCCAGTCCGATATAGGCCAGGCAGCGCTCCGGGGAGCCGGTCAATTGGGTAGCCCCATGTCGTAAATGCCAATGGCATTGCGCCGAAACAGCGCGTCTTGCTCGTCAGCGCTGAAATCGGCAACGATCTGTCCAAAGCCACCGAAGATTTCAGCGAAGCTGCCACACAAGCTGTCCACGGGGAAGTTGCTCGCAAACATGCAGCGCGCAGTACCAAACGCTTCGATCAGATGTTCGACGATGGGTCGGTTGGCCTGCACGGTCCAGGGCTGACCGGGCACGCCGATGCCGGAGATCTTCATGAAGACGTTGGCACAGCCGGCCAATCGGGTCATGGCCTGTGCCCAGGCCTCGAGGGCCTGGGCGCTGCGGTCGGCAGGCAGACCTGCGTGATTGACGATGATGGGCGTATCCGGAAACTCGCGAGCCAGAGCCACCGCCTCGTCCATGTGCCACCAAGGCGTCTGCAAGTCAAAACGCAGCCCGAGTCGCGCCAGCTGCGCGTAGCCCTTGCGCCAAGGGCGCTCATCCATGCCACCCGGGCCCGATCCGCCGGGCCGGGGATGGGCGCGGGGCTTGTGGCGTATGCTTCGAACGAAGGCGTGGTCGGCGTGGTGGGCCAGATGCTCGGCCGCTTGCGGATCGTCCAGCCGAACATGGGCCACCATCACCGTGGGCAAACGCTGTTGGGCCAGCATCTGCGCGACATGCGCGACTTCGCCGCGTGGATCGGCTACGGTCCACTCGGTTTCGACGTAGACCGAGCCTTGAATCTCTAGGTCGGCCGTTTGTGCATCTTGCAGGTAGTCGTCTTGCAGGTAGTTGCGACGAATGGCGCTGTAGTCACCATAGCGAAATGCAATCGGCGGCTCCTCGCAGAGCCAGGGCTGTCGTCCAAGCGATAAGTTCCAAAAGTGATGGTGAGCGTCGACGATGCGGCGGAGCATGGCTTTTCAATCAGGTCGGGTGCTTGGCGTCAAGGGCGCATCACAAAACAAATTCAGCGCCGGCCAGTCAGCAGCTCCAGGGGCAGGATACTGAAATCCCGAGCCGCTCCGATCGTGGTTTTCCCTGCATCGCCTGCCTTCAGTCTAGGAGACTAGGGCTGGGGATGGCATGGCGTTGACACCGGTGCTGTCTGTCCCTGAAGCTTGAGACGATCGGGCCGTTAACATGGCGTGGTTGGTTGGAGGCAGAAAGGGGGCATCTCGCATGTTTTTGAAAAATGCCTGGTATGTGGCCGCCTGGTCGCATGAAATCAAGCGTGAATTGGTCCCACGCTGGATCGCGGGTGAGCCGCTGGTTCTCTACCGCACCGAAGCGGGCCAGGCAGTGGCTCTGGAAGACCGATGTCCGCATCGCCGGGCAGCGCTTTCGCTCGGTCGCCTGGTGGGCGATGGCGTGCAATGTGGTTACCACGGGGTGACGCTGGACAGCTCGGGCGTTTGCGTGAAGATTCCAGGGCAGGAGCGGATTCCGCCCACGATGAAGGCGCGCAGCTATCGCGTGGTCGAAAAGTGGCAGTGGGTCTGGGTCTGGCTCGGCGAGCCCGAGGCCGCTGACGAGGCCTTGATCCCTGACTTTCGCTGGAACAGCGAGCCCGGTTGGGTCTATACCGGTGGCACGATCGATGTCAAGGCGAACTACCAGTTGCTCACCGACAACCTGCTCGACCTGACCCACGAAACCTATGTGCACGCCAAGACCATTGGCAACCGGGCGGTCATTGAAACGCCCATGTCGTGTGAAGTCCAGGGCAACGAGGTTCACCTTCAGCGCATCATGCCAAACACGCCGCCGCCCCCCTTGTTTGCCAAGGTTCGGGGCACGGACGCCCCGATCGATCGGTGGCAGGTGATCCGTTTTCAGGTGCCTGCCAACATCTCCATCGACGCCCGTGCCTACCCGCCCGGCACCCAGGACATGACCCATGCCTTGCGCTGGTTTTCAATCAATTCGATCACGCCCGTTGACGCGACCACGAGCCGCTACTACTGGACCATCACCCGTTGCTTTGCTCAGGACGATACGGCTTTGACCGACCTCATACACAAGGCGATTTTGGCGACCTTCATGGAAGATGTGGTGGTCATCGAGGCCCAGCAGGTGCGGATACAGACCGACCGGGCCGATAAGCAGGAGGTGGGCATCCGCGCCGATGCCGGCGCTCTGGGCGCGCGTCGCATCTTGGAGCGGCTGATCCGTCAAGAGACCGAACAGGCGATCTGAGCCCGGTCGCAAACCGCAGCCCCTTACAACTGTGCATGCCAGATCAAGGACTTTCCGTGGAAAAGCAGCCCAAAAGAATCATCGTCACTGGCGCTGCCAGCGGCATCGGCCGCGCCATTGCGCTGTCACTGGCGCAGCAAGGCCATTGGGTGGCCGCCGCCGATCTGAAGGCTCCGCAGGCCACGGTCGATGCCATCGTGACCCAAGGCGGCCGGGCGCTGGCCATTGCCGCCGATGTGACGGACGGTGCGCAGGTGCGGGCTATGGTCGCGGCCTGTATCGATGCTTTGGGCGGCCTTGAGGGGCTGGTCAACAACGCCGGCATGTACTCGTCCATCGTGCCCCGACCTTTTGAGCAGATTGATCTGCAGCAGTGGCGGCAGCTGTTTGAGGTCAACGTCTTTGGTCTGGTGACCTGCTGCCAGGCCGTGGTCCCGCACATGAAGGCCGCCGGTGGAGGGCGCATCGTCAACATCATTTCTGGCACACCGTTTCGGGGGATTCCGTTCATGCTGCACTACGTGGCCAGCAAGGGCGCGGTGCTTGGGATCACGCGGTCACTGGCCAGGGAGCTGGGCAGCGCCAAGATCTTGGTCAATGGTGTGGCACCCGGCTTTACCCTGAGCGAGGGGGTGATGGACAACCCCGTGCAGCTGGAAAAGCTGCGCGAGATTTCCAAGAATGCCCGTTCTCTGGCCCGCGATCAGGTGCCTGCAGACGTGGTGGGCGCCGTGGATTTTTTCATGTCCGAGGGCTCGGCCTTCATCACCGGACAGACCTTGCTGGTCGACGGCGGTGCCCATTTCCATTGAGCCCGCGCCCCGCGGGACGACTTGAATCGTTTGCGGGGCGCACGGTGACGATGCCGCAGGGGCTGCGCGAGCCTGAGCCAGGGTCTGGTCTTTGATAGGATCGTGCGTCTGTGGAGACCATGTATGCAACCTTTTCACCTCGCTTTTCCCGTTACTGATTTGGAGCAGGCCCGCGCGTTTTATGGCGGTGTCCTGGGTTGCCCTGAGGGGCGCAGCAGTCCCGAATGGGTGGACTTTAATTTTCATGGCCATCAGATCGTGGCCCATCTGTGCCCCACGATGAACTCCGAAGTCTCGCGCAGCGAGGTCGACGGCCATGGCGTGCCAGTGCGGCATTTCGGTCTGGTGATGAACCTGCCCGAATGGCAGGACTTGGCGGCTCGTCTCAAGGAGATCGGCACCAAGTTCATCATTGAGCCCTATGTCCGCTTCAAGGGCGAGCCCGGTGAGCAGGCGACCATGTTCTTTCTTGATCCGTTTGGCAACGCCATCGAGTTCAAGGCCTTCAAGTCCCTTGACTCCTTGTTTGCGAAGTAAGACGCGGCCATGGCTCTGGCGATCTCTTATGGCGACATCGAGGCGGCGCACCGGCGCTTGCAGGGCGTGGCGCATCGCACGCCGGTGATGAGGTCCAAGACGGCCGATGAATTGACGGGCGCCCAGGTTTTTTTCAAGTGCGAGAATTTTCAGCGCATGGGCGCCTTTAAATTTCGCGGCGCCTACAACGCCCTGTCGAAATTGACGCCCGAGCAAAAGCGGCGCGGCGTGTGCGCATTTAGCTCCGGCAACCATGCCCAGGGCGTGGCGCTCGCAGCCCAGTTGCTGGGCATTGGTGCCACCCTGGTCATGCCGCAGGACTCGCCGGCCGTCAAGGTGGCGGCCACGCGTGGCTACGGCGCGCAGGTGATCCACTACGACCGCTACACCCAGGACCGCGAGGCCATAGCCGGCCAACTGGCGCGCGAGCGGGGCCTGACCTTGATCCCGCCTTACGACCACGCCGATGTGATGGCCGGTCAGGGTACTGCGGCCCAAGAGTTGTTTGAGGAAACCGGCCCGCTCGACCTTTTGCTGGTCTGCGTGGGCGGCGGCGGGCTGATCTCGGGCTGTGCGGTGGCCGCCCGGCAACTCAGTCCTGCCTGTCAGGTGATTGGTGTTGAGCCCGAAGCGGGCAACGATGGCCAGCAAAGCAAGCGACTCGGGCGCATCGTGCGCATCGACACCCCTCGCACCATCGCCGATGGTGCGCAGACCCAGGCCCTGGGGCTGCTGACGTTTCCGGTCATCGAATCGCTGGTTTCGCAGATCGTGACGGTCAGCGACGCCGAGCTGATCGAGTCCATGCGGTTTGCGGCAGCCCGCATGAAAATCGTGGTCGAGCCCACCGGCGCCCTGGCCATGGCCGCAGCCTTGCAGGCCAAAGTTCCGGTGCGCGGCCTGCGGGTGGGCGTGGTTGTTTCTGGCGGCAACGTCGACATCGCCCAGTTTGCCGGCTACCTGGCTTGACGCGGTCCCGCGGCGCAGGCGCAGCGGGCTGCTCAGATAGCCGCGGTCGTCGCCTGCTGTGCGATCTGAGGTGTGGTTGAGAAACTCGGTCTGCAGGGTGCCCTGGGTGGCGGCAATCATGGCTTGGCGATGATTGGCCGCGTTGAGCGCGCACGACAGTTGCGCCGTGAAGCGCCCAGGCGATGCCCCGGCTGAGCTATTGCCCGTAGCCGAGTGGGCGCTGTGGCGCGGCAGACTCAAGCGAGCGCTTGAGTTGCTGGTAGCCCTCGCAGTGGGCCTGGCACAGGCGCTCAAGGGTGTGCAAGTGATGCAAGGCGCGCCCGCGCCGGCCCAGGGTGAGCATCAGTTGGCCCAGGTACTCGTGCGCGCCCAGGTGCTCGGGGTCGATCGCCAGGGCTCTTTCGTAGGCCGTTTGCGCCAGCTCATAGCGCCCGAGCAGGCGCAGGCTGTAGCCCAGCAAGTTGTGTGCGTCTGCGTCGTCGGGGTAGGCGCGCACATGGGTTTGCAGCAACTCGATCGCGAGCGGCCACGCCTGCTCGGCAATGGCCTGGCGTGCCTGCCGCACCGCCTTGTCTTCGGCCGGTGGATTGCGGTGGGGCACGTCCACCGCGCCAGCTTGGTTCGGCAGCGCAGTGGCCAGCGCGAGGGACAGCAGGGCTATGCACAGGGCACCCGGTATCTGCTTTTTGGATCGACGGCTTGGGTTCATGAGTGTTTAGCCTAGGGCAGAGCACCCAAGGATGCCGGCGGCGGCCCTTTATCCCATCTTGAGGCCGTGGTCGACACAAATTTGTCACACGGGCAGGATCTACTTGGTGCATTTTAAACGCGGAGTTCATCATGTCCCATCCTGACCACGAAATTGACAGCAACCCATCATCCAATCCCCATTTTGAAAGCGTGCTCACGCAGGCGCTGGCCAGCCCAAGCCGGCGTATGGTGCTGCGCGGTGGACTGGGCCTGGCCGGGTTGGCGGTGCTGCCCAGCTGCGCCGCTTTGACTTGGCGCTGCGGGCGGCCAGATGGCCAGCGCACTGGGCTTTGCCTCGCTGGACAAGAGCTTGCTCGACGACGTGGTGCTGCCGCCGGGCTACCGCTACACCGTCTTGCACGCCACTGGCGACAGCCTCGACTCCAAGCTGCCGGCGTATTCCAACAGCGGCGCCGAGGCCGACGACTGGTCGCGGCGCATTGGCGACCACCATGATGCGCTGGACATTTACTTTCTTGATGCCCAGGGCCGTTACACCGAAACCGATACCGGTCGGGCCGCCTTGGTGGTCAATCACGAGAGCTCGGCCGATGCGCATTTCATGCATCCGAAGGGCCAGACCTCCAATGGCGTCTCGGGAAAGAAGTTCACCCAGTTTGGTGACTGGGAGCTGGGCGCGCGGCCCGAGCTCGAAGTGCTCAAAGAAATTAACCACCACGGCGTTTCGGTGGTCGAGATCGTGCGCGGCCCGCAAGGCTGGACCATGAAAGCCGACTCGCCACTCAACCGCCGAGTGACTGCTCAGACGCCTGTGCGTATCGCCGGTCCGCGCGAGCACATCAATGACATCCGCGCGCAGATGGTCACCCGCTGGGAGACGGCGGGCTCCATGGCGCGCGGTACGCTCAACAACTGCGGCCACGGCAAGACGCCCTGGGGCACCTATCTGACTTGCGAGGAGAACTGGGCGTTTTATTTTCAGATGAGCAGCGGCGGCGCGGCGCTGGCGCCCAAGGAAGTGGCGGCGCGGCGCCGTTACGGCGTGGCCTCCACCCCACCAGCGGCCAACCAGACCCGGGCAATCAGCCAAGGCTGGCACACCGTCTCGGCCACCGACGATCGCTTTGCGCGCTGGAACATCGCCGCTGTCGGGGCCAACGCCGAGCGTGACTTCCGCAACGAAGCCAACACCTTTGGCTACAACGTCGAGATCGATCCGCTGAGTCCCAACTCGACGCCGGTCAAGCGCGTGAGCATGGGGCGTATGGCCCACGAGGGCGCAGTTTGCAGCCTGCCCAAGGCCGGTCAGCCGCTGGCCTTTTACATGGGCTGCGATGCGCGCAACGAGTACATCTACAAGTTCGTCAGCGCCGCAGTGTGGGACCCCAAAGACATCGGCGGTGGCGTCGTGGTGGGCGACAAATACCTCAACGAGGGGAAGCTGTATGCGGCCCGTTTTGATGCCGATGGGCGCGGCCAGTGGATC
>JAJTGH010000187.1 GCA_021299555.1 Comamonadaceae bacterium
CCCCCTCCCCAACCGCAAACTACTTCGAGCTACCACCCCATGGCACCAAGCAATAAGACCTCGATGAACGACGTGCTCTTTGAGCGCGCCAAAGCTGTCATTCCCGGTGGCGTCAACTCGCCGGTGCGGGCCTTTCGGGCGGTGGGCGGCACGCCACGTTTTGTGCGGCGGGCACAGGGCGCCCACTTCTGGGACGCCGACGGCAAAAAATACATCGACTACATCGGCTCGTGGGGCCCGATGATCCTGGGCCACGGCCATCCGGCGGTTCTCGAGGCGGTACAAAAGGCCGCACTCGACGGCTTTTCTTTTGGCGCGCCCACCGAGCGCGAGGTGGAACTGGCCGAGGCCATCATCGCCGCTGTGCCTTCGCTGGAAATGGTGCGCCTGGTCAGCTCGGGCACCGAGGCCGGCATGAGCGCGCTGCGCCTGGCACGCGGGGCCACCGGCCGCAGCAAGATCATCAAGTTCGAGGGCTGCTACCACGGCCATGCCGATGCGCTGTTGGTCAAGGCGGGCTCGGGCCTGGCCACCTTCGGCAACCCGACGAGTGCGGGCGTGCCGCCCGAGGTGGTGGCGCAGACCCTGGTGCTGGAGTACAACAACCTCGAGCAACTGGAAGCAGCCTTCAAGCTGCACGGCGCAGAGCTGGCCTGCCTGATGATCGAGCCGATTGCAGGCAACATGAACTTCGTGCGCGCGAGCGTGCCCTTCATGAAACGCTGCCGCGAGCTGTGCAGCCAGTACGGGGCGCTGCTGGTGTTTGACGAAGTCATGAGCGGCTTTCGCGTGGCCCTGGGCAGCGCGCAAAGCCTTTACGCCCAACTCATCCCCGGCTTTGAGCCCGACATGACGGTGCTGGGCAAAGTCATAGGCGGGGGCATGCCCTTGGCGGCCTTTGGCGGCAAACGCGCCGTCATGGAAAAGCTCGCCCCACTGGGCCCGGTCTATCAGGCCGGCACGCTCAGCGGCAACCCCGTGGCCACCGCCTGCGGCCTGGCCACGTTGCGCGAGATCAGCAAGCCTGGCTTTTTTGAGGCCTTGGGCGCCAAAACCCAACGTTTGGTGGCGGGCCTGACCGAAGCCGCGCATGCGAGCGGACAGCCCTTTTGCGGCGACAGCCAGGGCGGTATGTTCGGCTTTTTCCTGATGAAAGATCTGCCGCAGAACTACGCCACCGTCATGACCACCGACGGACCGAAATTCAACGCCTTCTTCCATGCCATGCTCGATGCAGGCGTGTACTTTGCGCCAGCACTTTATGAGGCTGGCTTTGTCAGTGCCGCTCACACCGACGCCGACATTGACGCCACGGTGGCCGCTGCTCGCGCGCACTTTGCCCGGCTTTAGGGCCATCGCCCCGCCCTGACCCGAGCCCGCTCCACGAGACGCTCAGGCCAGCCCAAGCCTTTGCCGGCAGTGCGCGATCAGACCCTCTGCTGCGTCCTCCACCAGGTCAAGCACCCGCTCAAAATCGTCCGGGCCACCGTAGTACGGATCGGGCACCACCGTGTCAGAGTGGCGCTGAAAAAACTCGGCCAAACGCCTGACCTTGCGGGCATGGGCCGGCGGGCAGATCGATTCGGTCAGCGCCTGGTTGTCCCAGTCCATGGTCAGGATCAGGTCAAAGCGCTCGAAGTCGGCCTCCACAATCTGCCGGGCGCGCAGCGGCGCGAGGTCATAACCACGCAAAGCCGCATGCTTTTGCGTTCGCGCATCGGGTGGCTTGCCAGGGTGGTAGTTGTGCGTACCGGCCGAATCGACGGTGATGCGCTCGACCAGCCCGAGCTGCTGCAGGCGGTGGCGCATCACGCCCTCGGCGGTGGGACTGCGGCAGATGTTGCCCATGCAGACGAAAAGAAGGTTCATGGTGAGGCGGGGGTTTCAGGTGGCGATAAATCGATAAGCTCAGTCTTCAAACGCTGCCGGACGGGCTCGTCCGCGCGCTAGGCTGCCCCGGCGGCAGGCGCCCGGGTGAACAGGCCTCCGATCCGCTCGCGCGCCAGTCGTTCGGTCAGCGCCAGCGAGAGCACCAGCCCCGTTGTGACGGCCGTTGCAATTCCAACCCAGATGCCCAGATAGCCCAAATCGAAGACATGGACGTAGATCCACGAGAAAAGCGCAACGCCTATGCCCTGCCGGTAGATCCCTATCCAGAGCGTGTAGATCGGCTTTTTCAAGGCCTGTAACAAGGAGGTGATCGCAAACAAAAGGACATAGATCGGCAAGATGAACCCGTCGATGTGCAGATAGCTTTTGCCGATTTCGATCACGCGGGCGTCGCTGGTGAAGATCGCCATGGCCGGACCGGCTGCAAACCAGAGGATGCAAGAGCCCATGAGCATCAGCACCACGCCCGCCTTGAAGCAAAATATCGTCGCCTCGCGCACACGGTCGTGATTTCCAGCCCCGTAGTTCTGCGCAGCGATCGGCAACAGCGCCCCGGTCAAGCCAAAGGCGGGCAGCAAAATCAGCTGCTCGATCCGCAGGGCGATGCCATAGGCGGCCACCGCCTCGCCCCCGAAGCCCTTGAGAAAAAACTGGATCACGAAGCCGGCCATCATCATCACCACCATGGAAAAGCTGGCGGGCAGGGCCTGACCGAGGATCTGGCGCATCATGGACGCATCGGGTGTGAAGCGGCGAGGGCCCGCCATCGCCTCGGACCGCAGGGCACGCCACATCACATAGGCCATCACCCCGGTCTGAGAAACGACGGTTGACAGCGCGATGCCATCAAAGCCGATTCCCGGGATCGGGCCGAGCCCAAAAATGAACAGCGGATTGAGCACCAGGTTGGCGAAAAAGGCGGCCACGTTGGCGTATTGCATGGACCGGGTATCGCCCTGGGCCGTCAGAATGCCATTGGCGCCGTAGGCCAGCACGAAGGCCGGCGCACCGAGCATCAGGACGCGCAAATACTGGTTGGCTGCTTCCCGATAGACGCCCGGCTCGGACACCAGCGCGATCAGCCACGGCGCGGCAAACCAGCCGATCACCATCGCCAAAACCGAGGCCACCAGGCCGAAGGTGATTCCCTGCGCGGCGATCAGGCCCTCCTGCCCAGAGCGCTGGCCCAAGGCATTGCCCACCAAAGCGCCCATGGCACTCGATAAGCCGACGCCGACCGCCACAAACAGGACAAAAAAGACAGTGAAGGAAATGGCCAGACCGGCCTGAGACTCGGTGCCCAGCATCCCCGCGTAGTAGACATCGACCACGTTGTAGAGCGTGGTGAACACCATCCCAATCGCAGTGGGCACGGCCAGGGCCTGAAAGTGATGAGGGATGGAGCCGGTGGTCAGGTCGCGCCGTGCCATGATGAGATGCGGCCAGCCGCCATGTGTTCCTGAACAAGAAGGGCAGTCTGAACAACGAGACCCTGAAAATCATTGTGCCATACGCCGCTTTTTTGGCAGCGGGCCAGGGTGGCGGCTCACCGGGGATACAGGCTCAGTTTGATGGCCTTGGCCTCGATGCTGACAACGCAGGCTCAATCGAGCCAGCTCTTATGCCCCGCGCCTACGGTCATTGCGTTTTTGCAGAACACGATGGGGTTGGACTGAGCGAACTTGGGCCTCCATCTTGAGCCTAATGCCAACTGGTAGATTTGGTACCCTTACTGGAGCAACTGGGACCAAAGAGTATGGGCGTGCCCGTCATCGAAACCGACCGACTGATCTTGCGTGGTCATCGCATCGAAGACTTTCCTGCACTGGCAGCCATCTGGGGAGACCCAGCCGTTTCTCGCTTTGTTGGCGGCAAGCCCTCAACCCGGGAGGAATGCTGGGCACGGCTCCTTCGCTATGCCGGGCACTGGCAATTGCTGGGCTATGGCTTCTGGGCAGTGCAGTGGAAGCACCGCGCTGGGCTCATAGGTGACGTTGGCTTTGCAAACTGGGAGCGGGAGATAAGTCCGCCACTCGATGGCCTGCCCGAAGGCGGTTGGGTGTTATCAACCGAGGCACATGGACGCGGCGTCGCCACAGAGGCCGTGAACGCTGCGCTTGCGTGGATGGATGAACACTTTGGCGCCACGACCACAGCCTGCATCATCGGCCCAGACAACGCGGCATCGATTCGAGTTTCTCAGAAGGTCGGGTATCGCGAATATTGCCGATCGGACTTCAAAGGATCCCAGGTGATCCAGTTTCGTCGAAAAGGAGCGATTGGTGGGTCTGATGACGCCTAAGAGTCGCGCCAAGTTGCTTTAGCAGGCCGGTCAGCTTGAGCGAGGGCTTAGGCATCATCCTGCAATCCCAATTTCTGTTCTGTTTGGCCGACTGGTCGTGCCTCGGTAATACCCCC
>JAJTGH010000023.1 GCA_021299555.1 Comamonadaceae bacterium
AGTCGGGCCTGCCGCGCGCCACGCCGATGGCCGCGCCCAGCCCCAAACCAACCGAGCCGGAGTCCAGCGTGTGGGTGAAGTGCCCCGGATCCGGCACAGAAAAATAAGCCCAGTTCGCCATGAAATTGCCGCCATCGAACACGATGTGCCGTCGGTGCGGGAGCATGCGACTGAGCTCGAGCGTGAGTATCCTGGGATCGACCGTGCGCGCGGTGTGGGCAGGCTGAAAATCCATGGTGTGATCAAAGGCTGCGAGTTCGCGCCGCACCGCTTCGGTGTGCCAGGGCTTGTCCTCAGGGCTGCGCTCAGGCAACGCCTCGAGCAATTGCTGCGCGACAAGCTTGGCATCGCCAACCACCGCCACGTCGGCCGGCCACCAGCGACCAATGTGCGAACGCACCGCATCCACATGGATCAGCGGTACGTGCGGCAGCGCGCTGCCCGAGCTCATGGTCAGCGAATTGAGGGCCACGCCGATGGCAAGCACGCAGTCAGCCTGCTCGACATGGCGGCGTGCCACGGAGGTCGATGAGGAGCCCAGGATGCCCATGTCGTAGGGGTTGCCGCGAAACAGGTCTTTGGCCTTGAGTGCGTTGACCAGCAGGGCGCCTGTTTTGTCGGCCAGCGCCTCGATCGCCTCACGCGCGCCGCTTCGGTAGGCACCCACGCCGGCCACGATGATCAGCCTTCGACTGTCGCGCAGCAAACGTGTGGCCGTGGCAATGGAGGCTGCGCGCGCCGGCTGCGGCGGCGCTGGCGACAACAGTTTGACCGGAGAAGGGCCCTCGGCGGCGCTGGCGTAGCCGACCTGGATGTCCGTGGGCAGCAGCAGCACGGCCGTCTTGCCCAGCGAAGCCTCTGCGACAGCGTCGGCCAGGCTCTGGCGCGCCGCCTCGGCGCTGGGCGGCACAAAGGTCGGGATGCCGCAGGCGCGCGTGACCGTGGCCGCCGGGAAGGATTTGAGGTCCGGTCCGAGCGCGTTCATGACGCCGCGTCCAAGGGCAGCATCACCGCTGATGACCAACACCGGCAGGCCGGATTTGGCCGCCGAAAGCGTGCCGTGAACCGCGTTGGCCATGGCTGGACCACGGCCGACCAGGGCCACGCCCATCCGTCCGGTCGCGGCCGCGTGGCCCATCGCGCCCATCACGGCCTGGGTTTCATGACGCACCCCGATCACGCGCACGCCCATGGCGTCGAGGGTGGCGAACAACTGGCAGATGTCGTCGCTCATCAGGCCGAAGACAGTGTCCACGCCCAGGTCCTTGAGGTCTTGGGCGAGGATTTGATAAACGGGTAGCTTGCGCATCGCTGGGATGTCCTTGGGTTGAGCGGCGGCGAACGGTTGGATGGCTCTTTATATTTTTCCGACTATACCCGTATACATTATGATGGTCACGCCCGCCAGCTCTGTGGCGCGACCGGGCCGGAGCCTGTTGGGCGCTGGTCGCGGATGGCGGCCGTGGCGAACCTCTCTAGGAGACACCAGCATGAGCTCTGACAACACGACGGCCAGGGTGCAGATTCAGCGCACCATGGCGATATATTGCACATGCGTCGACAGCGGCGACGCCGACGCAGTTGCAGACACCTTCATGCCCGAAGCCCGACTTGAGTTGTCCAGCGGCACCAAGGTGGCCGGGCGGGAGGCGATCCGGGCCTTCTACACCTCGGTGGTCGGCGCAGGCCGGCCCGACCGTCTGCCCGACGGCACCATTGCGCTGTTGCGCCACAACCTGACGACCTCGCGCGTCGAATTCATCGACGACAACCGGGCCCAGGGCTGGACCTACTTCATGACTCTGTCCCGCTTTGGTATGGACCATGCCGGACGTTATATCGATACCTTCTGCCGACACGGCGAGCGCTGGCTGATCGAAGACAGGCGCATCGTCGTGGAGTGGTACGGCAGCCCGTCTTGGTACGAGCAGGTCCGGCTCAAGGCTGCGAATACGGTCGCTCGGTGATGCACAGCGTTGCCGAGTTGCGGCTGCGCGCACGGGCCAGGCTGCCGCGAGTCGTTTTTGATTTCATCGATGGCGGCGCTGGCGACGAGGCCGGCCTGCGTCGCAATGAGTCCGCCTTTGGCGAGCTGTGCCTGCTGCCTCGTGTGCTGCGCCCCTGCCGCGAACGCGATCTCTCGACCGAGCTGCTGGGGCAGCGCTACGCCATGCCCTTTGGCGTCACGCCCATGGGTCTTTGTAACCTGGCCTGGCCCGGCACGGACAGGGCACTGGCTTGGGCTGCCGCCCGGGCGCAGATCCCGTATGCGCTGTCCACCATGGCCAGCACCTCCATCGAGGAGATCGCGCGCCTGGCGCCGGAGCACGCTTGGTTCCAGATCTACCTGGGCGGCGACCCGGCCACGGCCGACCAGCTGCTGGCCCGGGCCGAGGCGGCGGGCATCCGCACCTTGGTGCTGACGGTGGATGCGAACTTCACCGCGCGGCGCCTGCGTGACCGGGCCAATGGCTTTGCGCTGCCTCTGCGCAAGAGTCCCCGTCTGCTGGCCGACCTGCTGAGCCACCCCCATTGGTCCTGGGCGACCCTGCGCGCTGGCGCGCCGAATTTCGAGAACTTTCGGACCGCTCCAGGGCGGCGCCCGTCGATCCAGATCAGCGCCATGCTTCAGTCACTGGCGCAGGCGCACATCGACTGGGACATTCTTGAGCGCATGCGCGCGCGCTGGAAGCACACGCTCATCGTCAAGGGCGTGCTGCATCCCGAGGATGCGCAGCGCATCGCCGCCCTGGGTGCCGATGGCATCGTGGTGTCCAACCATGGTGGCCGTCAGTTGGCCAGCGTACCGGCGTCCATTGAAGCCTTGCCGGCCGTGCGCGAGGCGGTGGGCCCGCTGTTTCCCCTGTTGCTCGACAGCGGCGTACGCAGCGGCGACGACATCGCCAAAGCGCTGGCTGCAGGGGCCAATTTCGTCCTGCTGGGCCGCACGTTTCTGTACGGCACCGGCGCGCTGGGCGCAGAGCGTGGACCAGCGGTCACGCTGGAGATCTTGCGTGGCGAACTCGACACCGCCATGGCGCAGCTGGGGGCCAGCCGCATCGCCGACCTGCGGCCGGACCTTTTCTTTCAACCTTTGCAGGCGCGCGCCGTGCGCCAAGGAAGTATCAGGTGAGCGCACAGATCCCTCCTCACATTCCGAGCGAGCGTGTGGTCGAGTTCGACCGCTTCAATGCGCCGCAGCTGCAGCGCTGCCCGCACCAGCAGGTGTCGCAGCTGTTCCAACAGAGCCCGGACATTTTCTACACCACCGGTGACCGGGGTCACTGGGTGGTGGGCCGCGCCACGGTGGCGCGCGACATGCTGCGCCAGCCCGACAAGTTTTCCAGCGACCCGCTTCATAACCCGGCCAATGCGCGCACCCCGCCGACTTTGCCCAACCAGTGCGACCCGCCGTTTCATACGGGATTGCGTCGCATCATCAATCCTTTCTTCTCGCCGGCCGGTGTGCAGCGCATGGAGCAGGACGTGCGTGCCCTCGCGGTGCGACTGATCGAGCAGGCACTGCCTCGCGGCCGCTGCGAGTTTGTGTCGGAGGTGGCACAAATTTTTCCGGTCGAGCTGTTCATGCGCATGGCCAACGCGCCGCTGGACCGCCGGGAGCGGCTGATCACCCTGGTCGACCGTTTCACACGGGCTCCTGCCGTGCAGGAGCGTCTGGCTGCCCTCAAGGAGCTGGGCGATGACCTTCAGACTCTGATCGCCGAGCGTGAGGCGACACCCGGAGACGACCTGATTAGCCTGGTGGTGCATGCCCAGGTCGACGGCCGCCCCCTGACGGACGACGAAAAGCGGGGCATGGTGACCCTTTTGTTCCTCGGCGGGCTCGACACCGTGTCTGCCATGCTGTCTTTCATCATGGCCTATTTGGGGCAGCATCCCGCGCAATGGAAACGCCTGGTCGAGGATCCGCCGCTGATCGGCAATGCCATTGAGGAGCTGATGCGCGTGCATGGCGTGGCTGGCACCGAGCGGGGCGTGACGCAGGACATGGTCTACGAAGGCGTGGAGTTCAAGGCGGGCGACCGCTTGGTCTTTCCTGCCCACATCTACGGACTGGATGCGCAGCTTGTGGATGATCCGCTGCGCGTGGACTTTGAGCGACCGGTGAGCGCCCATTTGGTCTTTGGCTCCGGGCCACACCGCTGCGTGGGCTCGCATTTGGCGCGTCTGGAGATACGGGTCTTTCTGGAGGAGTGGGCTCGCCGGGTCCCCCACTTCGCGGTGGACGCCCAGGGCGACCTGCCCACCCGCGGCGGGCTGGTGTGGTCGCCGGTGGCGGTTCCGCTGCTCTGGCCGGCGGTGCAGGCCCAAGACGCGCAGGGCCAGCCATGAAGATACGCATCGATCGCGGCGTTTGCGCCGGCCACGCCCTGTGCGCGGCCAAGGCCCCTGAGGTGTACCGCCTGGACGACGAGGGCTATTGCTGCTCGGATGGAGAGGTGGTGCCCGTGCGTCTGCATGCGCAGGCTCGACTGGGCGCTCAGCACTGTCCGGAGGCCGCTATTTTTCTCGATGACGAGGGCGAAGCTGCCCAGCCACCTGAGGCCTGATGCCCCGCGTCCTCTTCATCTCGCACGACGGCCACACCCAGGAGGCGCAGGCGCAGCCTGGAGCCAGCGTCATGCAGGCGGCCCTCGATCACGGTGTAGCTGGAATTTTGGCCGACTGCGGCGGCAGCTGCGCCTGCGCGACTTGCCACTGCTACGTTGGCCAGGCTTGGCTCGACAGCTTTGCGCCAGCTGCAACGATCGAGGTAGAGCTGGTGTCCTTTGCCTTCGACCCCCAGCCCAACAGCCGTCTGGCTTGTCAGTTGGTGCTCGGCGAGCAGCACGAGGGTCTGGTCGTGGGCCTGCCCCGGCGCCAGATTTAGGCAGTGGCAGACGGCACAGGCACAAAGCGCGGCACTGCCACTGCCTGATCGGGCGCGTCGTCCCAGACCACCTGCACCCGCAGGCCCACAGTGATGTCCTGCACCTGCACATCGACCACATTGCTGATCAGGCGTGCACCGTCCGCGCCGTCGAGCGTGATGACCGCTGGCACATAAGGCAGGTGGGCCTCCATGTCGGGAAGGATGGCGCGGGTGACGACCGTGTAGGAGTAGACCGTACCCAGGCCGCTGAGCGGGGTCCAGGCGATGCGCTGGGACTGGCACTGCGGACAGAAGGGGGTGGGCGGCATGCGCGCATGAGCGCAATCGGCGCAGCGGGCCAGCAGCAGGCGCCGCTCCTTCGTGGCTTGCCAGAAAGGCTGTGTCCATTGGTTGACAGCCAGCTTGAAAAGATCGGGCGGCGGGCGGCGGGCGATGGCCATGGGTCAAAGCTCAGTGGGCCAGAATCAGGCCGCTGACTGGAAGCACCGAGGGCCCGCCCGTGACCAGTGCAAGCTGGGCCCCAGGCACCTGGTTGACGGCCGTGCCGCGCAGCTGTTCGACCGCTTCGCGCACATGGGTCATGCCCCAGACATAGCCGCAAGACAGCTGGCCGCCGTCGGTGTTGATCGGCAGGCTCCCGCCCTCGCGCCGGATCGCGCCGCTGCGTACGAAAGCGCCGCCCTCGCCCTTGGCGCAAAAGCCGTAGTCCTCCAGCTGCATGATCACCTGGGAGGTGAAGTGGTCGTAGATCTGCGCCGTGTCAATGTCCTTGGGCTGTACCCCTGCGGCTGCATACAGCCGGCGCGCGACCATCGCGTGCCCGGAGGAGGCAAAGGTCTCATCGGGCATGTTCATCCAGTAGATGGAGCGGCCCCAGTCGCCGCTGCCGCCGTGCAGGCTGGCCAGCACCCGCACGGGTCGCTGGCGCAGATCGCGCGCGCGCTCGGCCGAGGTCACGATGACCGCCACCGCGCCATCGTTTTCCAGACAGAAGTCATAAAGGCAATGGGGGTCGGCGAGCATGGGCGCTTTGAAATAATCCTCGCGTGTCAGGGGCTGGCGCAAGGTGGCGTTGGGGTTGTTCACCGCATTGGCCCGGATGGCCATGGCCACCTCGGCGAAGTCCTCGCGGGTGGTGCCGTAAAGATGCATGTGGCGGCGGGCCAGCAGGGCGAACATATGGCCCGGGCCGACCAGGCCCGAGGCCGAGAAAAAGGCATTCTCCGGCGTGGCCGGGTAGGCCGAGGTGATCGAGCCGAAGCGCTGCGCGCCCTGCTGGTTCGCGCCGACGCAGACCACCACCTCGGCCTGCCCGCTGACAATGGCCGCCCCCGCCAGACCGATGGCGCCAGCCGAACCGCCGCCTGTGCCCGTGAGCGTGGCGCTGAAGCGGATTGCGGGAATGCCCAGCGTTTCGGTCAGCAAGGCGGTGTCAAAGCCGCCCGCGAAATACGCAAAGCCGTCGATGTCGCGCACGTGCAAGCCGCTGTCCTGCACGGCTGCGAGCACGGCCTTGCCCACCAGCTCCTCCAGCGTCTGTGGCGCAGAGGCACCGCGCTTATAGTAGGGCGTGGCGCCCAGACCGACGATGGCGGTGGTGTCGCGCATGGCTGCGTTTCAGGCCTGGGGCAGGCTGTTCTTGATCAGGTTGCGCGCGATCACCAGCTTCTGGATCTCCGAGGCACCTTCGTAGATGCGCATGGGCCGAGCCTCCCGATAGAGCTGCTCGATGATGTTGCCGCGTGTCACGCCCTGGCCACCGAGCAGCTGCACCGCACGGTCCACGATGCGGCCAGCTGCCTCGCTGCCGGCCAGCTTGGCCATGCAGGCCTCGTACGCGCCGCGCTCGCCGCGCACATCGTGCGCCCAGGCGGCGCGGTAGACCAGCAGAGCCGCGCCTTCGAGGTCAGTGGCCATCTCGGCCAGTGCCATCTGTACGCCTTCTAGGCTGTGCATGGACTTGCCGAACAGGCGTCGTTTGTCGGTGTGCGCCAGCGTCTCGTGCAGGGCGCGGCGAGCCAGGCCCACGCCGGCGCCGCCCACCGAGGGGCGGAAGATGTCGAAGGCGGCCATCGCGGCCTTGAAGCCTTGGCCGGCCGGGCCGATCAGCTGGCTCGCTCGCACCCTGCAGTCCTTGAAGGTGAGGGCGGCGGCAGGATGCGGCGCGATGAAGTCGATCGGCGCGCCCACTTCCAATCCTGGCGTGCCGGCGTCCACCAGAAACATGCTTAGACCCTTGGCGCCGGGCGCCTCGCCTGTGCGCACGGTGACCAGGTAATGATCGGCCATGCCGGCGTTGGAGATCAGGGTCTTGGCGCCATTGATGATGTAGTGGTCGCCGTCTCGCACGGCCGCGGTGGTCATGGAGGCCACGTCCGAGCCGGTCTCGGGTTCGGTCAGCGCGAATGCAGCGATGCGCTCACCCTTGCGACAGGGTTCGAGGTACTGTTCCCTCTGCTCGGGTGTGCCGAAGCGGCGAATGGCCATGGTTCCGATGCCCTGCATGGCGAACATCGCGTCGGCCAGGGCGTGCTGGTAGGTCAGGCCTTCTCGAATCAGACAGACCGAGCGCACGTCAAAGGGCGCGTCGCCCCGGGGCACGGCATGGTCGATCAGGCCGGCCGCACCCAGGCTGCGCACCATGGCGCGGCACTCGCTGTGCATGTCGGGGTGCGACAGATCGTGGTTGTCGG
Source organism: Comamonadaceae bacterium (assembly GCA_021299555.1). Lineage (GTDB taxonomy): Bacteria > Pseudomonadota > Gammaproteobacteria > Burkholderiales > Burkholderiaceae_C > Polaromonas. Next base: position 7,588 of record JAJTGH010000023.1, read on the forward strand.
CATTCCAAGCCTGCACGCGCCGGGCCAGGTCCTCGTGAGAGGCGTCAAAAAAAGGCCAGGGCCACAGCCCCCATTCAAGACTTGGCATGGCAATCCTCAGGACGTGGACGGGCGGGGCGCACCCTGGAAGTTGGGGTCGTAGCGCGTGCCGGCGGCACCGCCGATGGGCAGCAGGGCCTCGAGGTCAGCGCGTTCCTGCGGCGCGAGAGTGATCGCCGCTGCGCCGACATTTTCTTCCAGGTACTTGATGCGCTTGGTGCCGGGGATGGGAATGATGGCTTGTTCACGGCCCATGATCCATGCCAGTGCGATCTGACCCGGCGTACAACTCTTGGCAGCGCACAGGCGGCGCAGTTGTTCGATGATGGCCAGGTTTTTGTCAAAGTTTTCGCCTTGAAAGCGCGGGGAGGACAGGCGAAAGTCGTCACTGCTCAATTGGTGCGCGCTGGCAATGGCTCCGGTGAGAAAGCCACGTCCCAGGGGACTGTAGGCGATGAAGCGGATGCCCAATTCCTGGAAGGTGGGCAGCACATCGATCTCGGGCTCGCGCGTCCACAGGAGTATTCGGACTGGATGGCCGCCACCGGATGCTCCCGGTGGGCGCGGCGCAGCAGATCTGCCGACACCTCGGACAGGCCGTAGCCGCGGATCTTGCCCGCGCGCACCAGATCGGCCAGAGCGCCGGCCGTCTCCTCGATCGGCACGTTCGGATCGGCCCGGTGGACATAGTACAGATCGATGCAGTCCACGCCGAGCCGCGCCAGTGATTCTTCGAGGCACCGGCGCATGTAGGCGGGCGAGTTGTCAATCCCTCTGTCGTAGGTGCTCCCGGATGGACCATCGGGATCGCGCACCACCCCGAACTTGCTCGACAGCATCACCGCATCGCGCCGGCCCTTGAGAAAGCCCGACAGCAGCCGCTCGTTGTGGCCCCGCCCGTAGACATTGGAGGTGTCGTAATGGGTCACACCCAGATCGAAGGCGCGTTCGAGCGTGCGCAGCGATTGCGCGTCGTCGGACTCGCCATAGAACTCGGACATGCCCATGCAGCCCAGCCCGATCACGCTGCTTTGCAGCCCCTGGCTGCCCACGGAGACGGTGCGCAGCGCCATCAGCCCATCCTTTCAATGAGGGTGGCCGTTCCCAGCCCGCCTGCGCAGCAGATGGCCTGCAGGCCGTAGCGCGCCTGTCGGCGCTCCATCTCGTGCAGCAGCGTGGTCATGATGCGCGCGCCGCTGCCACCCAGGGGATGGCCGAGTGCGATCGCTCCGCCATTGACGTTCAGACGCTCGTGGCCCACGCCGAACTCGCGCATCCACACCATGGGCACGGGCGCAAAGGCTTCGTTGACCTCGAACAGGTCGATGTCGTCAAGCCGCAGGCCGGCGCGCTCGAGCACCTTGCGGGTGGCAGCAATCGGGCCTGTGAGCATGAGCACCGGGTCCGACCCGACGGTGGCGCTGGCGACGATTCTGGCGCGCGCGCGCAGACCGAGCTTGCGGGCATGGTCCTCGCGCGTTAGCAACACGGCGGCCGCTCCGTCGGAAATCTGCGAGGCATTGCCCGCCGTCACCCGCCCGCCCTCCGGCCGGAAACTGGTTTTGAGCGTGCCGAGCTTTTCGCGGCTGGTGTCGCGCCGGATGGTCTCATCACGGCTGACCACGCCTTGCGAGCCGCTGTCGCGCTCGCTCCAGTCGGTCAGCGACACCGGCACGATCTCGCGGTCGAAGTGTCCGGCGTCGGCCGCGCGGGCGGCACGGCGGTGGCTCTCGATGGCGTAGTCGTCCAGTGCCGCCCGATCGAATTGCCAGAGATCGCACAGGCGTTCGGCCGCCTCGCCCTGCGAGGTCAGGGCAAAGCGTTCACTGAGCCTCCAGCCAAAGGGCATGCCATGCACATCGCGGTTGCCGCCCATGGGCACCCGCGTCATGCTTTCGGCTCCGCCGGCGATCACCACATCGGCTTGGCCGGCGGCGATCGAGCCAATGGCCACATGCACCGCCGCCTCGGAGGAGCCGCATTTGCGATCCACCGTCATGCCGGGGATGGATTCGGGCCAGCCAGCGGACAGCAGGGCGGTGCGCGCGATGTTGCCGCATTGCTCGCCGACCTGAGAGACGCAGCCAAACACCACGTCATCGACCTGCTGCGGCGCGAGCCCCGCGCGTTCAACAAGCGCGCCCAGCACGGCCGCCCCCAGGTGATCGGCGCGCACGTCCTTCAGGCCACCCCTGAAGCGACCCACCGGCGTGCGCGCGGCTTCGACAATGACCACGTTTGCCATCAAAAGGGCCTCACTCCAGAGTTGGGGATGCGCACGCCCTTGTCGTCGTACTCATAGACGCCGCGGCCGGTCTTGCGGCCATGTCGCCCGGACTTGACCAGCTTGACAATCAGCGGACAAGGTCTGAATTTTTCGCCCAGGGTCTGGTGCAGGTACTGCAGCACGGACAGGCGGGTGTCCCAGCCGGTCATGTCGCCCAGCTCCAGCGGTCCCATGGGATGGTTGAAGGCCATCCGCAGGGAGGTGTCGATGTCCTCGGCGCTGGCCACGCCCTCGGCCAGCATGTACATGGCCTCGTTGCCCAGCAGTGCCGAGATGCGGCTGGTCGTGAAGCCGGGTGCTTCATTGACCTCGATCGAGGTCTTGCCAATGGCCTGGCTCCACTGCTGGGCTTTGTGGACGGTTGGCTTGCTGGTCTGCAGCCCGCGCACGATCTCCACCAGCTTCATCTTGTGCACCGGGTTGAAGAAGTGCATGCCGATGACTCGCGCCGGCAGGCGGGCGACCGAGGCGATTTCTGTAATGCTCAGCGCCGAGGTGTTGGTGGCGATCACCGTGTCCTCACCAAAAAGGTTTTCTGCTTCGCGCACGATGGCCTGTTTGATGTCCATCTTTTCGGTGGCAGTTTCGATCACCAGCGCCGCCTGGCTGGGGGCGCCGCCCAGCGCGCCGGCGCTGTGCAGGCGCTCGAGCGCTGCCGCAGCGTCCTCCTGGCTGCTCTTGCCCAGTCTCACGCCGTCGGCGAGGATTTTCTCAATGGTCTGGCGTGCGCGCGCCAGCGCCTGCGGCTGAGTGTCGACCAGCGTGACGGGGTACCCGCCGCTGGCAAATGCGTGGGCGATGCCGGTGCCCATCAGGCCGGCACCGACGACAACGACTGTATCTTTGGGCGTCATGCAGTGGTCTCCTTCAGCTGCCCGTAAATCGGGGCGCTCGTTTTTCCTTGAACGCCAGCGCGGCTTCGGCCCGGTCCTCGGTGGCCATCAGCAGAGAAAACAAGGTCTTCTCCAGCGTCAGCCCAGCCAGCAGTTCCATTTCCATGCCCGACTTGGCCGCCTCCTTGGCATAGGCGGTGGCGGTCGGTGGACGGGCGGCAATCCGATTGGCCAGGGCCTGCGCCTGCGTCAACAGACCGTTCGGGTCATCGCACAACCGGCTCACCAGCCCCATGGCCAGGGCCTGTTCGGCGTCCACGCGGTCGCCGCTGAGCATCATGTCCAGCGCACGCCCGAGCCCGACCAGGCGCGGCAGGCGCTGGGTACCGCCTCCGCCAGGAATCAGTCCAAGGCCGGTCTCGGGCAGACCGAACACGGTGCCGCGCGCCGCCATCCGGATGTCGCAGGCCAGCGCCAGCTCCAGCCCTCCGCCCAGGCAGTAGCCGTGCAGCGCGCCGATCACGGGCTTGGAGATACGGGCCACCCGGTCGATCCAGGCGTTGTCCAACAGGCGCCGGCGCTCCTGCACCGACGTGCCGATAAGGCGCGACTCCTTGATGTCCGCACCCACGCAAAAGCCCCGCTCGCCGGCACCGTGCAGCACGATGACCGCGCATTGCGGGTCCCGGTCGAGTTGCTCCAGCAGATCGGGCAGCCCCTGTCGCACGGCGTCGTTAAAGGCGTTGCCCACTTCCGGCCGGTTGAGCGTGACCTGCGCAACCTTTTCTCGCAGCGTCATCAATACGGGTTCGCCAGCGCTGCTCATGCGCTCTCCTGAGTGCGGGGGGCCAAAACGCGGGTGCGGTCCCAGGTGCGCGGCCCCACACCGAGCTCACGCAGTTGTTTCTTGCGCACCTTCTCGGTCGGCGTGCGCGGCAGCTCGTTAATGGCTTGCAGGTAGCGGGGCACCATGAAGGCCGGCATGCGGGCCTCGCACCAGTCCCAGATCTCGGTCGGGTTCAGGGCCAGACCTTCGTGCGCAACCAGGAAGGCCATGACCTCGTCCTCGCCGGCTTGCTGATCGGCCGCCACGCCGACCACGGCGCAGTCGGCGACCGCAGGATGGCTGCGCAACACCGACTCGACTTCAAAGGAGGAGATGTTCTCGCCGCGCCGGCGCAGTGCGTCCTTGACCCGGTCCACAAAGTAGTACCAGCCCTGGCTGTCGCGCCTGAGCGCATCTCCGGTGTGGAACCAAAGATCGCGGCGCGATTCAATGGTCTTGTCCGGCATGCCCAGGTATTCGGTGGAGATGATGCCTGGGTGTTTGTGTCGTACCAGCAATTCTCCGACATGACCTTCGGGCACAGGCTCGCCGGTCTCTGGGTCGGCCAGCTTGATTTCAAACCATTGGTCGACCAGGACTCCGCTGGCCCCCGGTGGCCGTGGGGCCCCCGGCGGCGTCATGAAGACGTTGGAAATTTCGGTCTGTCCGAAACCGTCGACGAACTCGGACACGCCAAATCGTTCGGTGAAGGGGCCGGCCAGGTCGGTCGATAGCGGCGCCGCGTAGATGCAGCGCAGGCGGTGGGCACGATCGTCGGGCGAGGGTGGCTGCGCGGTGATGAATGCCATGGTCGCGCCCAGCAGGTTGGTCACCGTCGCGCCGCTGCGTCGGGCTCGGCCGGCCCAGTCGGAGGCGCTAAAGCGCGGGTAGAGCACGCAATGAGCGCCAGCGATCAGGCAGGGGTAGACCGTGAGGAACTGGGCATTGCCATGGAAGAGTGGAAAGCCGGTCATGTAGACATCGTCTTGCTTCAGACGCATCAACTGCACGTCCTCTTCCGCAAAGAAGTAGAACTGCGAATGCGGCATCACCACGCCCTTGGACGGCCCGGTGGTGCCCGAGGTGAGCAGCACTGCGGCGGCATCACCGGGCTTGACGATCTGGGGCGGATTGTGCGTTTCCTGGCTGTACAGTGCGTCCAGCCGGTGAAGGCGCATCCTCTTGAAGGGCGCTGGCTGCGTGGCTTGCTCGCCCGACGGTTCGTCGACCAGCAACAGATCGGCGATGGGGATGCCATCCTCGATGTCGCGCAGGCGCTCTGCCAGGGCTGCGGTGGTCACCAGGATGCGCGACTGCGACAGCGACAGCGGGTGGGCCAGGAAGCTGCCCTTGTATGCGTCGCTGATGGCCACTTCAACCGCACCCAGCTTGTTCAGCGCAAACCAGACAAAGACAAACTCGGGGCAGTTGGGCAGCAAGATGCACACCCGCTCGTGCTGGCGTACCCCGAAGGAGGCCAGCCCGTGGGCCAGGCGGTTGACGTGATCATTGGTTTGGCCAAAGGTCCAGGTCGGCCCGTTGTCTGTCCAGGACAAAAACGGTTGCCCGCCGCGTGCTCGAGCCTGGTGTTCCAGCACATGGGGTAAGGTCCAGTGTTCGCGCGGGAAATTCGGCTCGAAGGATGGAAAAGTCAGCATCGAATCTTGATTGTTCTGGGAGGTTTGTTTCACAATCGGACTGGACCCGGTTCATGATAACTTATCTTTTATAAATTCAACCCGAGTAAAATATACTCAAGCAGGAAAAATGACGTCCAAAAAAGTCGCCTCCGCCGCAGACTACGCTCCCTCTGCCGCCAGCGCATCGTCCCGACGCACGCGTGTCAGGAACGGTGGCGGCCGCAAGCTCACGCAGTGCGAGATCGTTCGCAGCGCGCTCGAGAGGGACATCTTGACAGGTCAGCTGCCGCCAGACTCGCCGCTCGACGAGGATCTCATGGCCGAGCGCTTCTCGGTCTCACGCACGCCCGTGCGCGAGGCCCTGCTGCAGCTCATCGAGGCTGGGCTGGTCGAGAAGCCCTCGCGCCAGCGCGCCGTGGTGGCGCCGCTGGATCTGCGCCGCCTGATCCAGTCCTTTGAGACGCTGTCCGAGCTCGAGGCGACCTGCGCGCGCATCGCCGCGCGCCGCATCACCGAGCAGGAGATCCAGGCTCTGCGGGAGATTCAGCGACTCTCCGAGGCGGCACTGGTGGCCGGCGATCAGGACGAATTCGGGCGCCAGGGTGGCCGCTTTCATCTGGCCTTGTGGCGGGCTGCGCACAACGATGTACTGTTCGAAATCACACGCAATTTGGCAGCGCGCATGCACCCGTTTCGCATGTTCCAGCTCAGCGCCCAGGGCAGACCTGAGGCCAATAACGAAGACCACCGACAGATCCTGGAGTTGCTCTGCGCCGGCAAGGCAGAGGAGGTTTACACCCTCATGCGCGGCCACGTGACCGTGCAGGGCGATGTGCTGGCCGATTACATCTCCATTGCTCCCAGACCTGTGGTTTACACCGACTACGCTTGAATGTGCTTGACTTTTTTATCGATATACAAGTACCGTACAGAAAATATAAAAATCCATCCGCCAGCTAACCTCCAGGAGACCCACCCAATGAAATTTGATCGCAGTACATTCCGCCGTCTGGCCCTCTTGGCCGGCGTGGCCCTGGCCTCGCAGGCCGCTCTGGCCGCTGACCGCAAGATCGTTATCTTGCAGGCGCTCACTGGCGTTGCCTCGTTTGTGGGCGTGCCGGCTTCCGAAGGCATGAAGTTCGCTGCCGACGAGCTCAATGCCCGCAAGTTTCTGGGCAACGACCGCATCGTCTATGAGGTGGTGGACAGCGCGTCCGCCCGTGCGCAGGCCATGGCCGCCGTCACGCGCTATGCCGCCGATCCCAACGTGCTGTTCATTCTGGGGCCCACCACCGCCGTGGAAGCCATTCCCTCGGCTGGCGTGGCCAATGATGCCAAGATCGGCATGAAGGCCATGACCAACGCGGTGAGCCTGCTCAATGCCGGACCCTGGGGTTTTATTTCGGCACAGCCACCGATCATCACCATGCCGCAACTGGGCGACTACGCCCTGGACGTGGCCAAGGTTCGTTCCTGCGCGACCATACGCTTTTCTGACAACGAGGCCTATGTCGATCTTGAACGCCTCTTTGTGGAGCACACTCAAAAGCGCGGCATGAAGTTCGTCGACCGAACCGGCATCAAGCAGGCGGACTCGGACTTCTCCACCATCGCCACCCGCATCGTGGCCGCCAAACCCGATTGTGTGGTGCTGTTCACGCTTGGCCCCTCGGCCGCGAACCTTGCCATCCAGCTCAAACAGGCGGGCCTGCCGGCCAGCGTCAAGCTGATCGGTCAGACCGGTTTGTCCTCGCCGCAACTGGTTTCCATTGGGGGTGCTGCTGTCGAAGGTCTGGTTTTCAACTCCGACTGGACCCCCGGCGGCAACACGCCGGCCTCTCAGGCTTTCGCCGCGGCCTACAGGGCCAAGACCGGTAAGGACGCCGACAACTGGGCCGCGCTGGGTTATAGCTACATGACTGTGGTGGCGCATGCCATCAAGGCTGCGGGCCCAAATCCCACCCGCGAGCTCATCCGTGAGGCCCTGTCCAAGACCAAGGATGTGCCTGTGGTCGTCGGGACCGGCAGGTACAGCTACGTCGACCGCATCCCGACCTATGGCTCGATCTTTCTGATGGTCAAGGACGGCAAGTTCATCGTCGCTCCGCAATAAGCAGGCTGACGTGATGATCGCCCGCGGCTGCGGCCGCGGGCCTCGATGGCAAGGCGGCAGACCATGATTGCTCAGCAATTACTCAACGGGCTGGTTCTGGGCGGTGTCTATGCGCTTTTCGCGCTTGGCTTTACGCTCATTTTCGGTATTCACCGCATCATGAACATGGCCCACGGTGCGGTGTTCATGGCCGGGGCTTTCGTTGGCCTGTACACGGTTCGTGCCGGCTTGCCGCTGTGGCTCGCCCTGCCGGTGGCCATGGTCGCTGCCGGTCTGGTCTCCATCCTCATTGAGGTGATTGCCTTCAAGCCGCTGCGTAAACTGGCGCTGGCGGACGCCGAGCTCGCCTCCATCATCTCGAGCATCGGTGCCGGTCTCATTGTCCTGAGCATCGGTCAGTATGTCTCCAAGACCGAGACCATGCGCTTTCCCTTTGGCACCGTATCGCCTGATGCGATCGCTGTGCTGGGCCTGCGCGTGACCATGCTGCAGTTGCTGATGCTGGGCGTGGCCGTGGTCGGTGTGGGGCTGCTGGCTTTTTATCTTTACCGCACGGCGCAGGGTCGCCAGATCCGGGCCGTGGCCGGCAACTATCGAGCTGCACAGCTGCTGGGCGTCAACCCCAACGCCATCTTCTACCAGACCTTTTTCCTCTCGGGTGCGCTGGCTGGAGCGGCCGGCGTGATGGTTGGACTGGCCTTCAATGCGGTGCAGTTTTTGATGGGCGAGCCCTTCCTGCTCAAAGCCTTTGTGGCCATCATCATCGGTGGTCTGGGCAGTGTCCCTGGGGCCCTGGTCGGTGGCTTGCTGCTGGGCTTGTTGCAGTCGATGTCGGCCGCCTATCTGCCATCCCTGCTGGTCGATGCAGTGATCTTCATGTTGCTGTTTGTGATCCTGATGGTTCGCCCGGACGGCCTGTTCGCGCAGAGCGTGCCTGAATCTCCCACCAAACGCGTCTGAGCGCAGATCCCGGATCGCCATGATGAATTTCATCGCTCCCCATCTTCCGCTGCTGGATCTGATCTTCATTGGCACGGGCTATGCCCTGAGCCAAGCGATCGTCTTTCGCGCCGGTACCTTTTCCGTGGCCACCTCGGGCTTCGCCGCTCTGGGGGCTTATTGCGCCGCCATCCTCACCGTCAAGCAAGGCATGCACCCCGCTGCAGCGGTGGCGCTGGGCACCGGTTTGGGCTTGCTGGCCGGACTGATGCTGGCCGTGCCACTGGCGCGCCTGCGCGGTGTCTACCAGGCCATCGCCTCTCTGGCCTTTGTCGAGGTGGTGGTGGCTCTGATCCTCTACTTTGAAAACCTCACCGGTGGGCCGCTGGGCTTTCACAACATCCCAAGGGTGGTCACGCCGTGGATGCTCTTTTTTGCCATGGTGGCCACCATGGGTCTGCTGATCATCCTCGGTCAGGGCGGTATCGGTCGGGCCTTTGATGCGATGCGCCAGGACCCTGCCGTGGCGGCCTCGCTGGGGGTCAATCCGACGCGCTACCACATCCTTTCCTTTGCCTTGTCCGGGGCCATCGCGGGTTTGTTCGGCAGCCTCGATGCGTTGCGCAACTTCAGCCTGACCGCCGAGCAGTTCGGCTTCAGCATCTTGATTGGTACCTTGTCAGCGGTGGTGCTGGGAGGGCGGCGCACCGTGTTCGGACCGCTGGTCGGGGTAACCATCTTGGTGCTTCTGCCAGAAATCTTCCGGCCACTGGCGCAGTACCGACAGGCCGTCTATGGGCTGCTGCTGGTGCTGGTCATGGCCTTTCTGCCCTTCGGTGTGTTCGACAGCATCCTCAGGAGTCTGCGCAACCGTCGTCTGGCGCGCCAGGGCATGCTGCCTCAGAAAGCGGGGTCTTGATGAGCACGCTGATTCTCAAGGGCGTGAGCAAGCGTTTTGGCGGCTTGCAGGCCGTCGCTCCCTTCGACATGGAGATCGTCCATGGCAGGATCACTGGCCTGATCGGTCCCAACGGTGCGGGCAAGACCACGGTCGTGAACCTGATCACGGGCGTCTATAAGCTTAGTGGAGGCCGCATCATTTTTGGCGACACCGACCTGAGCGAGGCGTCCCGGCACGAGGTGGCGCGCGCGGGTATGGCGCGCACCTTTCAGACCATCCGCCTGCTGCCCGATGCGACCGTGTTGGCCAATGTGATGATCGGGATGTACAGGCTGCAAAAGACGTCTTTGTTCGCGCAGATGTTCGGCCTGCCGTCCTCGCGGGCGGAGACTCGGCGTTTTCGCGATGACGCCTTTGCTTTGCTCGAACGCTTTGGCATGACCCGTTACGCCGACTATCCCGCTGGCAACCTGTCCTACGGTGATCAACGTCGGGTCGAGATGATGCGGGCATTGGCGCTCAAGCCACAGGTGCTGCTGCTCGACGAGCCTGTGGCTGGTATCAGCGATGTCGAGGCCGCCAAGCTCGGTGAAATTTTCCGGGCGCTGGCCACCGAGGGCGAAGGCATGGCTGTGTTTCTGATCGAGCACAACATGCGTTTCGTGACCAATTTGTGCGACTATGTCTACGTCCTTGACAGCGGGCAGTTGATCGCGCAAGGCAGCGCCGCTCAGGTGGTCCAGGATCCGGCAGTGATCAAGGCCTATCTCGGGGAGTTCGAAGATGCTTGAGGTATCGGACCTGCATGCTGGCTACAACGGCAACGAGGTACTGCACGGCATCTCGATCGAAGTTGCCGAGGGTGATATGGTGGCCATCATCGGCCCCAATGGCGCAGGCAAATCCACCTTGCTCAACTGCATCAGCGGGCTGGTGGGCGTCACGGGCGGCAGCATCAAACTTGGAGGCCAGGAGATCACTGGCCAGCCGGCATTTCGCAACTCCCGTGCAGGAATGCTTCAGGTGCCCGAGGGCCGCCAGATCCTGGGTGAACTCACGGTGCTGGAGAACCTGCAACTGGGCTCCACAGCGCTGCACCGTCGCGCGCCGACGCACGACTTGCGCAGTATCTACACACTGTTTCCGATCCTGGAGGAGCGTGGCCAGCAGGTGGCCGGATCCTTGTCGGGTGGTCAGCAGCAGATGCTGGCCATCGGGCGTGCGTTGATGGGCGGGCCGCGGATGCTGCTGCTCGACGAGCCCAGCCTGGGGCTCTCGCCGCTGCTGGCCAAGCAGGTGCTGGGCGCCCTGCGTGAACTCAATCGGCAGGGCCTGACCATTCTTTTGGTGGAGCAAAACGCGCGCGCAGCCCTGCGCGCCACCAGCCGCGCCTATGTGCTGGAGCAGGGCAAGGTGGTCCACCACGGACCGAGCGCGGAACTGGCGCAGGATCCCAATGTCATTGCGCACTATCTCGGGCAGGCCGAATCGGCCTCTTCGGCCCGAGCTGGCCCGTCGTCCGTTCACAATGCCAAGGAGGCGTCACCATGAGCAATCCGGCGATCCGTGAGCAAGTGTTGGAGGCCGTCCGCGGCCTGGCTGCGTACGGGCTGGGTCCGGCCATTGGTGGCCACGTGTCGGTGCGCGTGCCTGGCGAGCGTCAGTTCTACATCAATGCGTTCGACAAGACCTTCGAGGAAATGCGTCTGCAGGACATCGCCCTGCTGGACTTCGACGGCAATGTGCTGGAGTGCGAGACCATGGTCAGCCTCGGGCAGACCTTTCACCATGGCATCTACAAGCAGCGCGAGGATGTGCAGGCCATCGTCCACACCCACGGCTTTTGGCTCACGGCGCAGTCCGCCTTTGGCCGTCCAGTGCGCAACCTTCACAACCTGTGCACCTATTTTGACCAGCGCACCTGTATCAGTCCCAGCGATGATTTCTCGGCCATCGGACCAGCCCTCAAAGACAGTGACATCGCGATCATCATTCCCTGGCATGGGGCAATCACCTTTGGCCCTGACCTGGCCAGCGCCTGCGCGCTGCATGTGACGCTCGATTTTGCCGCCCGGCTGGACGTCACCATGCCGTCCCACACGCCGCAGATGCCCACGCACCTGTGCGACGAGATGAAATCGGTGCTCGCGCGCGCCAATTACCTGGACGTGACCTGGGAGCTGATCCGGCGCAAGGGCCGTGACAACTTCGACGGCCAGCGCGTCATCTCGCGGCCGGCCCACTGATTCACAGACCCACTGATAGTTTGCGAGGAGACATCCATGTTGCAAGACGTCCAAGAATCGCCTGCGCCAACTCGGGCGCACAGCGGCTTCTCTGCCCGCGCGCTGTCCTGGCGCCTGGGCTCGGAGATCACGGGTCTGGACTTGCGGCGCAGTGATCAGATCCCTGCGGCCACCATCGACGCGTTGTGGCGCCTGCTTGGCGAGCGTGGCATTTTGCTTTTTCGTGGGCAGGGGCTCGACCATGATCAGCACCTGGCCTTCACCCGCCGCTTTGGGCCGCTGGCGGCCACCGGAATGACCAGCCGCTACGCGCCGCCAGGATACCCCGACCTGTTCACCGTGACCAACATCAAGTCCAACGGCATGCGTTCGGAAACCGAAAATGCGGCCCAGCAATGGCACACCGACCAGTCCTTCCTGCCAGTGCCGGCGCGTGCATCTTTGCTGCGCTGCGAAATCGCCCCGCAGTCCGGCGGCGACACCATGTTCTCCAGCATGTACGCGGTTTACGACAGCCTGTCCGAGGGCCTGAAGGCAACGCTGGGCTCGCTGCGCGCCTTTCACACCCTGTTTAACACCCGCTGTCGGGTGATGGGCAATCGAAAACCCATGACCGCCGAAGAGGCCGCTCGCGTGGAGGGCGCCTGGCATCCGGTGGTGCTGACTCACCCTGACACGGGGCGCAAGGCGCTCTACATCAGCGACCAGATGGTGGATCGCTTTGAAGGTTGGACCGTGGAAGAGAGCAAGCCCTTGCTCGATTACCTGTGCCGCCTGATCGAGCATCCGGCCTACACCTACCGCCACCGCTGGCAACCGGGCGATCTGATCGCCTGGGACAACCGCAGCACCCAGCACTATGCCCCGCTGGACTATGACTTCGATGGCATGGACCGCCCGGAGAACCACCGTCTGATGTTCCGCTCCACTCTGGCATAAGGCGGGTCGGCGACCATGGGCATCCGTTCGAGCGAGAAGGAGTTGCAGGCCTCGCTGGAACAGGCTGGGCTCAGCGTGCAGCCCCTGTCCTGGCGCACCGGCAGCGTGGTGCAGGGCCTGGACATGCGGCGTGCACATGACATTTCCGAATCGACGGTGCGCAACCTTTGGAGACTGCTCGGCGAGCGGGGCATTTTGCTGTTCCGCGACCAGCACCTGGACCACGACCAGCATCTGGCCTTCACCTGTCGTTTCGGTCCTCTGGCCCAGACCGGCCTGCTGGGGCGCCATGCCCCGCCAGGTTATCCGGACCTGTTTCGGGTCACCAACATCAAGACCGACGGCAAGCGATCTGAAACTGAAAATGCGGCCCAGCAGTGGCATTCGGACCAGTCCTTCATGCCGGTCCCCGCCCGTGCCTCCTTGCTGCGTTGTGTGCACGCGCCCGAGCACGGTGGCGACACCATGTTCGCCAACATGTACCAGGCCTGCGAAGCCCTCTCCGACGGACTGCGGACCACGCTGGGATCCATGCGCGCCTTTCACACCCTGTTTAGCTCGCGCTCCCAGACCATGGTCGGTCGCCAGCCTTTTTCCAGCGTGAAGGAAGGCGAATTGCAGGAGCTCAGCGGAACCTACCATCCTGTGCTGCGCTTGCACGAGGATACGGGTCGCTACGCCCTGTACGTCAGCGAGCAGATGGTTGATCGATTCGAGGGCTGGACCGTTGAAGAAAGCGCACCCCTCTTGGACCACCTGTTTGCGATGAGCGTGCGGCCGGCGCACACCTACCGTCACCGCTGGAGGCCGGGCGACCTCATTTTCTGGGACAACCGCAGCGTCATGCATTACGCGCCCATCGACTACGACTTCGCCAGCCTGGACCTGCCCGAAAACCGGCGGCTGATGTTTCGCTCGACCTTGGCGTAAGCGGCGGAGCGCACAACATGGAACTGTTCACAGGTTTCGAGCGCCGTCGCATCCCGGTCGGCGATGTGACGATTCACTGCGTCTTTGGCGGGCAGGGCGATCCGGTGCTGCTGCTGCACGGTTACCCCCAGACCTTGGCCGAGTGGGCGCTGCTGGCGCCGCTGCTGGCGCAGCGGCACACCGTGGTCTGCGCGGACCTGCGCGGCTACGGCGATTCGTCCAAGCCGGCTGGGCTTGCCGACCATTCCAACTATTCCTTTCGCGCCATGGCGGCCGACCAGGTGGCCGTGATGCGCGCGCTGGGGCACGAGCGTTTCCATGTGGTGGGCCACGACCGAGGTGGGCGGGTGGCCCACCGCATGGCGCTGGACTGGCCGCAGCAGGTGCGTTCGCTCTCGGTGCTCGACCTGGTGCCCACCTACGCGCTGTACCACCAGACCAACAAGAATATCGCTTCGACCTATTGGCAGTGGTATTTCCTGCCGCAGCCCGCCCCGTACCCGGAGCGTCTGATCGGCGCCGACCCCGACTATTACTTCGAGAGCTGTCTGGTTGCCGTTGGTGGCCGAGCCCTTGACAGCTTTGAGCCTGCCATGCTGGCCGAGTACCGGCGCTGCTGGCGCGACCCGGCCATGATCCACGCCTCTTGCTGCGACTACCGAGCTGGCGCGAGCATCGATCTTGCGCACGACGAGGCGGACTTGGGCACCCGGCTGGCCTGCCCCACGTTGGCGCTGTGGGGTGCCAACGGACTGATGCACACGCTCATGGACATAGAGGCGGCCTGGCGCGCGCGCTGCGCTGATCTGCGCGTGGGCACGGTGCCGGGCGGTCATTGGTTCCCGGAGCAGGCGGCGCCCGAAACGGCGCAGGCCTTGCTTTTGTTCTTCGAGAGCCAGGGTCGCTGAGCCTGGGCGCGAGAAGGTTTTTCCCCTCTTTTTTTAGGATCACACATGACGCAACGTTTTGAGGGCCGGGTCTTGCTGACCACCGGTGGTGGATCGGGTCTGGCCGCCGCGGTGGCCCGCCGCTACTCCCAGGAGGGCGGCCGCGTGGCGGTGCTCGACATCGATGCCGGTCGGGCCGAGGCGGTGGCCGGCCAATTGCCAGGCTCCATCGGTTTGGCCTGCGATGTGGCCAGCGAGGAGGGCGTGAGGGACGCTGTAGCCCGGGTATTGCGCGAGTTCGGCCGTATCGACGCTGCGTTTAACGCCGCTGGCCACGCCGATTTCGGGCCGATCGAGGAATGGACGCTCGAGCGCTGGAACCGCATGCTGGGTGTGCACCTGGGCGGAACCTTCCTCGTGTGCAAGAACGTGCTGCCCATCATGCGCGCGCAGGGCGGCGGCTCCATCGTCAACACCGCATCAATTGCTGCCATCACGGCGCAGCCCTTCAATGCCCCCTATGGCGCAGCCAAGAGTGCCATTGCCGGGTTCACACGCCAGTTGGCGCTGGAGGCCGCACCGCTGGTGCGGGTCAATGTGGTGGCGCCCGGCCGCATCCGCACGGGCATGACCGAGCCTCTGTGGAAGATGCGTGGCGGCGGCGACATCGACAAAGGCCAGTCACAGGCGGCCAACCTCAATATGCTCAAGCGTGTGGGCGAAGCCGATGACATTGCCGGGCCGGTGTGCTTCCTCCTGTCGAATGACGCTGGCTTCATGACCGGAGCCACCGTGGTGCCCGATGGCGGCGAAACCCTGATCTGATCATGGACCGGCAAACCGAGTTGTATGCCAGCGCACGCGGCCGCGTCATGGCCATGGATTCGGCCTATGACGTCAGCCAGAGCAACCGGGACCGCGACGTGGTGGTCAATGCCTCTTACTGCGGCGTGTTGCCAGCGCGCTTTATTGCGGCGCAACGCCC
Organism: Comamonadaceae bacterium; assembly: GCA_021299555.1. Classification (GTDB taxonomy): domain Bacteria; phylum Pseudomonadota; class Gammaproteobacteria; order Burkholderiales; family Burkholderiaceae_C; genus Polaromonas. Next base: position 23,153 of record JAJTGH010000023.1, read on the forward strand.
GCGCGGCGCCATCGGCATCGACTGCGCGGTCGGGCCGGCCGGCGCGTCCATTGCCGGCCTGTGGTACCTGGAAGCCTTGAATATTTCGGCGGCCACGGCCGACGTGATGGGTGTGCGCCTGGGCGACGGTGTAGACCTCTACGCTCAGGGCCGCATCAGTTTCGCCAACCGCCCGGCGCTCGATTGCGGCGTGCGCATAGGCATGACCGTGCAGGAGGCGGCGCTGCTCATGCTCGAGGGCGATCCTGACGCGCCCCAGGCCAGCGACGTGACCAACCGCACGGTGATGGAAACCGCCGCCGACGGAAGGCAGGTGGTCTGCACCGACTCGATCGCCTTTGCCTTGCCGGAAGACGCGCACAACGTGTTGGTGACCGCCGGGCACACTGGCCGCAGCGCGGTGCCCTATCTGCTCAAGGCGCGTCCTTTCGGTTTCATCTGTTCCGATGGCGGCAAAGGCCGCGAGGACGCGGGCATTGCCGGGTTGTCCATCGTCGAGGCCGAGGGCCTTGCCGGCGCCACGGTTGATGCTCGGCTGGCGCGCATGGGTGACGGTCTGAGCAGCTACCGCGAAGGGATCATCAGCGCCTGCAACGCGCCGGCCCGTGCGGCCGGCGTGACGGTGGGCATGCCTGCGGCGCAGGCGGCCTCTTTGCTGCTGGCGCGCCGGTGACCGGGCGTGTGCAGCCGCGCATGTTGCTCCAAGATGCTTTGGCCCTGCCCCATGCGCGCGTGCAGCATCGTGTCGGCTTGTGCGCCTTGCACAAGCGGCCCGCGCCCAGTCCTGCAACGGGGCTGGCTTCAGACTTTGCGCCGGCCTTCCCAGTAAGGGTCGCGCAGTGCTTTCTTGTCGATCTTGCCGATGGTGTTGCGCGGCATGGTGGTCACCAACTCCACGCGCTCGGGCTGCTTGATCGAGGCCAGCTTGGATTGGCGGCACAGCGCCAGCAGTTCGTCGGGACTCGCGCTGGCTCCCGGCTTGAGTGTGACCACCGCGATCACGGCTTCACCCCACTTGTCGTCCGGGATGCCGATCACGGCGGCATCGAGTACGGCCGGGTGGGTGTAGAGCACGGCCTCCACTTCGCTGGGCGCCAGGTTGTAGCCACCCCGGATGATCAAGTCCTTGATGCGGTCTACGATGTAGTAATAGCCTTCGCTGTCCATGCGGCCGACGTCGCCCGAATGCAGCCAGCCGGCGATCAGGGCCTTGCTGGTGCGCTCGGGCTCGCGGAAATAGCCCAGCATGGTGTGTGGCCCGCCAAAGACGATTTCGGCGGTTTCCCCGATCTGGACCTCGCCGCCACCGGGCGCTGCCAGGCGCACGGTGGTGGCATACGACGGCTGCCCGCAGGAAGCGAGCAGGTGCGGCTTGTTCGTGATGGCGGCCACATGGTCCTGCTTGCGAAGCAAGGTGCCGATCGAGGCGATTTCTGCCATGCCGTAGAGCTGGATGAAGATCGGCCCGTAGCGCTTGATGAGCTCGCGCAGCCGCTCGGCGGGAATGGGCGCGGAACCATAGCCCAGTGTGGTGAGGGTTGCCAGCCGCTGGGCAAAGTCGCCCGGGTCCTGCGCCAGCAGCGTGGCCAGCATGGTGGGCACGAGGAAGGTGTGCGTGACCGCATGGCGCTGCACGACGTCGCACAGGGCAAAGCCGTTGAAGCTGCGGCTCTCGGCAAAGCCGATGGCCGCTCCGGCCATCAGCGCCGGCACCATGGTGATGTTGACGCAGGAGTTGTGCGGAATCTGGATCAGGTAGCGCGAGCGTTCATTGATCTCGTATTCGAGGCAGGCCACCGCGCCGTGTTGCAGGGCCGCCGCATGATCGAACAAAATCCCTTTGGGCAGACCGGTGGTGCCGCTGGTGTAGACGATG
>JAJTGH010000188.1 GCA_021299555.1 Comamonadaceae bacterium
CCTCGCTGCCGGTGCCGGAGGTGGTGGGAACGGCGATCAGGGGAGCGGCGCGTTCGGTGATCTTGGGTGAGCCGCCTTCAATCGTGGCGTAGTTCTTCAGCGGCCCTTCATGGCTCGCGGCAATGGCCACTCCCTTGGCGCAGTCGATCGCCGAGCCACCACCGACGGCAATCAGACCATCACAGGTGTGGGTCCTGTAGACCTGCACGGCCGCACGAACCGCGGCTTCTGTGGGGTTCGACGGGGTTTGATCGAACACCGCTGCCGGCAAGTCGGGCAGGGCGTCAATGGCCTTTTGCAAAATTCCGGCCGCCTTGACGCCAGGGTCGGTGACGATCAGCGGCCGGGTGATCCCGACTCGCTGGCACTCGGCCTGCAGGTGACGCAAAGCGCCAAAGTCAAACTGGATTTGGGTGATGTAGTTGATCTGAGCCAAAGCGTTCTCCTCGCAGTGCCCCGATTTTGAACCAGAAATCCTGTGCTGCGGGCAAGGTACCATGCGCCACCGAACGCCATGAAGCAGCCCCTCAAGCTCCCCGCAGCGCTCGCCCCTGAGGTGCGGCGCTTGATTGACAACATCGCCCGCGCAGGGCGACCCCCGATGCACATGCTCGGAGTAAAACAGGCTCGTGCTTTCTATGATGCGGGCGCGCCACTGCTGGATTTGCCAGCGCCACCCATCGATCGGCTGCAGGCCCTGAAAATCCCTGCCCGCGACGGCCACCTCATGGACGCCCGCCTGTATGCGAGCACCAGCGCTTGGCCGCTGCCGGTGTTGCTTTATCTGCATGGCGGTGGATTCACCGTGGGCAGCCTGAGCACGCATGACGTGCTTTGCCGGCAATTGAGTCTGCTGGGCCAGTGTGCAGTGGTCTCGCTGGACTATCGGCTTGCGCCTGAGCACCGATTCCCGACCGCTGTCCATGATGCCTGGGATGCTCTGGCTTGGCTGGCCAGGCACGCCAGCGCGGTCGGTCTGGATGAACAGCGCCTGGCTGTGGGCGGCGACAGCGCCGGCGCAACCTTGGCTGCAGTTTGCGCTTTGATGGCGCGCGATGCGGGCATGGCCTTGAGGCTGCAGTTGCTGTTTTATCCGGGCACCACCGCCCACCAGGACACAGATTCACACCGCATCTACCGTCGAGGCCACTTGCTCGACCAGGAAACGGTGGATTGGTTCTTCGCGCAGTACATCGACCGCAGCGACCGCGACGACTGGCGCTTTGCTCCGCTCAACGCGCCTGACCATGCTGGTGTGGCGCCAGCCTGGCTGGGTCTGGCCGAATGTGACCCGCTGGTCGATGAGGGCGTGGCCTACGCAGATGTGCTGCGCATGGCCGGTGTCGCGGTTGACCTGGAAATCTATCGCGGCGTGATTCATGGCTTTGTGACCATGGGCCGGGCGATTGCGCTGGCTCGGCAAGCCCATGCCGACGCGGGCCGGGCCTTGGTGGCGGCCTGGGGCAGTGACCCGGGCCGTGGCGGCTAAACTATGGGTTTTCCCTAGGTGGGGCTAACTCCCCGGGCAAGACCTAGGCGCCATCGAGATCCAGAAAGCCGCTGATGAAGAGACAAGACCTGCGCTTTTTTCACCGCCTGCGCGTGCGCTGGGCCGAAGTGGACATGCAAAAGATCGTCTTCAATGGCCACTATCTGATGTATCTGGATACGGCGATGGCCGATTATTGGCGTGCCCTGGCCTTGCCCTACGAGGAGGCAATGCATCTGCTCGAGGGCGACCTCTATGTCAAAAAGGCCAGCGTTGAATACCACGGCTCGGCCCGCTATGACGATGTGCTCGATGTGGGCCTGCAATGCACGCGCATTGGCAAGTCTTCAATCGAGTTTGCTGGCGCCATCTTTCGTGGCGAGGATCTGCTGATCACGGCCACTTTGATTTATGTGTTCGCCGACCCAGCCACCCAGACCTCGCGGGCGGTGCCAGAGGTCTTGCGACAGGTGATGCTGGGCTACGAGGCCGGGCATTCGGTGCTGGAGGTGCGCACAGGCAGTTGGGCGCAATTGCACGAAGACGCGATGAAGGTGCGCATCGAGGTGTTTGTGCAGGAGCAGCAGATTCCCTTGGCCATGGAGCAGGATCCCGCGGACGAGCAGTCGGTGCACGCTGTGGGCTACAACCGGATCGGTCAGCCGGTGGCCACCGGGCGCTTGCTGCCGGCAGAAGGCGGGACCGCACGCATAGGCCGCGTGGCTGTCAAGCGCGTGCTGCGACAAACCGGCGTTGGCAAGCAGGTGCTCAATGCCCTCGTTGCAGCGGCCGGTCAGCGGGGCGATCGCGCCGTCTGCCTGAACGCCCAACGCAGCGCTGAAGGCTTTTACGCGCGCAGCGGATTCGCGCCACGGGGCGATGGCTTTGAGGAAGTGGGCCTTCCGCACATTGAGATGGTCAGGTCGGTCTGACCATCGGCCTGGCGCTTTAGCGCCCGTGGCCTGCACTAGGCGCTTTGGGTTTCGATCAGGCGTGCCGGCGACGGCATGTTTTCAATGTAGCCGTTACAGTATCGGCTGGCTCGGGTGCGGTGCCCGAACAGCCTGAGCGGGGAGTGGATGCAATGAAGATCGGAATCGCTGGCGTTGGCAAGATGGGGCAGGCCGTGGCACAACGCCTGATGGGTTTGGGTCATGAAATCAGCGTTTGGAACCGCTCAGCGGCCCGATCCGAAGCGCTGGTGGCGTCCGGGGCCTTGCGGGTCGAGCGGGCTGCAGATTTGGCGCGCAACTGCGATGCGGTGATCAGCCTGCTCACCGATGCCGCGGCCATCGAAGCGGTGTATGCCGGACCTCAGGGTCTGCTCCAGGGTGGTCGCGCCTTGTTGATCGAAATGAGTACGGTGGCACCCGAATTTCAGGCGCAGATGGGTCAGCTCGCTGAGCGTTCTGGGGCACGCTACGTGGAGTGTCCTGTGGGCGGCAGTGTGGGTCCGGCCAAAGAGGGCAAGCTCATTGGCTTTATGGCCGGTGCCCCTGCCGACGTGCAAGCCGCCCGCCCGTTGATGGACCAGCTGTGCAAGAAAGTCGTCGAGGTGGGGGCGCACGGCAATGGCGCTCGCATGAAGCTGGCGGTCAACTTACCGCTGATGGTGTACTGGCAGACCCTGGGTGAGGCCTTGTCGCTGGTGCAGTCGCTCAACATGGACCCCAGGCTGCTGGTCGATGTGCTCAGTGAGTCCTCGGGCGGACCCAATATGCTCAAGGTGCGCGGCGCCATGATTGCCGACGCCCTGGCCGGCACCCCTCAGTCGGCCGTCACGGTCGACCTGGCCACCATGCGCAAGGACGTGCGGACCATGGTCGAGCAAGGCGCAAAAAATGGTTTTGCCATGCCCTTGACGCAGATCACCCTGGACCACCTCAATCAGGCGATCGATCAGGGTCTGGCCGGGGCTGACTGCAGTCAGTTCCCGGTCTGGTGGCTCAAAAAGTAAGGCCGATCAGCTTTCAATCTTCATCTCGCGGATGATGGGCCTGAACTGGTCCATTTGCCGCTTGAGGATCTCGTCTTGAGCGACGGTGCCCGAGCCCACTGGCTCAGCGCCAAGCTCGATCAGCCGGCGGGACACTTCGGGGTGACGCACCGCTGCAGCGGCCTCCTTTTGCAGGCGGTCAATGATCTCGCGCGGCGTCTTGCTTGGCACGAAAAGACCGTTCCAGCCTTCGAGTTCGAGGCTCGGAAAGCCCAGTTCGCGCACGGTGGGGACGTCAGGCAAACCAGCCACCCGCTTCGATGCCGTGGTGGCCAGGGCCTTGAGCGTGCCCGCTTTGATCTCGGCCAGCGAGGTGGACAGCTGATCGCCGCCGATCTGCAGTCGACCGGCCAGCAACTCCTGCTTGAGCGGCGCCGCGCCCTTGAAGGGAACATGCTGCATATCAATCCCGGCGGCCTTTTTGAAGGCTTCGCCTTGTACATGCATGGCCGACCCGGGTCCGGTGGATCCATAGTTGTAGGGCAGCTTCTGCGTGCGCAGCAATTGGCCGAGCTCGCGAAGGTCCTTGGCGGGAACACCCGGGTGGGCGGTCCACATGAAGGGCACGTAGACCGAGATCGAAACGCCAGCAAAGTCGGTATCGATGTTGAACGGTGAGCGACCCGCCAGCGTCTGGGCCACCGAGGTCATGGGGAAGGTCAGGTTGTGCATCAGCAGGGTATGGCCGTCCGCAGCCGACTTGGCCACCGCATCGGCACCGATCGCACCGCCGGCGCCGCCCCTGTTCTCAATGAGCACCGGCTGGCCCATG
>JAJTGH010000024.1 GCA_021299555.1 Comamonadaceae bacterium
CCGCCGACTGCCCCAGCGGCACACTGGAGACACGCTGACCCATGGCCCAGCCCCAGAGTCTTTCAATGGACATGGGAAAGGCCATGAGCACATGTTCCACGATCGCCAGCGCCAAGAGCGTGGCCAAAAGCACCCAACCGGTTGTCGCAGCGACGGCTCCGGCCCTCACCTCCCAGACCAGCCAACCGAGGGTCAGACCTGAAAGGGCCAAAGTGAGAAAGAAAAATCTGGTCACAGGGCCAGCTTTGAAGTAGCTCCCCAGATACCTCAGGTGAGGAGGCAAATACTGGGCGCCGGTTTGCGGCACCCCCAGAAAGAGATTGAGCTTGGCCGACAGTCGCATGCACCACAGCAAGGCAAATGTGCACAGGGCCACGTGATTGGGTTGCCCTGTCTGCAAAATCCAAAGCAAAGCAAAATTGATCAGCAGGGCCAACTCGTGATAAGCAATGGCCTGCACCGATTGCACCAGCCGCCTCAAGCCCGTGGCGCCTGGCTGCAATACCTGCTTGCGCGGGCCGGCGAGCCAGCCCGTCAGAAAGGCCAGCTCATGCCAGCTCCACATCAAAATGACGCTGCCAAAGGCGATGTAAGCCGACCAGCTGCCTGAGGTTTTCATGCTCTGGGCGCTGCCCCACAGCCCGACAAGCAGCAAAGCCGTTGCACATCCAAGGCTCCAGCGAAAGCTCGATGCCTTGCACCGGACCAGCCAAAGGATGACCCCAGTGCCCAACCACCAACTGAGCAACGCGAAGATCAGCGCTGCAGGGACAGATTGCAATGCTTCAGGCACGCCATCTCCCGCCGGGCAGGCTCAGTTGACAAAGCGGCGCAAGTCTCATGAGGGCTTCACCACTGAGGCACCATGCGAACTTGCTGCGGCAGCTCTTGTGACTTGACGGGTAGCAAGAACATGCGCGCGAAAGTCAGAGCCGCACGGGCCGCATGCACCCCTTGCAAGACAAGGCCGATCGGCCCACCGCGCAGCTTGGCGCGTGTATGCGCTGCCGAGATCTCAACCAGGGTGTTCAAGCCGCGGCGCATGCTCGGGTGATCCATGTCGAGTTCGACCGGAAAGACCTGACGGCAGATCTGCGAGGTGATGCGAAACACCTCGTAGTCATACTCGGTCGAGTGCAGACCCATGGCCTCGTGCAACAGCGGCCGGCTGTGGTCACGCACAAACATGGTGGCATAGACCGCCAAAATGAAAAACCGGATCCACCAGCGGTTCACGCCTGTAAGCAGCTCCGGGTTGGCCCGCATGATCAGGGCAAACGATTCGCCATGGCGGAATTCGTCGTTGCACCAGCGCTCAAACCAGCGAAAGATAGGATGAAAGCGCTTGTCCGGATTTTTTTCAAGCTGGCGAAAGATGGTGATGTAGCGGGCGTAGCCGATCTTCTCTGACAGGTAGGTCGCGTAGTAGATGTATTTGGGTTTGAAGAAGGTGTACTTCTTGGTGCGCTTGAGGCCGCCCAGGTCAATGCCCAGATTGAAGTCCTTGAGGGACTGATTGAGAAAGCCGGCATGGCGCGACTCATCGCGCGCCATATAGGTCATCAGCTGACGAATGTCTGGGTTGGTGACGTTCTTGCGGATCTCGTTGTAGAGTATGCAGCCTGAAAACTCGGACGTCAGGGAAGAGATGAGGAAGTCCAGAAACTCCTGGCGCATCTCGGGACTGAGTTGTGGCATCAGGCGCTTGACTTCATCGGCAAACTGGGCATCGCGCTGAAAGTGGTCGTGGTTGTTGTCGCCCTCATACTCGGCCATCATGGCGTCCCATTCGGCGCGCACCGGCTCGACATTGAGTCGGTCGAAGGCTGCAAAGTCGGTGGTGTAAAACCGCGGGGACAAGACCGTGTTGACCACCGCTCGGGCGGTCGCATCGGCCGAGGTTTCAACACGGTCCATCAACAAAGCAACATGGTCTGTGTTGCGGTCGTTGGCGATGACAGCGTTCATTTGGAGGCTCCTGGGGATGTAAACGAAGAGTGCGAACCGGTGTTCTGGAGCTGGGCAAAAACCGCCACATTGCTCGGACCGAACGCTTCTAGATGGATACGCTCACCGGTCAACGGATCGCGCAGAACCAGTTTTCCGTCGAGGTGTGCCGACAGCTCGAAAGGCTCCTGCGGACCGAGCTGACGACGCAGACGTTCGCGCGCCAAGGTTCGTAGTGCGCCGCGGGCAAATCCGTGTTCACCGCGCAGCCGGGCAGTCTCCTGACCGCTGCTGGCGTCAATGACCGCGATGTCGCCATTGGGTCTGTCCTCGAATCGGAGCATGCGCTGCCAACGCAAATCGACAGCCGGCTCCGTCATGGCAGGCTGCTGGCGCTGCCAGGCCACGGCCAGCAAAACAACGGTCACAAGCGCCGCGCTGGGGTTGGCGTGCTGCCAGGCTTGCGCGATGGTTTGACCAAGTTGCTGTGCGCCCCTGACACAACGCAGGCTCGGCTGCGGATTTTTAAGCTGCCACGCACGCGCATGCGGCCACAGGTGCAAATAGGCAATGCGGTCGGGCTCTTTGATCTGCAGCGCAATATCGCCGCAGCCACGGGCACGCGGCCGGATGGCAGCGCCGGCTATGCGTACCAGAGGCAAGTTGAAGGTCATGGTCAGCACAATCCCGACCCGCATGACCATGCGTTTGTTGGTCAGCGTGTACAGGCAGGTGTGCGCCGCAAACCAGGCCACTGCCGTGAGCATCCCCAAAGCGGTCAGGGCGAGCATGGTGCTGGTCATGACCGAGGGGAGCAACACTTGAATTGGCTGTCCTTGCATCAAAGCCGCCTGCAAACCAATCATGCACGCAAAATAGATCGCTACCTTGCGCACATGAAAGGCATGCACAGCCAACTGGCGCCAGTCGGGTGCGCCCTGCCAAAGAATTTTTTCGTCGGCAGGCAATGCTTCGGGCAGACCAGGAGCTGCCTCGAACTCATGTTCGTGCTGATGGCTCAAAACAGTGGCTCCTGACGCTCAGGCGCGGCGTAGAGCAGGCCGGCACCGAAATAGGCTGGGATCTTTTCCTCCTCGAGCATGGTGATCTGCTCGGGGTGCCGGGTGGCTGGTACGCCTTCGAACTGCTCAGCCATGAGGGCATGAACATGGACGCCCTTGCGATTGATGCGCGCAAACATCATGGGCAGCAGCACCCGGCGTCCACCCTGGGTTTGCACCTCGAGGTAGCGAAACATCATCTCCATGCGGTCGACCCAGATGTCCACCACAGTGCCCGCAGCTTGGCCGTCACCGCCGTAGACCACCAGGCCGCGCGGGTCGGTGTCTTGCAAAGCCACGCTGTGGTCAGCAGCCACCCGCAAGGGCACGATCTTGGCCTCGCCATGGTGCGTGAGGTCCGGTGTGTCAGCCCGCATGGCCCATGCGCCCGGTCCCACACCAGCGAGCAGGGGATTGCCCACCGGCTCGATCGGGGCGCCATTCCAGCCATGGGCTGCCTTGGCGCTGTACTGCCCATCGGGCCTGTGCAAGTCAGGGGCCTGCACCTCCCGTCCGTCGTGCAATTTGTACGTCACTGGGTCGGGCACAGGCCAGCCGGTGATCTTGGGCCCGTTTTCCCGGCCCGGATCCGTGGGGTAGCCCTCGCGGTGGTTCTCGCGAATCAGGTAGTAAATCAGCCCAAAAAAGAAAATCCAAAATGCATAAAGCACGAGCTGGGCTACGTCAACGTACTGTGTGATCGCTCCTGTTCCCATGGTGGGTCTCCTTCAGTGGACTGACAGATTTCAAACGGTGCATCAACCGGGCATTTCGGCCAGGCCGATGCGCCGGGGTCTGCGGGGGAGGTCCTGGTGGCGCTTGACCAAGGGGCCCAGCGCAATCAAGACCACGAAAAGCAGGTACATCTCAAGGTGAAATACAAAGCTGTAACCGGTCACCGGCGAGTCGAGCGCTGGGCCTAGCCAGCCCGACTGAGCCAAAGCCCCAATCAGATCGCGCAAGACCCCACCGAGCACCATGGCCAGGCCGGCCGCAGTGGCTTGCACCGCGCCCCACGCGCCAAGGATCAGGCCGGTGAGTTCGCCATCGGGCAGCTCCATCGCGTTGAGCAGCATGCCCACTGAAAAAAGTCCGCCGGCAAAGCCAATCAAGGCGGCGCCAAAGCGGAACATCCAGGCCGACTCGAGCGGCGCTGAAAAAATCACACAAGCAAATGCGGGCAGGCCGAGCAAAGCGCCGATGGCTGCAAGCCGGCAGGTGTCCAGGCCCCGCGCCGAAAGGCGGGCCGAAATCAAGAAAGCCGTCAAACAGCCAGCCGCTGTCAATGCGGTCAGCGACGATGTCCAGCCCACGTCCAGCCCAAGCACCTCGCCACCGTAGGGCTCGAGGATGATGTCTTGCATGCTGAACGCTGCGGTCCCCAGGCCGACCGTCCAAAGAAAACGGCCCATGCGCGGCACGGCCATGAGCCGCGACCAGTTGCGTGAAAATCCGCCCTCTTCCCGCGCGCCGCGGCGCTGCCCCCGTGCTTCTTGCTTCCAGAGCGAGATCAGGTTCAACACTATGACTACCACAGCCGATCCCTGCACGACCTGGATCAAACGCTTGGGGCTAAAGTCCTGCAGCAGCCAGGCCAGTAAACCGCTGCCCGCAATCAAGCCCAGCAGCAGCATGGCGTACAGCAGAGCCACCACCCGGGGACGCTTATCGGCCGGCGAAACGTCGCTGGCCAGTGCCAAACCGGCCGTTTGTGTGATCTGCATGCCAGCGCCCACCAGCAAAAATGCCAAAGCGGCGCCGGTGCGCCCAAACCACAGCGTGCCCTCAGGCGCGTCCGATAGCAAAAGCAGGGCAAACGGCATCATGGCCAAGCCGGCAAACATGAGCAAGCTGCCCATCCACAGATAGGGCAAACGTTTGAGGCCCAGCGCCGATGGATGTGTGTCGCTGCGATAACCAATGAAGGCTCGGGCCGGTGCAAAGACCAGCGGCAGCCCGACCGACAGCGCGACCCACCAGGCCGGCACACCCAGCTCAACAATCATCACCCGGTTGAGCGTGCCGACCAGCAAGGCGGTCGCCATACCAATGGCGACCTGGAACAAAGACAAACGCAGCAAACGACCCAACGGCAGCTCGAGCGAGGCCGCGTCGGCAAACGGCATGTGCCGGTTGGCGAAGGCCACCAGCCAAGCCGGCGGCTTGAGCAGACGTTTTTTCAAGCGTTCCACTCCCAGGCCTGCGAGGTATAAAACCCACTCTTGATGCGCAGCGTGCGGCCTTCATGCCAACCCGACTGCCCGATAGACCCCTCCAGAGCGGTGCGCAGAACAGGCTCGGAGACCGGAGTGAGCGAGGGTGAGCGATCGCTGCGCGGGAACAGGCGACCGACCGCATGCATGGCAGCCAAAGCGGGTGTGCGCGGCGCAAAGGTGAACAAGATGGAGCAGCGTGTGCGCGCCGCCAAGCGCAACATGGCCTCCTCCATGTGCGGCACGTCGTAGTGGATCAGGGAGTCCATGGCCACCACGTGATCGAAGGCACCCAGCTCGTCGGCCAGCATGTCGCCCGAGCGAAAATCCACCTGGCCCCGGCCGATTTGTGGCTGCTGCGCATGGCGCTCGGCAGCCAGCTTGACCAAGGTGGGCGACAGATCGATGGCCAGCACCTGCGCGCCGCGGGCGGCCGCCTCCATGGCCAGTGCCCCCGTGCCACAGCCGGCGTCGAGCAGGCGCAGGCCACGCATGTCCTGAGGCAGCCAGGACAAGAGCGTGCTGCGCATTTGATCGCGACCCGCACGCACCGTGGCCCGGATGCGACCGACGGGTGCGTTGGACGTCAGGCGCTCCCAGGCCTTGGCCGCGGTGCGGTCAAAGTAGGTCTCAATCTGCTCGCGCCGTTCGATGTATCCGGTGGTGTTCATCAGTCAAAACCCAAGAGGTCAAAAATGTCACGGTCCTTCATGGGCACGGCCGGCAGCGGGTCCGAGCCCTTCCAAAGCGATGCGGCCAGGCGCATGTACTCGTCCTGAACCGCCTTGACCGCCGCAGTGGCCTCCAGCTCAAACATGGTGGACTTGGACAGCCGGCTCTTGCGAATTTCGTCGAGCAGCGGAAAGTGGGCCATGCTCTTGAGTCCGGTGGCACCGTTGAACTTGTCAACCTGGTCGGTGGCGTCGCTGCGATTGACGATCACGCCGCCCAAGCGCACGTTGTAATTTTTCGACTTCGCCCCAATGGCCTGCACAATGCGGTTCATCGCAAAGATCGAGTCAAAGTCGTTGGCAGTGACGATCAGGGCGCGATCGGCATGCTGCAGCGGGGCGGCAAAGCCGCCGCAAACCACGTCCCCCAGGACGTCAAAGATCACCACATCGGTGTCTTCGAGCAGGTGGTGTTCCTTGAGCAGCTTGACCGTCTGGCCCACGACATAACCGCCACAACCTGTGCCCGCGGGTGGCCCGCCCGCCTCAACGCACATCACGCCGTTGTAACCCGGAAAAACAAAGTCTTCGACACGCAATTCCTCGGCATGAAAATCCACCTGCTCAAGCGCGTCGATGACGGTCGGCAGCATTTTCTTGGTCAGCGTGAAGGTCGAATCGTGCTTGGGATCACAGCCGATCTGCAGCACGCGCTTGCCCAGGTGGGAAAACGCAGCCGAGAGGTTGGACGATGTGGTGCTCTTGCCAATGCCGCCCTTGCCGTAAACGGCAAAGACCTTGGCATTGCCGATCTTGACGCTCGGGTCCATTTGGACCTGAACGCTGCCCTCCCCGTCCTCACCTTTGGAAGATTTTTTGATGTTGCTGATGGCAACAGTGGCGATGCTCATGCGGTGGCTCCTTCGTAAACGCCTTCCAGACGGTCCTCCAGCTCTTCGCTGGCTTGTCTGAGTGCCTGTAGGACTTGCGGGTCGGGTTGCCAGTACTGGCGGTCAGACGCTTCGAGCAGGCGGTTGGCCAGCCGGGCCGAAGCCGTCGGATTGAGTTCTGCCAAGCGCTGGCGCATCTGCGCGTCCAGCACAAAGGCTTGTGTCAGTTGCTCGTAGACCCAAGGCTGAACCTGGCCAGTGGTGGCAGACCAGCCCATGGTGTTGGTCAAATGCACTTCGAGTTGGCGCACGCCTTCATAACCGTGCTTGAGCATGCTCTCGTACCACTTGGGATTGAGCATGCGGGTCCGAGTCTCGAGCGCCACCTGCTCGCTCAGGGTTCGCACCGTCCCGCCGCCATGGCTATCGCGGGTCTGATCGCCAATGTAGACCGGCGCCACGGCAGCGGCCTGCCCGCCTGCCTTGGCCGTCTTGGCCCGGGCGATGGCGCGGCTGACGCCGCCGAGGGTGTCAAAGTAGGTGTCGACCGTGGTGACCCCAAGCTCGACCGAATCGAGGTTCTGGTAAGCCAGGTCCACATCGGCGAGCATGCTGGCCAGAAGCTTGCCTTGCTGCATGGGCTTGCCGGCGCGGCCGTAGGCAAAGCCTTTGCGGCGGCTGTAGGTTTCTGCCAGTTCATCGCCGCTGTCCCAGCGGCTGTTGTCAATGAGCATGTTGACGTTGGAGCCGTAGGCGCCGTCGGCGTTGCCAAAAACACGCAAAGCGGCCGTTTCCAAATCACAGCCGTGCTCGGCCTGATAGGCCAGCGCGTGCTTGCGTATGAAGTTTTTCTCGGCAGGCTCGTCCGCGCTGGCGGCCAAAAACGCCGCTTCCGCCAGCAGCTTGATTTGCAGCGGCAAGAGATCGCGAAAGATTCCGGAGAGAGAAATCACCACATCGATGCGTGGCCGGCCCAGTTCGGGCAGGGCCACAAGTTCGGCACCGGCCAACCGTCCGTAGCTGTCAAAGCGGGGCTTGGCACCCATCAGAGCCAGCGCCTGGGCGATCGGTCCGCCCTCGCTCTTGAGGTTGTCTGTGCCCCACAGCACCATGGCGATCGATTCGGGCAGCGCATGGCCGTCGGCCTGATAGCGATCGAGCAGTCGCTGGGCCTGCCGGGCGCCATCTTTGACCGCATAGGCGCTGGGTATGCGAAACGGGTCAAAACCGTGCAGATTGCGACCGGTGGGCAGCACCTCGGGTGTGCGCAGCAAATCGCCGCCCGGGGCAGGCCGCAGGAAGCCGCCGTCCAGGGCGTGCACGATGCCGTCGATCTCGCTGTCTTTGAGCAGATCGATCCGAACGCCGACCAGTTTTTCCAACTGCTCAACGCTCGCCTGAGCCACCTGGTCCTTTGACTGCATGTGGGACCATTGCTCCATGGCCTGCTGCGCCGAGCCGCCGCGAGCAAGCGTGAGCAGCACTTCGGTCGGAAGGGTCAATTCAAGCCAGGCCTTGGCACAGGTGTCCAGGCTCTGCACCAAAGCGGTCTCGCTCAGCGGCTGCCCAACCACGTGCAACCCCTCGGGGATCAAGGTGTAGGCCAACTCGAGAACCGCGTGGTTGATGCGCTGTATCTGCGCTGGGGCGTCATCGCTCCAGGCCGGCTGCGCGTTGGCCAGTTCGAGCTCGGCCGCCAGCGCCTGGATCGAAGCGGCCAGCTCGCTGGCCTCCTGATCGACCTGCGACTCCAGAGTGCGGTAGCGCTCGAGCATGTCCTTGAGCGTGGTCAAGCCCTTGTACAGACCCGCCTCGCAAACCGGAGGGGTCAGATAGCTGATCAGGGTGGCGGCCGAACGGCGCTTGGCAATCGTGCCTTCGGAGGGATTGTTCGAAGCGTACAAATAGAAGTTGGGCATATCGCCGATCAGACGATCTGGCCAGCAGTCGGCGCTCAGGCCGCTTTGCTTGCCGGGCATGAACTCCAGCGATCCGTGGGTGCCAAAGTGCAACAGCGCATGGGCTCCGAAGTCTTCACGCAGCCAGCGGTAGAAGGCTGAAAAAGCATGCGTGGGGGCAAAGCCTTTCTCGAACAAAAGGCGCATCGGGTCGCCCTCGTAGCCCAAGCCCGGCTGAAGCCCGACGAAGACGTTGCCAAATCGCTCGCCCAAAATAAACAAGCTTGCACCGTCGCTTTGTTGGCGACCGGGCGCCGGCCCCCAGGCCGCTTCGATCTGTTTGAGGTGTTTCTCACGGCGGACATGGTCATCGGCGCTGACAAATGCATGCACATTGGCCATGGCCCCGTAGCGCTCGGCATTGCCCTTGATGATGCGCTGGCGAAGTTCGTCCACGCTGGCCGGCATTTCCACGGTGTATCCCTGGCGCTGCAGACCGGCCAGGGTGTTGTAGAGCGACTCAAAGACGCCCAAGTGCGCAGCCGTTCCTGCGGCGCCCGCATTGGGCGGGAAATTGAACAAGATGGCGCCCACTTTGCGTTCGGCCCGGCTCGAGCGGCGCAAGGCGATCAGGCGGGCGACCCGGGCCGACAGCGCATCGGCACGCTCGCTGCAGGTGTTCATGTCATGGGCGCCGACCGATTCAAAACGACAGCCCTTGGCACATCCGGTACAGGCACTCGAGCCCGCACTGCCGCGGCCTCCGTAGACCATGTTGCCGGTGGCACCGTCAAGCTCGGGGATGGAAACCATCATGGTCGCCTCCACCGGCAAGAAACCACGCTCTGAGGCACCCCAGTGGTCCAGGGTCTGGAACTCAACCGGAGCGACTGCAAGGTAGGGGATGTCGAGCCGCGCCAGCAAGTCCTGGGCTGCGCGCGAGTCGTTATAGGCCGGGCCACCGACCAGCGAAAAGCCGGTCAGCGAAATCAGTGCATCGATGCTCGCGCTGCCGTCCTTCATGAAGAAGGACTCGATGGCCGGACGGTTGTCCAGCCCACTGGCGAAGGCCGGGATGACTCGCATGCCGCGCGCCTCCAGGGCGGTGATCACCCCATCGTAGTGGCCGGTGTTGCCCGCCAGTACGTAGGAGCGAAGCAGCAACACGCCCACTGTGCCCTGCTTGCCGGTGGTGGCCACAAGGGGCAAGTCAGACAGCTGGTCGGAGAGCCGATGCGCGGCCTGCGCCTGCATGCGCGGGTGGTAAACGCCAACCTCGGGGTATTCAACCGGCGGGGCCACCTTCAGGCCGCGCAAGCTGGCACGCGGGCCGGCCGCATAGCGGTCGATGAGCAGGCTCACCAGCCCCTGGATGTTGTCCTGAGAGCCGGCCAGCCAGTATTGCATGGCCAAAAAATAAGCCCGCACGTCTTGCGCGGTACCGGGTATGAAACGCAGGATCTTGGGCAGGCGGCGCAGCATCTTCATCTGCTTTTCGCCGGCGCTGGTTTTTTCTTCGGCGCTCATCTCGCCTGCCTGGGCGCTCTTGCCACGCAGCTTCTTGAGGAACTCCATGGGGCCGCTGCTCGGCGCTTGCATGTCGAATTTGCCCATGCGCGTGAGCTTGCTCACTTCACTGGCAGACATCAGACAGACCATGGCATCGCACTGCTCGCGCCGTGCCTTCAGTGCCGGCAAGACCGGCTGGAAGTGGTCCTCCATGAACAGCATGGTGACGATCACGATATCGCCCTGCCCAATGTCGTGCTGGCAACGCTCCAAAGCCACCGGGTCGTTGGCCCATTCCGATGCGGCATGCACCTTCATCTGCAAGCCCGGCAGGCTTGCCTGCAACTTGGCAAGCGCACGCTCGGCGGCGCTGGCCAGGTGGCTGTCCATGGTCACCAGCACAACGCGCATCAGCGGACCGGCGCCCTCCCCCTTGAGGTGGCGTGCGGCAGCGCGGCTTTCAGCGGCTGAAATGAGCTTTGGCATCGTAGAGCGTATCCACGGTGATGACAGGCACCCCACGCTCGCGGGCGTAGAGCTCGGTGTTGCGCTTGGCCTTGCCACGCACAAAGAAGGGGATTTTTTTGAGTTCCTTTTCCGCGTCAGAGCCCCAGGTGGCTTGCAGGACCTGAGCACCGGGCGCGCTCTGGGCGCTCGGCGCAAGGGCTGTTGCTACCACGGCGGCCACCGCTGCGCTGGCCTTCGGGTCCGCGAGGACGACAGCCGAGCTGGCCTCTTGATCGTGGGTCTCGGGTGCCTGCGGCTCGCTGGCCGCTGCACGCGCGGGCACACCGGCCCTGCCCAGGTGAGAAGGCGCGGCATCTTCATGAAACTCGGCATCGCCTCGAAACATGCCGATCAGGTGCTCTTCCAGCCCCATCATGAGCGGGTGGACCCAGGTGTCAAACAACACGTTGGCACCCTCAAAACCCATTTGAGGCGAATACCGGGCGGGGAAGTCCTGCACATGCACAGGTGCCGAAATGACCGCGCAGGGCAGGCCCAGACGCTTGGAGATGTGACGCTCCATCTGCGTGCCCAGAACCAGTTCGGGCTGCAAGTCGCTGATTCGCTGCTCGACCTCGAGATAGTCGTCGGTGATCAGGGCCTCGCAGCCATAGCGCTTGGCTGCATCGCGCACCTCGCGGGCGAATTCACGGCTGTAGGTGCCCAAGCCGACCACTTCAAAGCCCATCTCCTGTGCAGCCACCCGGGCGGCAGCCACCACGTGGGAGGCGTCACCAAAAATAAACACCCGCTTGCCCGTGAGGTAGGTCGAATCGACCGAACGGGCGTACCAGCCGGCGCGTGACTTCTCGCGCAGGTCTGGGGTCTGCTCAAGGCCAGCGAGTTCGGCCACCTCGGCCACGAAGTCCTGGGTTGCGTTGACGCCGATGGGCACCACCCGAGTCATGGGCTGCTGGTATTGGCGTTGCAGCCAAAGCGCTGCGGTCATTCCCGTCTCGGGGTAGAGCACCACGTTAAAGTCTGCTTCGTGCAAACGGGCCAGATCAGCCGCGGTCGCGTCGAGCGGGGCCACCACCCGAACATCGATGCCCAGATCACCGAGCAGGCCGCGAATTTCACGCACGTCGTCGCGGTGGCGAAAGCCCAGAGCGGTCGGCCCGAGTATGTTGCAGCTCGGCCGCTGGCCTTGCGGTCGCACTGCACGGCTGGCGCGGGCCGGAGCACTGCTCAAATGGCGCACCATCTGATAGAAGGTCTCAGCGGCGCCCCAGTTTTCCTTGCGCTGATAAGAAGGAAGCTCGAGCGCCACCACCGGCACGGGCAAATCCAGCGCCTTGGCCAAGCCGCCCGGATCGTCCTGTATGAGCTCGGCCGTGCAGGACGACCCCACCATCATGGCCCGCGGCGCAAAGCGCTCAAAGGCCTCGCGTGCAGCGGTCTTGAACAATTCGGCCGTGTCACCGCCCAGATCGCGCGCCTGAAAGGTGGTGTAGGTCACTGGCGGGCGGCGGGGCAGCCGCTCAATCATGGTGAACAGCAAGTCGGCGTAGGTGTCACCCTGAGGCGCGTGCAAGACGTAATGCACGTCCTTGAGGGCCGTGGCCACACGCATGGCCCCCACGTGCGGTGGGCCTTCGTAAGTCCAGAGCGTCAGTTGCACGTGCGACTCCTAGGCGGCCAGCCGCATTCGGCGATTGAGGGGGCGGCTGAACAGCTCGGCCAGGTCTGCCGCCTGCTCATAGCCTTGAATGGGCGTAAACACCAGTTCAATGGCCCACTTGGTGGTCATGCCCTCAGCCTCCAGCGGATTGGCCAGCCCCAGCCCGCAGACCACAATGTCCGGCCGGCTGGAGCGGCAGCGGTCAATTTGTTGCTCCACATGCTGCCCTTCAGACAGTTGTACGCCGGCGGGCAACCAGGCAAGCTCCTGAGCCAAGTGTTGGCGGTGCAAATACGGCGTGCCAACTTCGGTCAGCCGCATGCCCAGTTCGCGCGAGAGAAAGCGCGCCAGAGGAATTTCAAGCTGCGAATCAGGAAAAAAGAAAACAGACTTGCCTGACAAATGGGCACGCTGCTTGCCCAGCGCCGCCTGGGCCCGCTCGCGCGGCGCTGCAGTGACCTCATCAAAGCGCTGCTTGCTCACGCCAAAGGCCTGAGCGGCCGCCCACAACCAGGCCGTGGTGCCCTCGACGCCCAGGGGAAAGGGAGCCGGCAAATGGCTGGCGCCGCGCGCCTCCAGGGCTCGGGCGGTGTCAGCCAGAAAGGGTTGGGCCAAAAGATAACGGGTTCCAGGCCCGATGGCCGGCATCTGGCCCGCACGACGCGGCGGAAAGAAGGCGAAGGGAACGCCCAACTGCTGCAGCAGCCGGGCAAACTGGTCTTCCACCACATCGGCCAAAGTGCCCACCACCAGCAGCGACTGAGCCGCCTGACCCTCTTGGAGAGCCGGCGGCAATTCGGGCACCAACGCAGCCAGGCAGGCATCTTCCCCCTGGGTGAACGTGGTTTCGATGCCACTGCCAGAATAGTTGAGCACCCTGACCTGTGGAGAAAACTGGGTCGACAGACGGGTCGCGGCGCGCGACAGGTCAAGCTTGATCACTTCGGAGGGACACGAGCCCACCAGAAACAGCAGCTTGATTTCCGGACGGCGTTCAAGCAATCGGGTGACCACCCGGTCAAGCTCTTCGTTGGCATCGGCCAAGCCGGCCAAGTCCCGCTCGTCAATGATGGCCGTGGCAAAACGGGGTTCCGCAAAGATCATGACACCGGCAGCCGACTGCAGCAGGTGGGCACAGGTGCGCGAGCCGACCACCAGGAAAAAAGCGTCCTGGATCTTGCGATGCAGCCAGATGATGCCGGTCAGGCCGCAAAATACCTCCCGCTGCCCGCGCTCGCGCAAAACCGGCAGGTCAGCGCATGCACTGGTCTGGGGATGAAGGGCAATCACCGGGCTCATGCGGGCACTCCTGGACGATCCATGCTGGCGTGCGCCAACTCGGCCGCGGCGTCGAGCCGCGCCGCGCGCAGCTTGATCAGAAACTGAGCCGCATTGATGACGTAGGCGCCATAGGCCGCCAGAGCCAGCCACATCAGCTCATGGGGTCCCAACCAGCCTTTGAAGAGGGCCACCAAATAGGCGGTGTGCAGGGCCAGCACCAGCATGCTAAACACGTCCTCCCAGTAGAAGGCTGGCGCAAACAGGTACTTGCCAAACACCACTTTTTCCCAGATGCATCCGGTGACCATGATGCTGTAGAGCACCAGCGTCTTGATGACGATGGACCACTGCGCCGCGGCTTGGTCTTGCCCGGTCCACAAAAACCGCAATACCAACCCCAGGCTGATCAGAAAGACCAGGAACTGAATCGGGGCCAGCACGCCCTGCACCCAAGTCCAAACCGACGCATCACGGCGTTGACGCTCCTCGGGGGTGTAAAGCGGTCGCCGGGGTGTCCGGCGCTCGGAATCGGTCAGCATGGTGAGTGTCTTTGATGGAACCGTTGGGCTTGTCTCTTGCTGCGCTTGACGCCAATTTAGCCGCGTCCTTGATTTGTGTCAACTTTAATTGACGTCATTCAGAATTGACGAAATAATTTAGAAAAATCGCAATTCCGACGTAAAAACCTTTGACTTATGTCGGTCTTGGAGTTAAAAGCGGGGCTGTGGACTGTTCCACCGCCTCGAGGCGGGGCCTAAGGGGTTTGAAACCCCCATTAGCCCCTTTCCCGACAGCCAGGAACTCATGCGCACAGGTCCGCGACAGAGACTTGGTGCACAAGGAGACAAGGAAATGGCCTCACTTTCGGGCAAAAGTCCCGCTGGGCAAGGAAAGGACCGTCAGGCCGGTGCGGCCGATGGCTCCTTGATCGACCCACCGGTTCAAGACCCAGGCGTCAAAGCCGTGCTGCTGGCCCAAACCGTCGAGCGGGAAATCATTCCGCGCCTGGTTCGAGCCCATGCAGCGAACAGCAGCCACGCGAAACTGCGCACCGATGCAGGGCAGGTCACGGATGAAGACGTGGCGCTGCTGACCCAACAGGTCATCGGCCAGAGCGATCAGGCCATGCATGAAACCGTCGCCGCGCTGCGGGATCGCGGCGTCTCGGTGCAATCGATTTTTCTGGAACTTCTGGCGCCAGTGGCCAGGCGTCTGGGCGAGTACTGGACGTGCGATCAGTGCGACTTCACCCAGGTGACCGTGGCCATGGGGCGACTGCAGCAGCTGCTGCGCGCCAACAGCTCTTCTTTCGGCACCAGCAACACATTCGATACGTGGAAGCCGCAGAGGCGGGTGCTGCTGCTCCCATGCCCCGGAGAGCAGCACACTTTTGGCCTTTCGCTGGTGGCCGAATTTTTCTATCGCGACGGGTGGGATGTTTCAACCAGTTTCAACCAACCATCGGCCACGGTTGCGGCGCTGGTGGAGCGCCAGTGGTTCGACGCCGTGGGTTTGAGCGTCGGCGTGCAGGGGCACTTGTCTGCTCTGGAGCACTGCCTGACTCAGATCCGAAACCACAGCATGAATCCTCAGGTGTGTATCATCGTCGGAGGTTCGGTGTTCTCGTTGAATCCGGCAGCCGCTGAGCAGGTGAAAGCAGACGCCGTCGTGACCGATGCCTCGACTGCACCCGAGCTCGCGGGCAGGCTCGTGGACCAGTGCAGCGCCCATCTTTCGCCGGCCTCCATTCGGCTGGAGCAGGCACGCCCGAACGAAAAAGCGAGATTCAATGTCACCGTCGAACCCGGTCCAGGTTGAAAGGCGGCTCGAAAGCGCCGACGAGGTGCTCTCGGGTCTGCCAGCCGAGCTGGTCGCTGAACTGTTGACCACCTCAGCCGACATGCTTTTGCTGCTTGACGGCAAAGGCGTGATCGTCGACCTGGCCTTCACCGGCGACGAGCAGATTGCAACGGCCTGTCGCAGCTGGCGGGGCCAACCCTGGATCGACACCGTCACGGTTGAAAGCCGGGTGAAGGTGCAGGCCTTGCTCGACCCCACAGCGATCGACGCAAATTCACCATGGCGGCACGTCAACCACGGCCTGGCCGATGGCACCGATCTTCCGCTGGCCTATTCGGCCGTACACCTGCATTCGGCATTGGGAGCGGGCAGGGGTGCGAAGGTTCGGACAGTGGCCTTCGCCCGCGATCTGCGCCAGCAGGTGACC
This sequence comes from Comamonadaceae bacterium, assembly GCA_021299555.1. Taxonomy (GTDB): domain Bacteria; phylum Pseudomonadota; class Gammaproteobacteria; order Burkholderiales; family Burkholderiaceae_C; genus Polaromonas. Next base: position 15,826 of record JAJTGH010000024.1, read on the forward strand.
TTGCAGCAGAGGCTGGTCACGGCCCAGCTGTCAATGGAGCGCGACTACTGGCGCCTGCGTCAGGCTGAAACCCGTTACCGCCTGCTGTTTCAACTGGCCTCTGAACCGGTGATCATCCTGGATGGGGCTCTGGAGAAGATCACGGAAATCAACCCGGCTGCCCAGGCCCTGCTCGGAGCCCGATCTGGCCGCGCGACGAGCTTCAACCTGAGCGAAAACCTCGAGCCGGCCAGCCTGGCTGCGCTGCGCGAAATGCTCGAGCGGCTGCGTACAACCGGCCGATGCGAACCAGCGCTGGTGCGCCTGAACAGCGGCCAAGAGTTCATGGCTTCAGTGGCTCAGTACCGCGAAGACCAGTCGCTGCAATTTTTGCTGCGCCTTTGCAACCAGGCCACACCCACAGTGCCCAGCGTTGCGCCGGCCAGTCAGCTGCTCGGGCAAGCGATGGAACAGGCACCTGATGCCATGGCCATCACCGATCTCGATGGCCGCATTTTGGCCATCAATCAGGCCTTCGTTGAATTGGCGCAGCTGGCCAATGCGGATCTGGCCCGCGGGGTGCTGCTCGATACATGGCTTGGTCGCTCGGGGGTGGACCTGAGGGTGCTGCTGTCCAATCTGCGCCAGCACGGCGTGGTGCGTCTGTTTGCCACCCAAATGCGCGGTGAGCTCGGTTCGACCGCCGAGGTTGAAATTTCTGCCAAAACCGTCACTCGGCCCGACGACAAGTGCCTGAGCTTCACCATCCGGGAGATGGGCCGCAGACTGGCCACCGACATGAGAGCCCCGCGCGAACTGCCGCGATCGGCCAGCCAGATGACCGAGTTGGTGGGCCGCATGCCGCTCAAGGACATCACCCGCGAGACCACCGACCTGATTGAGCAGTTGTGCATTGAAGCGGCCCTGCAATTGACCGGTGACAACCGCGCCTCGGCCGCCGAGATGCTGGGACTGTCGCGCCAAAGCCTTTACATCAAGCTGCGGCGATTCGGTCTGGTCGATGCCGCCCCAGATGCCCCGCTCGATGCGGGCGACGGTCAAGAACGGCCAGGCTAAGTCCCCAAAAAGCCGACTCCTGCGTTCGCGACCAGAACAGCCGATGGCCTTGCGCAAATCGGCCGATTTCCTCAGCTGGCCGTTTTTGACAACCTGGTGTTGCTTTCTCGTGATTCTTTATGTGTCAACCTGAATTGACAATAAAAGATGTCCGAGTTACAACACGGTCATGGCATTCCCCGCCCTTTCGGCCGTCACCGAACTTTTCAAGCCGATCACCTGGTTCCCGCCCATGTGGGCATTTGCATGCGGTGTGGTCGCATCGGGCATGCCGCTGGAAGGTCGTTGGACGCTGGCCCTGATCGGGATTGCCCTGGCCGGTCCTCTGGTGTGTGCCACCAGCCAGGCGGTCAATGACTGGTTCGATCGACATGTCGATGCGATCAACGAGCCCAACCGGCCGATTCCATCAGGGCGCATTCCCGGCCGCTGGGGCCTTTACCTGGCTGTGGCCTGGACACTGGTTTCTCTGCTGGTGGCCACCGCTCTGGGGCCTTGGGGCTTTGGCGCTGCCGTGCTGGGCCTGGTACTGGCCTGGGCATACAGCGCGCCGCCCTTGCGCCTGAAGGAAAACGGCTGGTGGGGCAACGCAGCCTGCGGCGTCAGCTATGAAGGCATTGCCTGGGTGACCGGCGCGGCCGTGATGGCCGGCGGTGCCATGCCAGACGGGCAATCGCTGATGCTGGCCGCGCTCTACAGCGCTGGAACGCACGGCATCATGACGCTCAACGATTTCAAAGCCATTGAAGGCGACCGACAGATGGGCGTGCGCTCGCTGCCGGTTCAGCTGGGCGTGCAGCGGGCCGCCCGGGTCGCATGCTGGTTCATGGCGGTGCCCCAGTTGATCGTCATTGGCCTGCTGCTGAGCTGGCAGCAAGAGATTCACGCGCTAGCAATTGCCGCACTGCTTGTGCTGCAGGGCGTGATGATGCGACGCTTTTTGGACGACCCGATCGGCAAGGCCTTGTGGTACAGCGGCTTTGGCGTGCCGCTGTTTGTCGGCGGCATGATGGTCAGTGCCTTCGCTTTGCGCAACCTGGGAGTCGCGCCATGACACAGCACATCGGCTGGGCCGGCGTGGCCCGTCTGGGTTTGGTTCAGGCCTGCATGGGCGCCGTGGTGGTGCTCACCACCTCCACGCTCAACCGGGTGATGGTGGTCGAACTTGGCCTGGCGGCGGTACTGCCGGGACTGATGGTGGCGCTGCATTATTTGGTGCAAATATCGCGTCCGCGCATGGGGCATGGGTCGGACGTCGGCGGCCGTCGCACACCATGGATTTTGGGCGGCATGCTGCTGCTGGCCTGTGGCGGGATGGCCGCCACGGTTGGCACCGTCTGGGCCGGCTCTAACGCGGCCGCCGGCCTGACCGTGAGCCTGCTGGGCTTCTTGCTTATTGGTACCGGTGTGAGCGCCTGTGGCACGAATTTATTGGTGATGCTGGCCAAGAGCGTGCCGGCCGAGCGACGCGGACCGGCCGCCACTTTGGTGTGGATCATGATGATCGCCGGCTTTGCCGTCACCGCCGGCTTGGCAGGCCACTGGCTCGATCCATATTCGCCCGAGCGCCTGCTCTGGGTGGCTGGCTGCATCTGCGCGCTGGCGGTGACGATCACCACGCTGGCCGTGCTGGGCCTGGAGCGGTCAGAGCCGCGCGGTCGGGCCGATGGCCCCGTCGGCGATGCCGCCATTCAAAAGGTGGGCTTTGGCCAGGCCTTGACACAGGTATGGGGAGAGCCGGCAGCGCGGCGCTTTACCATCTTCGTCTTCGTCTCGATGCTGGCCTACAGCGCGCAAGACCTCATCCTCGAGCCGTTTGCGGGCAGCGTCTTTGGCTACACCCCAGGCACCTCGACCAAACTCTCGGGCGTGCAGCACGGCGGTGTGCTGCTGGGCATGCTGATGGTGGCCGGCGCTGGACTGCTGTCGGCCCGACTGCCCCAGCAGCACTGGGCGCGCAGCATCGGATCGCTCAGAGGCTGGACGGTGGGCGGTTGCGTGGCATCGGGCTTGGCTAGCCAATGGGGCTTTTTCCATCGGCGCCATAGGCTCAATGATGCGCATGGCCGGAGAAGGCCGCTCGGCCCGGGAGGGCGTGCGCATGGGACTGTGGGGCGCCGCCCAAGCGCTGGCCTTTGGCATCGGCGGCCTGCTGGGAACGATCGCCAGCGACATCGCCCACTGGCTGATGCATTCCGACGGTGCAGCCTATTCGAGCGTGTTTGCGCTCGAAGCCCTGCTGTTCCTCGCCTCTGCCGCCCTGGCTTGGAAGATCAGCGCACCCAGCAGCAGCCACGCGCCACCGGGGGCGACCCGCCCGACGCCGACATCCCACGAGCAAGCGGGCCAGCAACGCCCACTTCAGGTGGCCCACGAAATCTGAAACCACGGAACCGAAAGGCCTGACCATGAATCACCCAGACATTTACGACGCTGTCGTGGTGGGCGGCGGCCCTGCCGGCGCCACGGCCGCTCACGAACTGGCTCGCCAGGGCCATCGGGTTTTGCTGCTCGACCGGGCCGGACGCATCAAGCCCTGTGGCGGCGCCATCCCGCCCCGATTGATCCGCGACTTTGATATCCCCGACCACCTGCTGGTGGCCAAGGCGCAATGCGCCCGCATGGTGGCCCCGTCCAATCACCGAGTCGACATTCCGATCGACAACGGCTTTGTGGGCATGGTCAACCGCGATGAGTTCGACGAGTGGCTGCGCCAGCGCGCGGCCCAAGCCGGAGCAGAGCGCCGCACGGGCACGTTTTCGCGCATTGAGCGCGATGCCGACGGGACCGCGGTGGTGCACTTCATGGCACGCCCACCCCACACACGCGGTGAAGGCACGCCAGATAGCGTGCGCGCCAAGTGCATCGTCGGTGCCGACGGCGCCAATTCAGAGGTGGCCAAGCAAGAAGTGCCGGGCGCCGACAAAGGCAAATTTGTCTTCGCCTACCACGAGATCGTGCGCGCACCTGAGCACAAGCCCGCCGGCTATGACGCGACCCGCTGCGACGTGTTCTACCAGCGCCAAGTCTCGCCCGATTTTTACGGCTGGGTGTTTCCACATGGCGACACGCTGAGCATCGGCACGGGCAGCGCCGACAAGGGCTTTTCACTCAAAACCGCCACCGCCTTGCTGCGCCGCATGAGCGGGCTGGACGGGGCCGAAACATTGCGCCGCGAGGGCGCTCCGCTGCCGCTCAAGCCCTTGCCACACTGGGACAATGGCCGCGATGTGGTGCTCGCGGGCGACGCTGCCGGTGTGGTTGCTCCCGCCTCCGGCGAGGGCATCTACTACGCGATGCTCGGCGGTCAGTTGGCCGCGCAGGCGGCATGCGAACTGCTGCAAACCGGGCAAGCGAGCGCCTTGAAACAGGCGCGCAAGCGCTTCATGAAAGAGCACGGCACCGTGTTCTGGGTCTTGGGCATGATGCAGTGGTTCTGGTACACCACCGACCGTCGGCGCGAGCGCTTTGTCAAGATCTGCGAAGACCGCGACGTGCAGCAACTGACCTTTGAGTCCTACATGAACAAAAAGCTCACGCGCAAAAAACCCATGGCCCACGTGCGCATCTTCTTTAAGGATGTGGCCCACCTGCTGGGGCTGGCCCGGGTCTGAACGCCCGACAAAACAAAGCGGCCCGCCATCCAGTTGCCTGGGAAGCGGGCCGATGCGATTACTCAGCCTTCCGGCCGGTCTCTATGCGACCGGCCAACCTGAAATCAGACTGCAACGCTTGCGGCTCAGCCCAGCGCCTTGGTGACAGCCCGCTGCGTCTGCACGCTGATCAGGTTGGCTCGGTAGGCGGCCGAGCCGTGGATGTCATGGTTCAGGCCGGTCGCGTCGATCTTCACACCGGCTGCCGCCTGGGCCGTGAAGCTGGCCGACAAGGCCTGCTCCAAGCCCTTGTGGCGAAATACGCCGTCGCTGGACGCACCGGTGACGGCCACCCGCACCCCACTGGCCAGTTGAGCCACGAACACTCCAACCATGGCAAAGCGCGATGCCGGCTGTTTGAACTTCATGTACGCCGCCCGCTTGGGGATGGGAAAGCTGATGGCGGTGATCAGTTCACCGTCTTTCAAGGCGGTGCTGAACATGCCCTTGAAGAAATCGTCGGCAGCGATCTTGCGGCTGTTGGTGTGAACCGTGGCGCCCAGTGCCAAGACAGCGCTCGGGTAGCAGGCGGCCGGATCGTTGTTGGCCACCGAGCCGCCAAGCGTCCCCATGGCGCGCACCTGCCGGTCACCGATGTTGCCAGCCAGATCGGCCAGGGCGGGAATCAATGCCTTGACCTCAGCGTTGGTGGCCACGTCGGCATGGCGTGTCATGGCGCCGATCACCAGGGCATCGCCATCACGGCAAATGCCGGTCAGATCCTTGATGCCACTCAAATCGACCAACTGCTCTGCGCTGGTCAGTCGCAACTTCATGGAGGCCAACAGGGTTTGTCCGCCGGCCAGAGGGCGGCCGCCTGAGCCAGCGAGCTTGACAGCGTCGGCCGTGGACTTGGGGCGCTCGAGGGTGAAGGGATACATCTTGGTTTTCTCCTGTCGTTGTGCTGTTCAGTGCTTGGCAGAGGCAATCGCCTCCCAAACACGCGCCGGGGAAGCCGGCATGTCCAAATCCTTGACGCCCAAAGGTCGCAGCGCATCGAGCACCGCATTGATGACCGCCGGCGGCGAGCCGATGGCTCCGGCCTCGCCGCAGCCCTTGGCGCCCAGCGGATTGTGGGTGCAAGGCGTGACCAAGGTGTCGAGCCGGAAATCGGGCACGTCGTCAGCGCGCGGCATGGCGTAGTCCATGAAGGAGCCGGTCAGCAGCTGCCCGGACTCGGGGTCATAGATGCAGTTTTCCATCAACGCCTGACCGATGCCTTGCACCAGGCCGCCATGGACCTGACCCTCGACGATCATGGGGTTGATGATGTTGCCAAAGTCATCGACTGCAGTAAAGCGGTCCAGACGAACCACGCCCGTAGCCGGATCGACCTCGACCTCGCAGATGTAGGTGCCAGCCGGGAAGGTGAAGTTGGTCGGGTCGTAAAACGCGGTCTCGTTGAGGCCCGGCTCGAGCTTGTCGAGCGGGTAGTTGTGCGGCACATAGGCCGTGAGCGCCACCTGTCCGAAGGGGATCTTCTTGTCGGTTCCGCGCACGATGAACTCGCCGCCAACGAAGTCGATATCGGCGTCGCTGGCCTCCATCAGGTGGGCGGCGATCTTCTTGGCCTTGGCCTCGATCTTGTCCAGGGCCTTCATGATGGCTGTACCGCCGACAGCCAGCGAGCGCGAGCCGTAGGTGCCCATGCCAAAGGGCACGCGACCGGTGTCACCGTGAACCACATCGACCTGATCGGGCGAAATACCCAGACGGGCGGCCACCACCTGAGCAAACGTGGTTTCGTGGCCCTGCCCGTGGCTGTGTGAACCGGTGAACACCGTCACACTGCCCGTTGGGTGTACCCGGATCTCACCGCACTCGAACAGACCGGCCCGCGCGCCCAGGGCGCCGGCGATGTTGCTCGGCGCGATGCCGCAAGCTTCGATGTAGCTGGAATAGCCGATGCCGCGCAGCAGGCCCTTGGCTTCGGAGGCCGCCTTGCGCTTTGCAAAGCCGGCCACCTCGGCCAGCTCGTTGCTGCGCTCGAGCAAAGCCGTAAAGTCGCCGGTATCGTATTGCAGAGCCACCGGGGTCTGATACGGGAAGCTCCTGATCATGTTGCGACGGCGGATCTCGTCCTGCCCCAGACCAGTCTCCCAGGCCGCCCGGGTGACCAGACGCTCGAGCAAATAAGTGGCCTCGGGCCGGCCAGCACCGCGGTAGGCGTCCACCGGAGCGGTGTTGGTGAACCAGGCATCGACTTCAACATAGATCTGGGGCGTGGCGTACTGCCCGGCCAGCAAGGTGGCATACAAAATGGTTGGCACCGCAGTGGCAAACGTGGACAGATAAGCGCCCAGGTTGGCGTGGGTGTGCACCCGCAGTGCCAGGAACTTGCCGTCCTTGTCGAGAGCCATTTCAGCGTGGCTGACATGGTCGCGCCCGTGGGCATCGCTCACAAAAGACTCGCTGCGCTCGGCCGTCCACTTGATGCTGCGGTTGAGTTTCTTGGCCGCCCAGGTCAGGCAGACATCTTCGGCGTAAAGGTAAATCTTGGAGCCAAAGCCTCCGCCGACGTCGGGCGCGATCACGCGCACCTTGTGCTCAGGCAGACCCATCACGAAGGCAGTCATCAGCAGGCGCTCGACG
>JAJTGH010000189.1 GCA_021299555.1 Comamonadaceae bacterium
ACACCTGCCGATCCGTAGCTGAGCTTGCCCGGCTTGTCACGCGCCATCGCGAGCAGTTCCTGGACCGACTTGGCCGGGTGATCATGGCGCACGATCAAGGCATTGGCAAAGCTGCCAATGAGGGCAACGTGCACGAAGTCCTCCATGGGCCGGTAGTTCAGTAACTGCCCCATCAGCGGTCCGGTGGTCACCGCCGCGCCATTGCTCATCACCCAGGTGTAGCCGTCGGCCGGCGCCCGAGCACCGAGCTCCGTCCCCAGCACCGAGCCGTTGCCGCCGCGGTTGTCGATCAGCACCGCTTGGCCCAAGGCCCCACTCAGGCGCTCGCCCAGCACTCGGGCAATCACGTCCGCCGAGCCGCCCGGTGCAAAGGGCACGATCCACCGGATCGGTTTGTTGGGGTAGGGCGCCTGGGCCTGGGCCGTCGGGCCAGTCAGTCCAGCGGTCACCGCCACGGCGCTCGAAAGGCACAGCAGGCGCAGCAATGGCAACACACGCTGCGCGAAACAGGAGGATGGGTCGGTCATGGTCGCAAGTCTAGCGGTCTGCAGCAAGGTTCAAGTCAGCGCGCACCAGATCACCGCCGGAAAGGTCGCCACCCATGACCAGAAAAACCGGTTCAGTCCGAAGTACCAGAACACCAGAAAGTGAAATGCCACTGCGCTGGTGCACATCGCAAAGGCCAGACGAACGTCGAGCAGGGCCAGGGGAAAGCAGCCTTCCCAAACGGTAAAGCCCCAGCTGACAAGCCGGGCCAGGGTGGGATTTCTGTACACACTGTGGGCCGGCAGTGGCCCGTAGACGCCGGTATCAAGAAACACGGGCAGGGCGGCGCCGCTGCGCCATTCGGGTCGCAGCAACTTGACCCATCCTGAGACAAAGTAAGACGTCACCGATTGCAAGGCCACGTACCACAGGCCGGCACGCCAGCCCACTTCGACAGTCGTCAGCGCCGCCACGGCATGGGCCAGCCACAGGCCGCTCAAGCCCACCAGCGTCATGAAGTCGCTGCCACCATTGAAGGCGCCACGCCAGCGCATCAGCAAGACCAGCGCGATCAAAAACAGCAGGGCGGCCCCAAGCAGTGGCAAAAAACCGGCCATGAGCAACAGCGAGAGCAGCAATCGCAGCATCAGCATGGCGCGGTAGGTGCCAGGCTGCATGAGTGCGTCCAGCGCAGGCTTGAGCCAGGCCGGGCGCAGGGGCAGCTCGGTGCGCTGCACCGGCCAGTGGCTGACGCGATCGAATGCGCCCAAGCGCAGGTATTCGATCGTCTGCAGCAGCAGGCTCCAGCCCAGCAGCAGCTCGAATGCGCGTACAGCCAGGTGCAGCTCCATGGTTCAGGGACCTGCGTCGCTCATGGGGATGACAGCCGATCGCAGCATGAGCGCGCTGTCGGCGCTCTGCCCCGGCATTTCAGGTCGCTCCATGCGCAGCTCGAACTGCCAGGCGGCGACCTGGCCAGGGGGCTGTGCCAGCATGGGCTGATCGCCCCAGCGTCCGCCGGTGATCGCCGCGTGGGCCAGCCGGCCAACGAGCTGAAAGCTCACGCTGTGCGTGATGTCTTGGCCCTCCGGCAGCTCGTTGATGTCCTGCGCGAGGTGATCCACCAGGTTTTGTTGCGTCAAAGCCAGGTTGACCGCACTGTTGTCCAGCAGATGGCTCAGCCGCCTGGGCAGCCGGGGATAGACCCGCTGCCAGTCGCCCCAACGGCCGCTGGCGTCTTGCGCACGCACGTGCAGCCTGGGCGCCCGCCCGACCCCGTGAAAAAACTTCCAGTTGGGAAAGAAGGCCCGCAGGAAAAAGAACCAGGGCCCTTGCAAAACCTGCCCCCGGTGCTTCAAGCCCCAGGCCAGCAGGCCAAAATAGGCCAGTACCAGCAGGACCGTCCACGCCGAACTGGCGTCCATGGCCTAGCGCTCGATGGCCAGCAGTTCCACGTCGAAGGTCAGGGTGGCATTGGGCGCAATCACGCCGCCTGCGCCCCGATCCCCGTAGGCGGTGGCTGGAGGACAGGTCAGGGTGGCTTTGCCGCCAACCCTGATCTTTTGCAAGCCTTCGGTCCAGCAGGCGATGACCCGGTTGAGCGGGAAGCTCGCTGGCGCGTTGCGTTTGTAGGAGCTGTCAAATTCCTGTCCGTTGGCCAGCGTGCCGCGGTAATGCACCCGCACGGTGCTGTTCGACTGGGGCGTGGCACCGGTGCCCACTGTGGTGTGGACGACTTTGACGCCCGAGGGCAGACTCTCGGTGGCGCTTTGAGCCAGGGCCGAGCAGCCCAGTGCGGCGCTCAGGCCGGCGATGATCAGTGGTTTCATGGCGGGGTATCAAGTGAGTTCGGAGAAGGGCACGCAGCTGCAAAACAGATTGCGGTCCCCCCAGACATTGTCCACCCGACCCAAGGGTGGCCAGTATTTGCCCTGACGCAGGCCGACCACTGGAAAGCCGGCTTGCTCCCGGGTGTAGGGGTGGGGCCAGTTGGCACTGAGCAAGCTGGCCGCTGTGTGTGGGGCGTTCTTCAGCGGGTTATCGTCCTGCGGCCAGATGCCGTTTTCAATCTGAGCGATTTCCTGCCGAATGGCAATCATTGCGTCGATGAAGCGGTCAAGCTCCTCGAGCGTTTCGCTCTCTGTGGGTTCGACCATGAGGGTGTTGGCCACAGGAAAGCTCAGTGTGGGCGCGTGAAAGCCATAGTCCATCAGCCGCTTGGCCACGTCTTCGGCCATCACGCCGCAGGTGTCCTTGAAGTGGCGCAGGTCCAAGATGCATTCGTGGGCCACGCAGCCGTTGTCGCTGGCATAGAGTGTGGGGTAGTGCGGGGCGAGCCGGCGACTGATGTAGTTGGCCGCCAGGATGGCCGCTTCCGTGGCGTGGCGCAAACCCTCGGCACCCATCATGCGGCAGTACATCCAGGAAATCGGCAGCACGGCCGCATTGCCCAGCGGTGCGGCCGAGATGGCCCCGACGCCATTGACCTTCACGCCAGCCGTGGCATGGCCGGGCAGGAAGGGCACCAGATCTTCGACCACGCAGACCGGTCCGACCCCGGGCCCGCCGCCGCCGTGAGGGATGCAAAAGGTCTTGTGCAGGTTCAGGTGGCTCACGTCCCCACCGAACTCGCCCGGTGCGGCCACGCCCACCAGCGCGTTCATGTTGGCGCCGTCGATGTAAACCCGCCCGCCGTGCTGGTGCACCAATTCGCACAGTTGCCTGACCTGGGTTTCAAACACGCCGTGCGTGCTGGGGTAGGTGATCATCACCGCCGCCAGATTGGCGCTGTGCTGCTCGCACTTGGCTTTGAGGTCAGACATGTCGACATTGCCGTGCTCGTCGCATTGCGTGACCACCACCTGCATGCCCACCATCTGGGCACTGGCCGGGTTGGTGCCATGGGCGCTGGAGGGAATCAGGCAGATGTTGCGATGGCCCTGGCCGTGTGCTTCATGGTAGGCCTTGATCACCAGCAAACCGGCGTATTCGCCCTGGCTGCCTGCATTGGGCTGCAGGCTGATGCCCGCATAGCCGGTGGCCTCGCACAGCCACTGGCGCAACTGCCGATCGAGCTGGGCATATCCCTGCATCTGGTCGGCCGGCGCAAACGGGTGGATTTGAGCAAACTCGGGCCAGGTGATGGGAATCATCTCGCTGGTCGCGTTGAGCTTCATGGTGCAAGATCCCAGCGGGATCATGGTCCGGTCAAGGGCCAGGTCCTTGTCAGAGAGCTTGCGGATGTAGCGCAGCATGCCGGTCTCGCTGTGGTGCGTGTTGAACACCGGGTGGCTGAGGTAGGCGCTGGTGCGGCGCAGCTCGAGCGGGATCAGGTTTTCAGTGCCCTTTTCGTAATCGGCCATGTTCGGCAGCACCTGGGCGGGTTGCGCAAAAAAAGCCCACAGCCGTTCAATGTCCTGGCGTGTGGTGGTTTCGTCAATGGAGATGCCCAGTTCGTCGGCGCCAATTCGGCGCAGGTTGCAGCGATCGGCCAAGGCACGCTGGGCAATGGTCTCGGTCTGTGCGCCGGTGTGCACGGTGAGCGTATCGAACGCATATGCGTTGCGCACATCGCAGCCCATGCTCTGCAGCCCGCGGGCCAAAATGGCTGTGAAGCTGGCCACCCGTCGGGCGATGCGTTCGAGCCCCTTGGGGCCGTGATAGACCGCATACATGCTGGCGACCACCGCGGGCAACACCTGCGCGGTGCAGATGTTGGAAGTGGCTTTTTCGCGCCGGATGTGTTGCT
>JAJTGH010000190.1 GCA_021299555.1 Comamonadaceae bacterium
GGCCATAGGCGGCTGCGTGCGCAGGCCGGGAGAAGGGAAAGGCCGCGCCTTGCAGTGGGATGCGTGAATCGACGAACCAGGAGGACAGGCCCAGGATGTTGCGCAGCACGTGCACCAGGCTGAATTCGCGCTGGTCCGCGTCCAGGGCGGCATGCCCGGCGGCCTCCTGGACCACGATGGCGGCGGTTGTGCCCCGGGTGACCAGGTGCAGTCGGATGTCGTCGGCGATCAGGCCGTGGTGGCGGCACCAGCGCCGGATCGCCAGGCCCAGGTCGGGCGCGCTCAGCGAGGCGCGTGCGAGCATGCCGTAGCTGCCCCAGGGCAGGCGCCGGCTGAAGGCGCCCAGGCCTTCATCGTCCAGCGCCTGCATGGCGGCGCCTGACAGCCATTCCATCTGCAAGGCACTGATATCGCCCCGGGGCCGCTGCAGTTGTGTTGGCGTGATCTGTGCCAACTGCAAGATGCCCTCGGGAGACTGGCCCGCGCGCCGAATGGCACCCACGATAACTCTGGCAAAGGCCATCGGAGTGGTAGGAGTAGGAGCAGGCAGCAAGGCGCGCGCGGGCATACCCGAGTTTCATGAAAAATGGCAGGATTTGCAACCTCGCTGGCGCCACATCCCACAGCGCTGTGCCTAAGCTTGCCGACTGCCGGACACGAGGATTCCCATGCCCACCATCGAGTCGCAACTCCATTCACGCGCCCCCGACTTCCAGGCCAATGCCCAGGCCATGCGGGCCCTGGTCGACGACCTGCGCGCGCAAGTCGCCCGTGCCGCAGCCGGCGGTGGCGAGGCCGCTCGTGCCAAGCACACCGCGCGCGGCAAGCTGCTGCCTCGCGACCGGGTGCAGATGCTGCTGGATCCGGGGACACCCTTTCTGGAACTGGCGCCGCTGGCGGCCCACGGCATGTACAACGGCGAGGCCCCCTGCGCGGGCCTGATTGCCGGTATCGGGCGGGTCAGCGGGGTCGACTGCGTGATTGTGTGCAACGACGCCACGGTCAAGGGCGGCACCTACTACCCGATGACGGTCAAGAAGCACCTGCGGGCCCAGGAGATTGCGCAGCAAAACCTGCTGCCTTGCATCTACCTGGTCGACTCGGGCGGTGCCAACCTGCCCAATCAGGACGAGGTCTTTCCCGACCGCGACCACTTCGGCCGGATCTTCTACAACCAGGCCAACATGTCTGCGCTGGGTATTGCGCAAGTAGCCGTGGTGATGGGGTCATGCACCGCCGGCGGTGCCTATGTGCCCGCCATGAGCGACGAGACCATCATCGTCAAGGACCAGGGCACCATCTTTCTGGGTGGCCCGCCTCTGGTGAAGGCGGCCACCGGCGAAGTGGTCAGCGCCGAAGACCTGGGCGGCGGCGATGTGCACACGCGCCTGTCCGGCGTGGCCGACCATCTGGCGCAAAACGATCTGCATGCCTTGTCGCTGGCGCGCCAGATCGCCGCGACCTTGAACCAGCCCCAAGCTTCCAGCACCGCGCTGCGCGAGCCGCGCCCACCGCGCTACGACAGCGCCGAGCTCTATGGCGTGGTGCCGGTGGATACGCGCAAGCCCTTTGACGTGCGCGAGATCATTGCCCGTATCGTTGACGCGTCCGAGTTCCACGAATTCAAGGCGCGCTTTGGCGCCACGCTGGTGTGCGGCTTTTCCCACATCGAAGGCATGCCGGTGGGCATCATTGCCAACAACGGCATCCTGTTTGGCGAATCGGCCCAAAAGGGCGCGCACTTCATCGAACTGTGCTGCCAGCGCAAGGTGCCGCTGGTGTTCCTGCAAAACATCACCGGCTTCATGGTGGGCCGCAAGTACGAGAACGAGGGCATCGCCCGCCACGGGGCCAAGATGGTCACCGCGGTGGCGACGGCCAATGTACCCAAGTTCACGGTCAGCATCGGTGGCAGCTACGGCGCGGGCAATTACGGCATGTGCGGTCGCGCCTTTTCCCCGCGCTTTGTCTGGATGTGGCCCAACGCGCGCATCTCCGTCATGGGCGGCGAGCAGGCCGCCAGCGTCATGGCCACCGTGCGCCGCGACGGCATCGAGGCCAAGGGTGGTCAGTGGAGCGCACAGGAAGAAGCCGCCTTCAAGCAGCCGCTGCTCGATCAATTCGCCCACCAGTCACACCCCTACTACGCGAGCGCTCGCCTGTGGGACGACGGCGTGATCGATCCGGCCGACACCCGACGCATGCTGGCGCTGGGGCTGTCGGCTGCGCTCCACGCGCCGATTCCTGAGACCCGGTTTGGCCTGTTCCGCATGTGAGGCTGAGATGTGCATCAAACACGCTTTCGGTACACATCATGCGCACGAAGATCGAGATCGAGGCCGCAGGCCCCTGCCGGGCGCTGCGCGCCTGGAACCCCTGAGCCCGGGCGTCAAGCCGCCCGAGCGCTCCATCACCCCCGGAGAACGCTATGAAACACCTGGACCTGCGTTTTGACGCGGGCGTGTCCACGGTCACGCTAAATCGCCCCGACGTGCGCAACGCGTTCAACGACGAGGTGATCGCCGAACTCACCGCGGTGTTTCTTGAACTGGGGCGTCGACCCGAGGTGCGATGCGTCGTACTGGCCGCCAGCGGTACGGCGTTTTGCGCCGGCGCCGACCTGAACTGGATGAAGCGCATGGCTGGCTACTCGCGCGACGAGAACCTGGACGATGCAACGGCCCTGGCGCGCATGCTCGAGGTGATCTACGAATGCCCCAAGCCCACCCTCGCCAAGGTCCAAGGCGATGTGTACGCAGGCGGTCTGGGTCTGGTGGCCGCCTGCGACATCGCCATCGCTGCCGACACCGCGCACTATTGCGTCAGTGAGGTGCGTATCGGCCTGATCCCCGCGACCATCAGCCCTTACCTGATACGCGCGATGGGTGCGCGCGCTGCGCACCGCTGGTTCTTGACCGCCGAACGTTTCGGTGCGGCGCGGGCCACCGCCTGTGGCTTGGTGCATGAAGCTGTGCCTGCGGGCGATCTGGATGCGCGTGTCGCAGCCCTGACCCGCAGCCTGGTGCAGGCCGGCCCCGAAGCCGTCAAGGCGTGCAAGAAGCTGCTGCACGACGTGGCCGGCCAGGAAATGAGCGACAGCCTGCTGGAAGACACCGCCGAGCGCATTGCCGATATCCGTGTCACGCCCGAGGGGCGAGAGGGCATCAGCGCCTTTCTGGACAAGCGCAAGCCGAATTGGCTGGCGGGCGAGGGGAGCTGACCATGTTCAACAAGATCCTGATCGCCAATCGGGGTGAAATCGCTTGCCGGGTGGCCGCCACCGCGCGCCGCATGGCCGTGCGCACCGTCGCCGTCTACTCCGATGCCGACGCCCAAGCCAAGCATGTCGCCGCCTGCGACGAAGCCGTCCACATCGGCGGCAATGCACCGGCCGACAGCTACCTGCGCTGGGAGCGCATCCTCGAAGCCGCCCGCGCCACTGGCGCACAAGCCATTCATCCGGGCTATGGCTTTCTTAGTGAAAACGAAGAATTCGCGCAGGCCTGCGCCGATGCGGGCCTGGTCTTCATCGGTCCGCCGCCCTCGGCCATCCAGGCCATGGGCCTGAAGGCCGAGTCCAAGCAGCTGATGGAAAAGGCCGGCGTGCCGCTGGTGCCGGGCTACCACGGCAGTCGCCAGGAGCTGCAGTTCCTTCAGGGCGAGGCCGAGCGCATCGGCTATCCCGTCTTGATCAAGGCCAGCGCCGGCGGCGGTGGTAAGGGCATGCGCGCGGTGGATCAGGCCGCCGACTTCGAGGCCGCGCTGGCGTCTTGCAAACGCGAAGCCGCCAACAGTTTTGGCGACGACGCGGTGCTGATCGAAAAATACGTGCAACGCCCGCGCCACATCGAGATCCAGGTGTTTGGTGACACGCAGGGCCACTACGTCTGGCTGTTCGAGCGCGATTGCTCGGTGCAGCGGCGTCACCAGAAGGTGCTGGAAGAGGCGCCCGCACCGGGGCTGTCGCCCGCGCTGCGTCGGCAGATGGGTGAGGCGGCTGTCGCCGCAGCACGTGCCGTGAATTACGTCGGCGCTGGCACGGTGGAATTCATCGTCGAACAAAAGCCCTCGGGCGAGATGACCTTCTTCTTCATGGAGATGAACACCCGCTTGCAGGTCGAGCACCCGGTCACCGAGGCCATCACCGGCCT
>JAJTGH010000025.1 GCA_021299555.1 Comamonadaceae bacterium
CAACGACCCAGACCTGCTCCTGCTTGACGAGCCCACCACCGGGCTCGATCCGCAAGCGCGGCATCTGATGTGGGAGCGCTTGCAGCAGCTGGTCCAGCAGGGCAAGTCCATCTTGCTGACCACCCACTTCATGGACGAGGCCGAGCGCCTGTGCAACAGCCTGATCGTGCTCGACCATGGCCGAAAAATGTGCGAAGGCCCACCCCGGCAACTCATTGCCAGTCAGCTCGAACCCGATGTGGTGGAGGTCTACGGCAGCGGCGCCCTGGCCCTGGCCCAGTCGCCCTTGCGCGACCTGGCCCAACGCACCGAGGTCAGCGGCGAGACCGTGTTTTTCTACACCCACAATGCCGGGCCGCTGCTCCAAGGTCTGGCTGCCCACGCCCAGTTGCGCACCTTGCATCGACCGGCCAATCTGGAAGACCTTTTCCTCAAGCTCACCGGTCGGCAGATTCGGGAGGATGCCTGATGCACCCAGCTTTGCAAGCGCAGCCATCGATCTGGCGCCGCCCTCAGCTGAGTCTGCGCTGGGTGCCGGTGTTTCGGCGCAATCTGCTGGTCTGGCGCAAGCTGATGCTGCCCAGCCTGGTGGGCAATATTGCAGAGCCTCTGATCACGCTGGTGGCTTTTGGTTACGGGCTGGGCGCTCTGGTCGGCCAGGTGCAAATGCAAGGCGCGGCACTGCCCTACATCGTGTTCTTGGCCTCGGGGTCAATTTGCATGAGCGCCATGAATGCAGCGAGCTTCGAGGCGCTGTACTCGGCGTTCTCACGCATGCATGTGCAGCGCACCTGGGACGGCATCATGAATGCGCCCGTCCAGCTCGATGATGTGGTCATGGCCGAGATGCTGTGGGCCGCATTCAAGTCGCTCTTTACCACCACCGTGATCTTGCTGGTGATGCTGGCCCTGGGCATCAGTCACAGCCCCTGGCTGCTGCTGGCACTGCCCTTGCTGGCACTGGTGGGCATGGTGTTTGCCAGCATCGCGCTGGTCTTCAATGCGCTGGCCAAGGGCTACGACTTCTTCACCTACTACTTCACGCTGTTTCTCACGCCAACCATGTTTTTGAGCGGCGTGTTTTTCCCGCGCGAACAACTGCCCGGCTTCATGCAGGCCTTTGCGCAGTGGCTGCCACTGACGGCTGCGGTCGAATTGATCCGACCGCTGTTTTTAGGCCATTGGCCGGCTCAGGCCGCGCAGCACCTGCTGGTGCTTCTGGCCTACGGTGTGGGCGGCTTTTGGCTGGCGCTCTCACTGACACGCAGGCGCTTTAGCGGCTGAGCAGCCCACTGGTCTGCCGCAACCATCAGGCCAGCCCCCAGCCGCGCAGTGACTCGATGTGCTCAGGGTGGCGGGCCTGCTGATACAAGACTTCCAAATGCTCAGTCGGCCAGATCCGTGAAGTCAGCGCCATGAACTTGTTGCGGTAATCCTGCCGATCGGCCGGGTTGGCCGGCTCGCCGCGGATCACCTCGCACCGCCCCTGCAGGCGACGGCCTGAGCGCAGAACCACGGTCAACTCGCAGCGTTGGCTGGCCGGAAAATCCGCGCTGAATTGGGCATCTTCCTCCATCTGGATCCGACCCATCAGGGCCTGAATGCGGGCGTCGGCTGCGGCTGCATCGGTGAAGCATTCAATGCCATGGCTGCGGTGAGCGAGCACAGAGGCCAAAGCGAACGGGGTGGAAAACCGCGTGGCAAAGGCGTTGCGAATGTCGGTGCGATTGAGAAAGACCAAAAACTTGAAACAGCGCAGCTCGATGCGCTCAACCTGCTCGGGCTCCGGCCATGCCTTGGGTCCGTCGAACACCGACAAAGCCTCGCGCAACGCATCAATGGCCGCGTGGATGGGCCGACCACAGCCGTAAAGCTTGATGTAGCCATCGGCCAGTAGCCAGCGCCGACCCAGGTCCTGCACCATCGCCTCAGGGCGAAAGTTGTCAAACAGCACGTCGTTGCAAGTGGGCTGCAGGCCGTCGATCGGGCCGGTAAAGCCGCTTTGCACCAGACGCACCGCGGTCTGACCCATCGTGGCGCTGTGCGAGGCATACCAATTGCGCAGCGTGGCCCCTTCCTTCATGCCCTGCCGGTTGCCAGCGATTGGCGAAGATCCAGCCAGACTGATCACCTCACGCATCTGCTGCCGATTCAAGCCGAGTAAGCGCGCGGCCGCCACGGCTGCACCCACCACACCGTAGGTGCCATGCGGATGAATGCTCATGCGCATGTCGCAGGCGCTGCCGATGCGGGCCACCACTTCGTAGCCGATGGCCGATGCCAGCAAAAAATCCTCGCCACTGCAGCCCCAATGCTGGGCCACAGCCAGGGCGGTGGGGATGACCTGTATGCCAGGATGACCATTGCTGGCGAGGTTGCCTTCGTCGAGTTCAAGCCAGCAACCTGCTGCCGCATTGAGCGCCGCCGCATCCAGTGGGTTGAGCATGTGTCCGGTGCCCAGCACAGCGGCCCGCCCCGCCCCCACCTGCTCGCGCTGCAAAGCAAGCATGCGGCGCATGGGTTCTTCGCGATGGCCCACAGCACACACGGCCAGGGTGTCAGCCAATACATCGCGCAGGTGGGACAAGGCGTTCGGCTCGACATCGCGCAGCTGCGTCTGGCAAGCAAAGTCGGCAAGGGAGTCCAGGAAATCGGCCATGACAGGTTCAGGGTAATCGGAGTGCAAGACTAAGAGATCTAAGCTATTCTCAACATTGTGGTTTACGCGGCCCAAGTCGGGCGGCGGCCTTGCAAGGAGACACCCGATGGTGCACCGTTCACGCCGACACTGGCTGTCAATGTCCGCTCTGACCCTGCTCACTGGCCTGTCATTGCAAGCTCAGGCTCAGGGTTTCCCGGACCGGCCGATCAAGCTGGTGGTGCCCTTTGGAGCCGGCAGTGCGGTCGACACCATCGCCCGGGCCGTGGCGGCGCAGGCGGCCGAACAAATGGGGCAGCCCATACAAATCGACAACCGCACCGGCGCCAACGGCATCATCGCTGCCGAGGCGATGGCCCGATCGGCGCCCGATGGCTACACTCTGTTCATGCCCAACGACGGCATCATGGCCGCCAACCCAGCCCTGTACGCCAAGCTGCCCTACGATCCGGACAAGGATTTCACCGCGATCACCCTGACCTCGACCGTACCGCTGGTCTTGGTCACCCACCCCTCCTTTCCCGCAAACACGGTGCAGGAATTCATCGCCCAGGCCAAAGCGAAACCCGGCGCCCTGAACTTCACGTCCACCGGATCGGGTTCGGCCCAGCACCTGGCCATGGAGTTTTTGATCGATGCAGCGGGCATCAAGCTGACCCACGTTCCCCACAAGGCCATGGGTGCGGCCTTGACCGACCTGATGGCCGGCACCATTCCGGTCATGTTCACAGGCATCTCCAACGTGGTCAATCTGGCCAAGGAAGGCAAGGTCAAGGTGCTGGCGATCAGCACGCCCAAGCGCTCGCCGGTCATGCCCAACGTGCCGACGATCGCCGAATCCGGGGTTGCTGGCTACGGCTATGCGGCCTGGAATGGCATCGTTGCGCCAGCGGGCACACCACCCGAGGTGGTGCGCCGGCTGCACACCGAGTTCGCCAAAGCCATGGCCAACCCGGCGGTTCGGGCCAAACTCGGGGGCCTGGGCTTTGACCTGGTGGGCGCGGGCCCGCAGGAGTTTGGCGATTTGATCCGTGGCGATGTGGTCCGACTGGGACGGCTGGTGCGCACCGCAGGCATTGCGGTCAATTGATCACGCCCAGGTCACCGCTTTGAACCTGTGACTGGCGACTACCTCGAGCAGCTGGCACGCTTTGTTGGCTGCACGCCTGAACACGCCATCCCCGAGCCTGTCCTGGAGCGGACCCGGCAGATTTTGGTCGACACGCTGCCGGTGATCGCCCGGGGGATGCGCGAGCCTCAGGTCAGCGCCCTGGCCCAGCGACAGCTGGCCCAGGCCCCCGATGCGGGCCGGGCCTGGGTGATCGGCGCCGGGCGTACAGGCCCGGCGTTGGATGCGGCCATGCTCAATGGCATTGCCGGGGCCTGGCTGGACTTTGACGAAGGCAACTTTCTGGCCAATGGACACCCGGGCATTCAGGTGATTCCTGCCGCGCTGGCCACGGCCCAGGAACTCCGATTGAGCGGGCGAGAGTTGCTGGCGACGATCGCGCTGTCTTATGAGGTGGTGGCCCGAATCGGCATGGCCACACGAACCAAGCTGATCATCAATCCGCACGGCACTTTCGGGGTGGTGGGTTCGGCGCTGGCGTGTGCACGGCTGCGAGGCCTGCCCGCGCAACATCTGCGCGAGCTGGCCAGTCTGGCAGCCTCCTGCTGCATGGCCACCAATCGGCACACCATGCTCGATGGCGCGACCGTTCGCAACTGGTATGCGGGTCACAGCGGTTTCATGGGTCAGATGGCGCTGCGCATGGTGCAATCGGGCTTTACCGGACCGACCGACGGCGTCAACACCACCTTCAGTCTGGTGCTCGGCGATGGTTTTTCGGCCGAGGCGGCCGTGGGCGATCTGGGTCAGCGCTGGCTGCTGCTCGAAGGCTATCTCAAGCTCTATCCGACCGCCCGCTACGCCCATTCGGCCATTGACGCACTGCACGACGCGCTGGCCAAACAATCGATCGACGTACGGGCCATCGAGCGCATCGACGTGCGTGCTTACCGCTTGGCCGCCTATCTGTCCAGGCAGCAGCCTGCCGACTGGTTTGGCACCCGTTTTTCCAT
Organism: Comamonadaceae bacterium; assembly: GCA_021299555.1. Classification (GTDB taxonomy): domain Bacteria; phylum Pseudomonadota; class Gammaproteobacteria; order Burkholderiales; family Burkholderiaceae_C; genus Polaromonas. Next base: position 4,742 of record JAJTGH010000025.1, read on the forward strand.
CCCCTTTGCGCTGGCCACTTTGCTGCTGGGCTCGCGCTCTGGCCTGGCTGCGTTTTCCGACGAGGCGGTGGCCGACCCAGCGGTGATGGCGCTTGCGGCCAAGGTGCACGTCACCGAGGACGAAGACTTCACCGCCCAGTACCCCGGATTGCAACGGGTCGAGCTGAAGCTGAGACTGCGCGATGGCCGAACCCTTGAGGGCCGCTGCGAAATCACCAGTGGCGAGCCGAAGCGGCCGCACGCCGTGACCGACCTGCGGCGCAAGTACGACGATCTGGCCGTGCCCTTGTGGGGCGCGCAGCGCGCAGATCAGATGCGCCAGGCGCTGATGAATATTGAACGCTGCCCCGACGTGAGCGCGCTGGTCGATTTTTCCCCCTAAGACTTGTTCACTCCCAAAAGGACTTTTCATGAAACCCATCTTCGCCACCTTGATCGCTGCATCGCTGGCCGCCATTGCGGTCAGCAGCCATGCCCAGGCCAGCTGGCCCAACGCACCAGTGAAGTTCGTGGTGTCGCAGTCGGCCGGCGGCAGCATTGACATCGCAGCCCGGCTGATCGGTCAAAAACTCACCGACCCGCTGGGCAAGGCGGTGGTGATCGACAACCGCGCCGGCGCCAACGGCATGATTGCCGGCGAGGCGGTGGCCCGGGCGACCGACGGCCACACCTTTTTGATGACCTCGCCCAGCGCGCTGACCATCAACCAGCACATCTATAAAAAGGTGCCCTACGACACGCTTCGTGACTTCGCGCCGGTGACGCAGACCACCTCGATCTCCTTTCTGCTGGTGGTCAATACGGCCTCCCCGTACAAAAGCGTGGCCGACCTGATCAATGCGGCCAAGGCCAAGCCGGGCGCCGTCCGATTTGCCTCGGCCGGCATCGGCAACCAGTCGCAGCTGGCCGCCGAGCTGCTGGCCGATGCGGCGGGCGTGAACATGCTTCACGTACCCTACAAGGGAGAGGCGCCGGCCATCAATGATCTGCTGGGCGGGCAGGTGGACTTTATTTTTGGCACCATGCCGGCCCTGTTGGCCCAGGTCAAGGCCGGCAAGCTGCGCGCGCTGGCCGTCGGCCAGCCCCAGCGCTCGGCAGCCGCTCCAGACGTTCCTAGCATGGCCGAGGCGGGCTATCCAAGTGTGGCTGTCAGCGGCTGGACCGGCATCGTTGCACCGGCAGGCACACCGCCGGCGGTGCTCAAGCGCTTGCAAGAAGAGGTGGGCAAGGTGCTGGCCACGCCGGACGTGCGTGAAACCTTGTCCAAGGCCGGCGCTGATCCGGTGGGCAGCAGCCCGGAACAATTCACCGCCTTCATCCGCAGCGAAACCGTCAAATGGGGTGCGGCGGTCAAGCGCGCCGGCATCACGCCAGAATGAGCTGACACATCAGCCGGCCCCAGGCGGGCCGGCTTCAAGCGCACTCAAAGCGTCGGCAGCCAGGTCGCAATCGCCGGCCAAAAAAACACAGCGGCCAGCAAGGCGATGCTCATCAGCACATAGGGCGTGACCGCCTGAAAGATCTGTACCGTGCGTACCTCGGGCGGAGCCACGCCACGCATGGTCATGAGCAGCAGGCCATGGGGCGGCAGCAGCAAGCCCAGTTGCATGCAGATCAAAAACATCACGCCGAACCAGACCGGATCGATGCCCAGGCTGTTGACGATGGGCATGAAGATGGGCAGCGTGATCATCATCATGCTGACCTGATCGACGAACAGACCCAGAAAGATCAGCAGCACCATCATGCCCACCACGATGGCTTCCTTCGACCAGCCCTGACCCGTGATGCCTTGCACCAGTCCGTTGCTGGCCCCAGAGAAAGACAGCAACTGCGCAAAGGTGGTGGCCCCCAGGATGATGAACAAAATCATGCCCGAGATGGCCGCCGTGCCCATGAGCGCCTTCCTGATCGCCGCCCACGACAGGCGCCGGTACATGGCAGCCAGAACCATGGTGGCAAAGGCCCCCAGAGCGGCGCATTCGGTGGGCGTGGCCCAGCCAGCGGCCAGAGCGCCTACCACCACACCGAAGATGGACAGCGTGGGCAGGACATAGGCAAGCATGAGGTGCCAGCGCTGCCAGCCATGAAACTTTGGCGCCTGCGTGTCCTCTGGCGCCAGCGCAGGATTCAACCGCACCCGAAGGATGATCCAGGCGATAAATGCCGCAGCCAAAATGAGACCGGGGACGATGCCACCGAGCAGCAGCTTGGAAATCGAGATGCCCGACAAAGACCCCAGCAGCACAGTGAGCGCAGAAGGTGGAATCAGCATATCCACCGCGCCTATGGCCATGATGGGACCGGTGGCCAGCGTTGCATGGTAGCCGCGCGCCAGCATCACCGGCAGCATCAGGGAGCCGAGCATCGCCGTGGTGGCAATGGTCGAGCCAGAAATCGCTGAAAACACCGTGCCGGCCACCACCGCCACCACCGCCAGGCGCCCCGGCACCCGGGTGATGAGCCGGTCTATGCCCTCGATCACCTTGTGCGCCAACCCGGTGTGAAACAGCACCTCTCCCATGAGCACAAACAGGGGGATGGGAGTCAGGGCAAAGGCGGCCACAGAGCTGACGCTGCTGCGCGCCAACTGCACCAGTCCGACTTCGCCACCCATGTAAAGCCAGGCACCGGCCAGGTTGACCGCCAAAAAGGTCAGGGCCACGGGCATGCCGATGAGCAGTAAGACGGTCGAGCCCCCCAGGAGCAACCAAGCGGCAAGGGTCCAGCTCAGCATACTGGGTGCTCATTCATGCGGCACTGACCGCGTCGCGGCGCGGCCCACGCTCACCGCGCCATAGGCGATGCATGCGAAACAGCATCTCAATGGACAGCAGCGCAAACGCCACCGGCAGCGGCGCCAAGCTCCACCATTCGGGCGTGACCAGGGTCTTGATGCTCAAAGCACCCGAGGCCATGCTGGCGTGAGCGGCCTTGGCTGAGACAGCCATCAACACCAAGCAAGTGAGCAGGCCCAGCAGGTCACCCAGCCATTCGAGCCACCATGCCCACAGGGGCGGCAGCGGTTGCAGCACGATGTCGACACGGATGTGCTGGCCCTGACGCAGCAGCCACGGCGCCACGCACAGAGTGAGCAGCAAAAGCAGCCACTCCGACACCTCGTTGCTCCAGGCCAGCCCGCGCGGCCACCCGGCGACGGCCAGGTTGCGCAAGGCCACATCGCCGACGATGATGAGCATCATCAGCAGGAGCAGCAGGCAGCCCAGCAAGGCCAGGGCGGCCAGCAGCCGCCCCCAGATCGCAGACAAGCGATCGGCCACCGGTCCTTACCTGGAGAACAGGGCCTTGAAGCGGGCCGCGATCTCAGGACTTTGTTTGGCCGCACCGGCCCAGCCCACCTCGTAGGCCTTTTCGCGAAAGGCCTTGGTGGTGGCCGCATCGAAGGCAATGGTCTGAATGCCGGCCTTGGCCTGTCGGGCGGTTTCATCGGCCGCGTACTTGACCCAGAAGCTGTTCTCAGCTTCCAGCGCCAGCACCTGCTTGTTCAGGTAGGCACGCTGGGCATCGCTCAGGCGCTTGTAGGCCGGCAGGTTCATGATCAGCGAGACCTCGGCGTCATAAAAACCCGGGTCGACGCGGAACTTGGTTTTCTCATGCCAGTTCAGGTCAAAGATGCCGCCGATGGGCCAGCCATAGCCGTCCACCACGCCGCGCTCGAGCGCGGTGTAAACCTCGCCCGGCGGCGTGGTGATCACGCTGGCATTGAGGGCCTGGAAGAAGTCGCGATACACAGGGGTGATGCGGATTTTTTGACCCGTCAGGTCGAGCTTGTCGATCTTCTTGTTGGTGTAGATGTGAAAAGGCTGGTTCTCGACCATGCGGCCCAGATACTGCATGTTGCCTTTTTCGTTCCAGACCCGGTTGATCGCGTCAAAGGCGCCGTTCTTGCGCTGCTCGGCAATCGGCATCTGGGTGAGTTTGAGAAAGTCTGCCTCGGGCATGACGTTGGTGTAGAAGGCGCCTGTATTGAGCGCAACATCCACCACACCGGTCTTGACCGCATTGCCCACCTCAAAGGAGGGCATGGCCTTGGGCCCACCAATGAAGTTGATCTGCAACAGGCCCTTGCCCTCGGCATTGAATTTGGCAATCCAGGGCTGCAGCCGCTGCACATAAATCCCGTTTTCTGCAAATCCGCTCACCAGCCTGAGCGTGGTTTCCTGCGCCCCGGCTCCAAAAGCCAGGCCCATCAGCAAGGCGCTGGCTGCTTGCATCCACAGTCGTTTTTTCATGCTCGTCTCCCGTTGGTTGAAAGGGTGAAAATTCGCTCCGATCCGATCAGGCCTGCCGCAGGGCTTGCTGCAGGGCCTGGCCGCTGTCATCGGCCAGCGCCGCAGCCACCAAAGTGCGCAGGCGGCCCGCGCCATCGGCCTGTGGGCTCAGCGCGTCGAGCTGGCCCATGATCATCTTGATAGCGCAGGGACCCCGGACGCAAAGTCCGCAGGCTGGCCACTGCGTACAGCAGCAAATACCCGCGCAAGGAACTGGTTTGCACCACCCGGCCCGTGCGGGTCCAGCGGCCCACCAGGCGGCGCGCCCAACCGGTGCGCAGCAACCAGCGACCCAGGCCGGCAGGCAGGGTGTCAGCGATTTCTTCCAGCCGAGGATGCAAAAACTCGTGGATATGCAGGTCCTGCCGCTCTTGGAGCCTGACCTCCTGGCCCACCCGATCGAAACGGCTGCGCCGGGTCTTGAGGTCGGCCACCCGGACCGTGTCTTCGTAGGACATCCAAAGGGCCAGGTGCCTGGCGGTTTGGGCAATGACCGCGCGTCCCGATTCAGTGGCAGGTGCTGCAGCCACCAGGCTCTGAAGGCGGTCCAGATACAGGCGGGCGTAGCCCTCGTCCTGGTAATCGGTCAGGCGGACAATGCCATGCAGCGCGTGAGCCTGCGCCACCGCCGGCAGCACCTGGGCTACGCGCTGGGCCAACTCACGCAGCCGTGGCCCGACCTCTGGCAGGGCGTCGGCTGCCGGCACGCTGTGTGTCGGTGCCTGACCGGCCAAAGCTGCCTGGGCTGCCTGCCAGCCGGCCGCAAAAGCCTTCAAGCTGGCGGCCACGCCCACGCCGCTGCGCTCGATGGTGGCCTCGAACTCAGCGCGGGCGAAGGGCAGGCGGCCACTGGCCGCAATGGCGCCATACAGCGCCGCGCCTATCGGGCTGCCACTGCTCTCGGCAAGCACAGCAAAGTCGGTGCCTATCCATTGCCGCGCCGCCTGCTGGGCGCCTGCCAGCAATTGGTCCGCATCGACACGCCCGTCGGCCAGCGCCATGCGCTCTGTCATGGAATAGACCCGATGGGTCGAGGCAATCAAGGTGGTGCGGTCGGCGCTGACCAACTGGCGCTGCAGCGCGCGGCCAGCCTCCATCAGTTCCGAGGCTACCACGACGTCCACCGCCCCCGGAAAGGGACTGAGAGCCATGACCGGCAAGCGGCCTTCAGGCACCAGCGCAGCCGGAAACATTTCCAGGTAATAAATGGTGGCACCGGTTCGCTGGGCCACGCCAGGCACCGAGGTGGTCTGGGCCAGATGACCGTTGTGCTCGGCCAGGTCGACCAGCCAATCGGCCAGCACACCGCCACCCTCTCCCCCCATGGCCAAAATTGCCAGGGTGATGAGCGGCTGCTGCGCCGGCGCAGCCTTTTCGGCGCTCATGCCGCGATGCCCTCGAGCCTGCGCTCAATGCGCCGTTGCAGCCAAGCGATCACGCCACGCCGCACCCGGCCGAGCCAGCGGTCCCAGCGGCTGGGGTTGTCGATGATTTCAGCCCGATAAAACGAGGGGCACAGCACCGCCGCGTGAGCCACCTCGCCACACAGGCCGCAGCCCACGCAGCTGTCGATCACCGTGGTGACCGGGTCGCTGCGCAGCGGGTCTGGGTTGGGTTTGATGGTCAGCGAAGGACAGCCCGACAGGCGTATGCAGGAGCGATCGCCGGTGCAGGTGTCCGGATCGATCCCGAAGCGCTCACGCACCACGCGCTGGCCCTGGGCCACTTTCTGGCGCCGCAGCGGCCGCTCGCGGCGCTGGCGATTGAGCATGCATTCGCTTTGCGCCACCACCACCTTGGGGCCGCGCTCGGGTGTGGTCATGGCTTCGCGCAAGGCCTGCTTCATATCAGCCAGACTGTAGGTGTGCGTGACGGTGCGCACCCAGTCGACACCGACCCCGCGCACCGCCTTTTCGATCGGATGGTTGGTACTGCGGATGGCACTGCTGGCCTTGGACGAAGGCAGGTCCTGCCCGCCGGTGGCGGCCGAATACCCGTTGTCAATCACCAGCAGCACGTTGTCTGTTTTGTTGAAGACCGCATTGCCCACGCCGCTGGTCAGGCCGTTGTGCCAAAAGCCGCCATCGCCCATGATGGCCAAGGTGCGCCGATCTGTCTCGGGGGTATTGAAAGCCGAGGCGCCGGCCCAGCCCAATCCATAGCCCATGGTGGTCGCGCCGATTTGAAAGGGCGGCAAAATAGAAAACAGGTGGCAGCCGATATCGGCGCTGACATGCCTGGGCCCCAGCTCTTTTTCAAGCATCTTCAGGGCAGTGAAAATCGGCCGCTCCGGACAGCCGGTGCAAAACGAGGGCGGCCTGGGTTGCACCTGGTCAATGGCAGAGGCCACCGCTGGCAAGGGCGGAGTCGGCGCGGCCAGCGCCAGCGCATCCGTCTGCGATCGCAGGTACTCGCCCAGGCCCTTGAGCAAGACAGCGCCGGTGTATTCACCAGCCATGGGCAACATGTCCTTGCCGTGAACGCGGGTGCGGCTGTCGGCCCGGTGCAAGATGGCGTGAATATTCTGTGCAATAAAGTCTGGCTGGCCCTCTTCGACCACCAGCACCGAGCGCTTGCCTTGACAGAACTGCAGCACCTCATCGTCGACCAAGGGGTAGGTCACTCCCAGCACATACAGCGGCACCTGGGTCTGTCCAAACACATCGGCCAGGCCCAGCATTTGCAGGGCGCGCACCACCCCGTTGTAAAGACCGCCCTGCACGATGATGCCGATGTCGCGGGCCTGCGGCGAAAACAGCTCATTGAGGCCATGCTCCTGAATGAAACGCACAGCCGCCGGCCAGCGCTTGCTGATCTTTTCTTGCTCGTGCACATAGCTCGACGGCGGCAACACGATGCGCCCGGTGTCGCGCTCAGGCCTCTCGATCGCGTCCTTGAGCGTGTAGGCCGGGCGCTGATTGGCCCGGGTCTGAAAATGCCCGTGCACATGGCAGGCGCGGATGCGAAGTTCGAGCATGACCGGGGTGTTACTGGCCTCCGACAGCTCAAACCCTTTTTCCACCATGCGAACGATGGACGGCAAATTGGGGCGCGGATCGAGCAGCCAGACCTGCGACTTCATGGCAAAGGCATGCGATCGCTCCTGCATGATGCTCGAGCCCTCGCCGTAGTCCTCGCCAACGATGAGCATGGCGCCCCCACGCACACCGCCGGAGGCCAGGTTGGCCAGCGCGTCGCTGGCCACATTGGTGCCCACGGTGGACTTGAAAGTCACTGCGCCGCGCAGCGGGTAATTGACCGAAGCGGCCAGCGTGGCCGCCGCGGTGGCCTCGCTGGCGCTGTGCTCAAAGTGCACCCCAAGGTCGGTCAGGATGTCGTTGGCGTCGGTCAGCACGTCCATGAGGTGCGAGATCGGCGCGCCCTGGTAGCCCGCCACATACGACACCCCCGATTGCAGCAGCGCCTTGGTGACGGCCAAAATGCCCTCGCCCTGAAAGGTCTGCCCCTCGCCGAGCTTGAGTTTTTGGACCTCTTGTTTGAAAGAACGTTCTGCCATGCCCAGACTGTAACTGTCCCTGAAATACTTCTGCCTAGTGGATTTCTTGTAGTCCCCCGAAGCCGGCCCCGAGCGATGGAACGCACCGAAGGAGGGCAAAATAGTGGGACTCTTCGGTGGAAACCCTTGGGTCGGAAGTCCAACTCCCGGACAAAAATTACCACTTTGAAAATTCGTCGCCAAGAGTCGACAACCCGAAACAGGAGTATGAAATGAAAACCTTCCGCCTGGCCGTCCTGCTGGCCGCCGCCCTGACCGCCGCCTCGGCCTTTGCGCAACCCGTCAGCAAGGTCAAGATTGGCCTGGTCAGCACCCTGTCCGGCCCCAACGGCGCCCTCGGCGAAGAGATCCGCGACGCCTTCAATCTGGCCGTACAGCTCAACGGCGGCAGCTTGGGCGGAGTTCCGGTCGAAATGGTCATCGGCGACGACCAATTCAATCCGCAGGTGGGCAAGCAGTTGTTTGAGCGCATGGTCAAGCGCGACAAGGTCGACTTCATGACCGGCGTGGTTTTCTCCAACATCATGCTCGCTGGCCTGCCCGAGGCGGTCAATGAGAAGGTGTTCTACATCAGCCCCAATGCAGCGCCCTCGCCGCTGGCCGGCAAGGACTGCAATCCTTTCTTCTTCGTGGCTTCCTGGCCCAATGACGCCTACCACGAGGCTGCAGGCCAACATGCCAGCACCCGCGGCTTCAAGAGCGCCTACCTGCTGGCTCCCAACTACCAGGCGGGCAAAGACTCGCTGGCCGGCTTCAAGCGGTTTTACAAAGGCAAGGTGGTCGATGAGGTCTACACCAAGCTCGGCCAGCTCGACTACTCGGCCGAGCTGGCACAGATCCGCGCGGCCAAGCCCGAAGTGATGTACGCCTTCCTGCCTGGTGGCATGGGCGTGAACTTCATCAAGCAGTTTGTGGCCGCCGGCCTGAACAAAGAGATCCGCCTGGTGCTCCCAGGTTTCGGCGCAGACCAGGACATCAGCCGCGGCGTCGGCGATGTGATGCTGGGCATCAACGACACCGCGCACTGGGCGCTGGACATCAACAACGCGGCCAACCGCAAATTCGTCGCCGAGTTCGAAAAAGCCTACAAGCGCCTGCCCACCGTCTACGCGGCCCAGGGCTATGACACCGCCCTCATCCTCGATGCCGCGATCCGCAGCGTCAAGGGCAACATCAACGACAAAGATGCGGTGCGCAAGGCGCTGCGCGAGGTCAAGTTCGACTCGGTGCGCGGCGCCTTCCGCTTCAACACCAACCACTACCCGGTCCAGAACTACTACCTGCGCGAAGTCAAGAAAGACGCGCAAGGCCGTCTGGTCAACCTGCTGACCTCCAGCCAGCCCATCATGGCCAACCACGGCGACGCCTACGTTCAGGAATGCAGCATGCGCTGATCCTGGCGCCTGCGAGCGGAACGCCCCCGCGCTGCCTGAGGGCGGCGGCGGGGGTTTTCTTTGGCACGACCGTCGGCATTGAACGCCTCGCTACACTCCCACCATGACCTGGATCCTATTTCTTGAGCAGGCGCTCAACGGCCTGCAGTTCGGTCTGATGCTCTTCCTGCTGGCCTCGGGCCTGACCCTGGTCTTCGGGATCATGGACATGATCAACCTGGCCCACGGCGCGCTCTACATGGTCGGCGCCTTCCTGGCGGCCTGGCTGGCGCAGCTGACGCAGTCCTTCTGGCTGGGCTTTGCGCTGGCCATCCCGCTGACGGCCCTGTTCGGCATGGCCATGGAGTCGACGCTGCTGCGAACGCTCTACGCCCGCGACCACATGTCCCAGGTGCTGGCCACCTTTGCGCTCATCCTAATCATCAACGAGGCGGTTCGCATGATCTGGGGCACCGACATGCCGCTGGCTGCGCCGGCCGCCCTGTCGGGCCCGATCGAGCTGCTGCCCGGCCTGTTCTACCCCAGCTATCGGCTGGTCATCATCGGCGTGGGCCTGCTGCTGGCCGGCCTGCTCTATCTGGCCGTCACCCGCACACGGGTCGGGGCCTGGGTGCGAGCGGGCGCCTCCAACCGTGAAATGGCCATGGCCATGGGCATCAACATCCGGTGGCTGTTCACCCTGGTCTTCGGCCTGGGCGCGGCCCTGTGTGCGGTGGCCGGCGCCCTGCTCGGACCCTTGCTCGCAGTGCAAGTGGGCATGGGTGAGAGCGTGCTGATTTTGGCCTTTGTGGTGATCGTCATCGGGGGCATAGGCTCGATCTGGGGCGCCTTTGTCGGCTCACTCTTGGTCGGCTTTGTCGACACCTTTGGCCGCACCCTGATGCCGGCGCTGTTCCGGGAACTGTTCCCGCCCCAGGTGGCCAGCGCGGCCGGGCCGGCGGTGGCCTCCATCATGGTCTACCTGCTGATGGCGGTGGTGCTCTTCCTGCGGCCCCAGGGCCTTTTCGCGCGGCGCTGAAGACCCATGATGCAGTTCGGACCTTCCCCCGCCTCGGCCATCCCCAAACCCGCGTCCTGGCCGATCTGGCTGTTGCTGACCCTGGCCGCCGCAGCCATCGGCTACTGGATGCACAGCCGGGGCCTGGGCTACTACCTGTCCATGATCAGCCGCATGATGATCTATGGCCTGGCCGCCTGCAGCCTGAACCTGATCCTCGGTTATGGCGGCCTGGTGTCCTTCGGCCACGCGGCCTTTGTCGGCGTGGGCGCCTACACCGTGGGCATCTTGATCACCGAGGGCATGCCCAACGGCTGGCTCGGCTTTGGCCTGGCCATGGCCGTCTCGGCCTTGCTGGCACTGATCATTGGCGCCATCTCGCTGCGCACCAAGGGCGTGTACTTCATCATGATCACGCTGGCCTTTGCGCAGATGCTGTTCTATCTGGTCAACTCGGTCAAAGCCTATGGCGGAGACGAGGGCCTGAACATCAAGGTGCGCTCCGACTTTGGGCTGGGCATCGTGCTCAAGAACGACCTGCACTTTTTCCTGCTGGTGTTGCTGTTGCTGGTCGCCAGCCTGGCCTTCATGCACATGCTGATGCGCTCGCGCATGGGCCGCATCGTGCTGGCCCAGCGCGATGACGACATCCGCACCGAGGCGCTGGGCTTCCCGGTCTACCGCTACCAACTGGCGCTGTTTGTGATTGCAGGGGCCATCGGAGGGTTGGCCGGGGCGCTGCTGGTCAACCAGCAGAACTATGTCAGCCCCAACCTGATGCACTGGACGCAGTCCGGTGTGCTGATGATCATGGTCATCCTGGGCGGCGTGGGCACGCTGGCCGGCGGTCTGTGGGGGGCGCTGCTGATGCTCACCCTGGAAGACCTGATCGCCGAGATCACGCCGCACTTTAATTTCTACGTGGGCTGGGTGCTGCTGGCCGTCGTGCTGATGGCGCCCAAGGGCCTGTCTGGCCTGTCCGATCTGTGGCGCCGCTGGCGCAGCCCGGCGGCCAAAACCGGAGGCCAGCCATGAGCGCGCAGGGCAATCAGGCGGTGCTGGACATCCGCGGCCTGGTCAAGTCGTTTGGCGCACTGCGTGCCACCGACGGTGTCAGCCTGCAGGTGCGGCCAGGAGAAATCCACGCCCTGATCGGCCCCAACGGCGCAGGCAAGACCACCTTGGTGGCCCAGTTGTCGGGGCAATTGCAACCCGATGAAGGTGAGATCGTGTTCATGGGCCAAGCCATCAACGCCGTCAGCGCCCATGCGCGGGTGGGGCTGGGCATGGTGCGGTCCTTCCAGATCACACGGTTGTTCAAATCTTTCTCCGTGATCGACAACGTGGCACTGGCGGTGCAGTCGCTGCAGCCTCAGCGCGGCTCGCTCTGGCGCAGTGTGGCCCAGGACCGAGCCGTGTATGAAAAAGCAGCGGGCCTGCTCCAAGAGGTGGGCTTGGCCGAGCGCGCCGATGAACTCGCACCCGCCCTCTCCCACGGCGAGCAACGGATCTTGGAATTGGCCCTGGCCCTGGCCACCGAGCCCAAGATGCTGTTGCTCGACGAACCGATGGCAGGCACAGGCCCTGAAGAATCGCAGCGCGTGGTCGAGCTGATCGAGTCACTGCGCCGCGACAGACAAATGGCCATCCTGCTGGTCGAGCACGATATGGATGCCGTATTCCGCCTGGCCGACCGCATCTCGGTGCTGGTCAACGGCGCCCTGATCGCCAGCGGCAGCCCCGACGAGATCCGCAAGGACGCTCAGGTGCGCGCCGCCTATTTGGGCGATGAAGTGGCAAGCCCTGCGGGAGCGAGCGCATGAGCACGCCGCTGCTGGCCGTCAACCAACTGCGGGTGGCCTACGGAGCCAGCCAGGTGCTGTTTGACATCGACGCCCAGGTACAGCCCGGTGAAGTCATCGGGCTGCTCGGACGCAACGGCATGGGCAAAACCACCCTCATCCGCAGCATCATCGGCCTCAAAGACATTCAGTCCGGCACTGTGGCCTTTGAAGGCCAGCCGGTGCAGGGCAGCCGACCCGATGCCATCGCCCGCATGGGTGTGGCCGTGGTGCCCGAAGGCCGGCAGGTGTTTCCCAATCTCAGCGTCGATGAACACCTGAGCGCCTTTGCCAGCGAGCGCCACGCACGCGGCAAGCCGTGGACACCCGAATCGGTCTACGAACTGTTTCCGCGACTGGCCGAGCGCAGGAGCAATATGGGCAACCAGCTCTCGGGCGGCGAGCAGCAAATGCTGGCCATCGGACGCGCACTGGTCACCAACCCCAAGCTGCTGATCTTTGATGAGGCCACCGAAGGCCTGGCGCCACTGATCCGCGAGGAGATCTGGCATTGCATCGAACGCCTGCGCCAGGCGGGCCAAACCCTGATCGTGGTCGACAAATACGTCAGCCGCCTGGTGCGCATCGCCGACCGCCATCTGATCCTGGAAAAGGGCAAGGTCGCCTGGCAAGGCAGCTCGGCCGAACTGGCCGCCGACCAGGACATCTGGCACCGGTATCTGGGGGTTTGAGCCCGCTGCAAGGCGGCCTCTTCAGCACGCCAAGGCTCTGTCGTCAGTCAAATCTGCTCAGCTCCTTTTGCGCCACCGCGCCATTGCGCCGGTCACACCTTGGCCGGCCACAACTTCAGCCGGTCCATCGCATCAGCGTGACCAGCAGGACCACCGCGCCCAAACCCAGATTGACCGACACCCAGAGCCGAATCTGGCCCAGCGCCACAGCGCCAGCGGGCCAGTCGGACGCGGCGACGGCCCGGCTCAAGCGCTTGTAGAGCGCAAAGCGGATGTGCATGAAGATGGCCACCATGGCCAGACCGAGTACCGCCATGACGGTCCAGGCCAGAGGCATCTCGAAGCTGCCACCAGATTGCACCACCTGCTTGGCCACCCGCCCGAGCATCCACACGCCGCTGAGCAGCGTCAGCAAGGAGGCCACGAGCACCGCCTTGAAAAAACGCCCGAGCACGTCGTGCATCAGACGCAAGCGCGTTGCGGGCTCCAGTTGCGCCAGCGCAGGGCGCAAAAAGAAATGGGCAAAGACCATGCCGCCGATCCAAACCACGATGGCCAGCACGTGCAGGGTCTTGAGGGTTGCGTAGATCATCGTGCTGTCCTTTTGAGCGGGGCTTTACGCCAATGATGCCGCATCGCCGCAGTCGCCGTTGCTGCAGGGCATGGTCGCCCCGCTGACCCAAAGCTTATTGGGGTCTTGCATCAGCGCCCATCGTCCTCGAGCGAGAACGCGTGCCTCAAAAGTGCTGCCCCGCCACGCTGCGCAAGCACTCCATCACGAAGCGGCTGGCCGGGCTGAGGGCGCCCTGGCGGCGGCGCGTCATGCCCACTGGCCGCACCCACTCGACACCAGCCACCGGCAGCGCGCGCAGCTGGCGGGCACGCTCCTCCCAGAAAATGAGCTCACGCGGAATGAAGGTCAGCGCATCGGACTGCATCACCATGGCTTTCATCAGCACGGTGGAGGTGGTTTCAATCTGCGCGGTCGGCGGGGCAATGCCATGGCTGCGAAAGAAGTCATCGAAGGCCTGTCGCTCAAGCTCGCGCTGGCGCGGCAGCACCCATTGCTGCTGGGCCAGTAAGGCCGGGGTGATCTGGCGCATCCGGCCCAGCGGATGGTCCGAGCGCGCCACCACCGCAGCGCTTTCGGTAAACAGCGTCTCGTGCAGCAGGTCCGGGTCTTGCGCACGGCCAGGCACAGATGACAAGGCGAAGTCGATGTCGCCCTGCTTGACCGAGGGCATGAGCGACTCGTTGAGGCCGTAAAGCACGCTGACCTTGAGCTCCGGCCGGCTTTGCGCCACGCGATTGAGCGCCAGAGGCAGCAAGCGGGTGGCCTCGGTCGGCCCGCAGCCCAAAGTCACATGGCCTTTTTGTGCACCCTTGAGCGCCTCGATCTCGCCGGCGGCATGCCGAAATTCCGCCTCCACCACCTGACCGTGGTAGCGCAAGGCCTCACCAAAGGGCGTGGCCACCACACCAAATCGCCCCCGCTCGATCAGGGGCGCGCCCAGGCTGCGCTCGAGCGCCTTGATGGCCTTGGACAGGGCGGGCTGTGACACGCCAAGCTCGGCCGCCGCATCGGTCAGGCTGCCGCAGCGCACAGCCGCGAGGAAAAATTGCACTTTCCGGAAATCCATAACCCATGGTAATGGAAAACACCGCCGCGGTTGTTGTACCCAAGGCCCAAGACTTGTTAACTTCGCGGTTGTCCATCTGCAAAAGGAGAACCCCATGCCCGCTCTCGACTTGGACCACCTGGTCCAACCCGACCGCGTCCACCGCAGCGTCTACACCGACCAGGCCATCTTCGACATGGAGATGGAACATATTTTTGAATCGGCCTGGGTCTATTGCGGCCACGAGTCGCAAGTCAAGGAAGTCGGGCAATACCAGACGGTGCAGATCGGCCGTCAGCCCATGGTCATGGTGCGCGGCAAGGACGGGCAGATCAACGTGCTCTACAACCGCTGTCCTCACCGTGGCGTGCAGTTGTGCGGCAGCCACAGCGGCAACACCGGCAGCAGCTTTGTCTGCCCCTACCACGCCTGGAGCTTTCATCTCGACGGCAAGGTGCGGGCCATCCCCCTGATCAAGGGCTATGAGGGCACGCGTCTGAACACCGAAGATCCAGACTGCAACATGGCCCGCGCCGCACGGGTCGACAGCTACCGCGGCTTCGTGTTTGCCAGCCTGAGCCCCACAGGCCCGTCTCTGCCGGAGTTCCTTGGTGATGCCAAGGTGGCTTTCGACGACATGTGCGACCGCTCGCCCGAAGGCGAGGTCGAGGTGGTGCCGGTGTGCCACCGGGTGGTGCAGCAGTCGAACTGGAAGTTCTTCATGGAAAACCAGCTCGATGCCCTGCACCCCTCGGTCACCCATCAGTCCACTGGCGTGTCGGCGCGCCGGGTCGAAAAGCAGATCAAGGAGAAGCGGGGCAGTGCGCCCCTGCACTTTCACTACCTCTCCACCTTTGCCTCGAGCTTTGACCAGTGGGACTCGGTGCAGACTGTCAACTTCCCGCATGGTCATGGCATCCTCAAGGCCTACATGGGCCTGCGGCCGACCGACCCGGACACGCAGGAATACGAAGCGATCATGCGCAAAGCCTACGGGCCGGAAAAAACCGAGGAATACCTCTCGCGCAGCATCCACCATGTGTTGATCTACCCTTACTTGTCGGTGCAGTCGCCGCTGCAGCAACTGCGCTGCCTGAGGCCCCTGGGTCCGGACAAGACGCTCTCGGAAATCTGGCATTTCCGGCTCAAGGGCGCGCCCGAAGCCATCTACCGCCGATCCATGTGGTACTTCAACCTGGTCAATTCGCCAGCGACCATGATCAATGCCGATGACCTCGAAAACTGGACCCGGGGCCAGAACGGCCTGCAGTCCAAGGGCAACGACTGGGTGAGCTTTCACCGCAACATGGGCGGTGACACCGAAAAAGACGGCGTGCTCTATTCCAACAACGGCACATCGGAAGTGGTGATGCGCAATCAGTTCAAGGCCTGGCGCAACTACCTGAGCAGCGCCACCACTGCCACCGCCTGAAGAGGAGCACCCGCATGTCACAAACCCAGGTCAAGCAAGCCCTCGGCACCGGCGTCGTCATCGAAGCCGTGCAGTCGCTCACCGGCGCTGAATCGATTGCGCCCGATCACATGGGCCGCAGCCGCGAAAGCGCGGTCGGCTACATCCCACAAAGCGTGGACGTCGATGCCTCGCTGTTGCGCGAAATTCAAGTGCTGCTGACTCAGCAGGCCGTCATGCTCGACGCGCGGCGCTGGAACCAGTGGATGGAGCTGTTCACCGAGGACGGCGTGTACTGGATGCCGGCCGCGCCCGAACAGACCGACTGGGCCTCGCAGCCGTCCATCTTTGCCGAGGACAGGCTGCTCATGGAGGTGCGCGCCAACCGCCTGATGCACCCAAACGCCTGGTCTCAGGCGGCGCAGTGGGCCACACACCATCTGCTGGGCGCGGTGATCGTCGAACAGGCCGCAGCCGACTCGGTCTCAACCTACACACCGTTTCAGATGATGGAAGTGCGCCGCGACCGCGTGCGCCATTTCGGGGGCAGCTACAGACATCACCTGATCAAGCAAGCCGGTCAATGGAAGGTCCGCTTGCAGCGGGTGGACATGTTCAACGCTCAGGCCAGTTACGATTACGTCATCCAGGCATGGGTTTGATCGTCCTGGAAACGCCCGTTTCTAGGACATGATTCATGTGGAAGCCGCCTGAGCGCATCAAGTTTTTCCCCTCTCCTGGGCGCAGCCCAAGCCGTCAGGAGGCGCAAGCGGCCCGCCTGTTCAGCCCGATACAGCTCGGCCCTCTGGCCTTGCGCCACCGCACCTGGGTGCCAGCCATGGTGCCCTGGCGATCGAACGAGGCGGGCGAAGTCACTGAAGATGTGATCCAGTGGTACGCCCGCTTTGCGCAGGGCCGGCCAGGGGCCATCGTGGTCGAGGCCACCGGTATCCGCGACGTACCCAGCGGTCCCTTGCTGCGCATTGGCGACGACCGCTACATCGACGGACTGCGCCGCCTGACCCGCGCAGTGCACGAAGCCAGCGGCGGCCAGACGCGGCTGCTGATTCAGATCATCGACTTCCTGCGCATACGCAGGCGCCCCGATCCGCAGGTTTTCTTTGAGCGGCATCTGAACCTGAGCCCGGCCCTGCTCGAGCGCGCCGGTCTGCTGGGGCTGCCTGATCAGCAAGCGCGCGAGGCCTTGTTCAAGCTCGGCCCCGATGGCTGGCAGGGCGTGCTCGATTTGCGCGACTGGCAAAGCCTGCAGTACGGTGCGCGTGAGCATGTCAATGACATACACCTGCCGCACATCGCACAACTCCCGCAGGAATTACCAGGGCTGTTTGCAAACGCGGCGCAAAGGGCCCAGGCCGCCGGCTTTGACGGCGTCGAGCTGCACTATGCCCATGCCTACACCATGGCCTCGTTCTTGTCGGCCACCAATCAGCGCAGTGACGGCTATGGCGGCTCGCGCGAGCAGCGCGTGCGTCTGCCGCTGCAGGTCTACGCTCAGGTGCGTGCAGCCGTTGGCGCCGGCTATGCCGTGGGCTGCCGCTTTCTGGCCGACGAATGCATTGAAGGCGGCAGCACCGTGCAAGACAGCACGTGGTACGCACTGCAGTTCGCGCTGGCCGGCATGGACTTTCTCTCCACCAGCCGGGGCGGTAAATTTGACGATGCCAAGCAGCCGGGCATCGGCCAGGCCGCCTACCCCTACACCGGGCGCAGTGGCTACGAGTGCATGCCGCAATACCTGTCGGACGCCCAAGGCCCTTTCGGGCGCAACCGCCAGGCCACGGCCCAGATCCGCCACACAATCAGGCAGGCCGGCTTGAGCACCCCCGTGGTGTGCACAGGCGGCGTGCACAACTTTGAGATGGCCGAAGCCATGCTCGCGGCCGGCGACTGCGACGTGGTCGGCACGGCCCGCCAAAGCCTGGCCGACCCCGACTGGGCGCTCAAGACCTGGCTCGGTCGCGGGCGGGAAGTGCGCCTGTGCGAATACACCAACTACTGCGAAGGGCTGGACCAAAAGCACAAGCAGGTGAGCTGCCAGCTGTGGGATCGCCAGGCGCTTGACGAACCCGGTGTGCGGAAGTCGCAAGACGGCAAACGCCGTCTGGTGGCACCGGCCTGGCAGGCCGATGCTGCCGATCAGACCAAGACCGCCGACACGGGCGTAGGCACTTGAGCGCCGCCCATCATCATGTTGTACCCGTCGAGCCACGAAGACACCTTTACCCGTGATCATCTGCCGCCCGCAGAGCAATGGCCAACCCTGCTGCCACCGCCGCGCGGTCTGAGCTACCCGCAGCGGCTCAACGCAGCAGACGCACTGCTCGATGCGCATGTGCGCGCCGGCAAGGGCCACCGGATTGCGCTGCGCGGCGCGGGCCTTGTTTGGACCTACGCCCAATTGCTCGAGCAGGTCGATCGGATCGCGCACGTGATCCGCAATGACTGGCAACTGCCCACTGGCAGCCGTGTGCTGCTGCGCGGCGCCAACCACCCGATGCTCGCCGCCTGCTGGCTGGCCGTGGTCAAGTCCGGCTGCGTGGCCGTGACCACCATGCCGCTGCTGCGCGAACGCGAACTCGGTGTGATCGCCGACAAAGCCCAGGTCAACGCCGCCCTGTGCGATGCATTGCTGCTGACCGCCTGGCAGGCCGTCGTGCAAGAGCGCGGTCAGCGCGGTCTGCCCTGCCCGACCTTGGGTTACGGCACGGATTCAGCAACGGGTCTGGAATCGGCCATGGCCAGGCACAGCGCGCCCTTCACAGCCGCCGATACCGTGCAGGATGACGTGGCATTGATCGCGTTTACCTCGGGCACCACAGGCATGCCCAAGGGCACGATGCACTTTCACCGAGACCTGCTGCTCATTGCCGACGTGCTTTCTCACCATCTGCTGGCGCCAACGGCCGATGATGTCTTCATTGGCACGCCCCCGCTGGCATTTACCTTTGGCCTGGGCGGCTTGCTGGTATTTCCGATGCGCGTGGGCGCCAGCGCCGTGCTCGAGCCGCAATGGAGCCCCGAGTCGCTGCTCCAGGGCCTGGCCGATCATCGGGCCAGCATCTGCTTTACCGCACCGACCTTCTACCGCAAGATGGCGCCACTGGCTCAACCCAAAGCGCTGGCCCGATTGCGTCACGCCGTCTCTTCAGGAGAAATGCTGCCGGCCGACACACGCGCGCAGTGGCAGGAGGCCACCGGTCTGGAACTGACCGAGTGCCTGGGCTCGACAGAGATGCTGCATGCATTCATCGGCTGCAAGCCGGGCCAAGTGCGCCCGGGTGCCACCGGGCAAGTGGTGCACGGGTATGAGGCCTGCATCCTCGACGATGCCGGCCAGCGGCTGCGAGCCGGCCAGATTGGCCGCCTGGCTGTCCGTGGCCCGACGGGCTGCCGCTACCTCAGCGATGCGCGGCAGACGAGTTACGTGCAACACGGCTGGAACCTCACCGGAGATGCCTACCGCATGGACGACGACGGCTACTTCTGGTATCAATCCCGCACCGACGACATGATCATCAGCGCCGGCTACAACATTGCCGGCCCTGAAGTGGAAGATGTTTTGCTGACCCATCCGGCCGTGGCCGACTGTGGCGTGGTCGGCGCGCCCGACGCCGAGCGCGGCCAGGTGGTCATGGCCTTTGTGGTGCTGCGCTCACCCCTGCAGCCGGACGACGATCTGGCCACGCAACTGCAGCAGTGGATCAAGCAAAACCTGGCCCCCTACAAATACCCGCGCAAGGTTCGCTTCGTCCCGGATCTGCCCAGAACCGAAAACGCCAAGCTGCAGCGCTTCGTGTTGAGGCAGTGGGCGCAGCAGGCCTGAACACGCTGCGGCCCGGCCCCAAAAGACGCTCAAAGGTCAAAAAACACCGTCTCGCGGCCCTTGGCGTTGTCCTGCATGTGGATGTCAAAGCGGTACTCCACGCCCGCAGGCGTGAGGCTGCGCCTGGCGATCAGGGTGTCGCGGCGGGCGGCAGGCACACTGGCGAGCACCTCGTCTTTGGCATTGGCTGCGACCTCGTCATCAAAGTAAATGCGCGTGAAGGCATGCAGCAACAAGCCGCGCGCGCTGACGCACACATGGATGAAAGGCGCCTGGCCCGGCCCGGCAGCACCGGGCTTGACCGTCAAGAACTCGTAGTGATTGCCCGCCAGCGTACCGGTGCCGCAGCGGCCAAAACCGCTAAAGCCCTGATCCCGCACCTCGGCCGGGGTCTGCAGCAACTGGCCGCCGGCATTGCACTGCTGGATTTCAATCAGCGCGTCATTGATCGTGTTGCCCGCACCGTCATACACCTGGCCGGTGATGCGCACATGCTCACCCTGGGCCTGGCGCTGCGCCAGCACCGGCGTGAACAGGCTCTTGAGAAACGGGTAGCCGTATTGGGTGGGCGCCAGGCCATAAGCGAAGTAGGGGCCGATCGTCTGGGAGGGGGTCTGATAAAGCCGGGTCATGGGTGCCACCTCACTCAAACCGCGAGGCCTTGGGGCCACGCAAAACAATGTCGAACACATAGCCCAGCGCATATTCGGGCTGGGTCACGTCGATGCTGAACTTGGAAACCAGGCTCGAGCGCAGATGCTCGGGCATGCTCATGTACATCGGGTCGAGTTCGAGCAGCGGATCGCCTGGGAAATACATCT
>JAJTGH010000191.1 GCA_021299555.1 Comamonadaceae bacterium
GACCATGCGCCGTGTCGAACACGCACACCACGCGCTCATTGCGCGCGAACAGACCTGGCACATGTTGTGCGGTGAGCGGGTTGACCGAATACAGGTCACCGGGCACATGGATCATCCGCGTGAGTCGACCCTCACACGGCATGTGAATGCGGTGGTAATCGCGCGGCGAGAGGTAGATCGTCGCGAAATGGCCATCGTCAAACTGGCGGGCCAGGGCCGCATCGCCGCCCACCAGCGCCGTCGTCGAATAGTGGTGGCCCTTGGCCTGATAAATCTGGTCATGCGCGATCGGCCCGAACTGGCTGATGGCGCCATCGACCGGGCAAATGAAGTCCGCATCGGCCAGGGGCCGCGCAGCGGGGCGCAGCGCGCGGGTGAAAAACGCGTTGAAGGTGGGATAGGCCTGCGGCTGCGGGTCGGCCGCTTCGTTCATGTCCACGCCGTAGCGGGCGATGAAGCGGCGGATCGCGGCGCGTGTGACCGCACCGCCCTCCCACCCGGCGAACGCGCCCATCGCGCGTGTCAGCAGCTGATTGGGCAGCAGGTGCTGCATCAAGATGGACAGGGGAGGAAGCACGTACAACCGATCGTGGGGCGAACCCGCAATTTTACGGGTGGCCCTGCGGGCTTGTCCGGTGGGCCACAATAGCCGACTGCATGGATGCCCCCGCCCCGCTTTTTGCCGCCCGCCACCTGACCAAGCGCTATGGCGCGGCCACCGTGGTCAACGACCTGTCTTTTGAGATCGCCCCGGGCGAATGTCTGGGCGTGATCGGCCCCAACGGCGCGGGCAAGACCACCACCGTGCGCATGTGCCTGGGCCAGACCGAGCCCGATAGCGGCGAAGTCACCGCCATGGGTCTGTCCCTGCCTCAAGACGCCATGGCCATCAAGGCCCGACTCGGGGTGGTCACGCAGTTCGACACGCTCGACCCCGACTTCACCTGCCAAGAAAACCTGCTGGTGTATGGCCGCTACTTCGGCCTGCCGGCGCGCCAGGTGCGCGAGCGCATTCCGCGTCTGCTCGAATTCGCAGCCCTCACCCACAAAGCCCAGGCGCGACCCGCCGAACTCTCAGGTGGCATGCGCCGGCGCCTGAGCCTGGCGCGTGCCTTGGTCAACGACCCGGCCTTGCTGGTGCTCGACGAACCCACCACCGGCCTGGACCCGCAGGCGCGCCACCTGATGTGGGAGCGCCTGCAGTTGCTGCTGCAACAGGGCAAATCCATCCTCCTGACCACCCACTTCATGGACGAAGCCGAGCGCCTGTGCCACCGCCTGCTGGTGATGGACCAGGGCCGCAAAATCGCCGAAGGACGGCCTCGCGATCTGATCGCCAGCCACCTCGAGCCCGACGTGGTCGAGGCCTATGGCCAGGGCGCACTCGACTTGGTGGACTCGCCCCTGCGCGCGCACGCGGCGCGTGTCGAGGTCAGTGGCGAGACGGTGTTTTTCTACACGCAGGATGCGCGTGCGCTGCTCCAGGCGCTGTCCAACCGACCGGGCCTGCGCACCCTGCACCGCCCCGCCAACCTCGAGGACCTGTTCCTCAAACTCACCGGACGCCAGATCCGGGAGGAGGCCTGAGCATGAGCCTGTGGCATGCGCCCGATCTGTCCTTGCGCTGGTGGCCCGTATTCCTGCGCAACCTGCTGGTATGGCGCAAGCTGGCGGTACCCAGTGTGCTGGCCAACATCGCCGAACCTCTGATCTGGCTGATCGCCTTTGGCTATGGCCTGGGCGCCCTGGTCGGCCAGGTGCAGCTGGGTGACACCCAGGTGCCCTACCTCGTCTTTCTGGCCAGCGGCTCAATCTGTATGAGCGCCATGAATGCGGCGTCTTTCGAAGCCCTCTATTCGGCTTTCTCGCGCATGCACGTGCAAAAGACCTGGAGCGGCATCCTCAACGCGCCGGTGTCCCTGGACAACGTAGTCGTCGCAGAAATGCTGTGGGCCGCCTACAAGGCGGTCTTCACCGTCACCGCCATCCTGATCGTGATGATGGCTCTGGGTATCAGCACCAGCCCCAAGCTCGCCATGGTCTGGCTGGTGCTGGCGGGTGCTGGCATCACCTTTTCCAGCATGGCCCTGATCTTCAACGCCCTGGCCAAGGGCTATGATTTTTTCAACTACTACTTCACGCTGTTTCTCACGCCCATGATGTTTCTCTCGGGCGTGTTCTTTCCGCGTGATCAACTGCCGCCGCTGCTGCGGGTCGTATCCGACTGGCTGCCCCTGACCAACGCGGTCGAATTGGTCCGACCTCTGTTCATGGACCGCTGGCCAGAAGCGCCGCTGCGCCACCTGGCAGTGCTGGCGACCTATGCCGTGGTGGCCTTCTGGCTGGCCCTGGTCCTCACGCGCCGGCGCTTTCGAAGCTGAGGCGGGCCGCAGGGGAGACAATCCCCGCATGGCCGATTCCTCGCACCCCTACGACACCCTCACACCCGATGCGGTGCTCGATGCCCCGGCATCCATCGGCCTGTGGGGAGACGGCCGCCTGACCGCGCTGAGCTCCTACGAAAACCGCGTCTACCAGATCCCGTTGGACGAACCGGTGCAAGGCCATGCGCAGGTGGTGGCCAAGTTCTACCGGCCCGGCCGCTGGAGCGAGGCCGCCATCCTCGAAGAACACGCCTTTGCCGCCGAACTGGCGGCCGCCGAGGTACCCGCTGTGCCGCCCCTGGTGATCAAAGGGCACAGCCTGCACCACCAGGGCGGCTTTGCCTTTAGTGTGAGCCCGCGTCGTGGTGGGCGCGCACCCGAACTGGACGACCCCGAGGTGCTCGAATGGATCGGGCGCTTTCTCGCGCGCATCCACGCCGTGGGCCAGACGCAGCCCTTCACCCATCGCCCCACCTTGGACATCGCCAGCTTCGCCATCGAACCGCGCGACTGGCTGCTGGCGCACCACACGATCCCAATGGATGTCGCCTCACGCTGGGAGCGTCTGTGCAATGACGCGATCGCCGCCATGGACCAGCGTTTGAAAGCCTTCAAGCCGCAGCACCTGCGTCTGCATGGCGATTGCCATCCCGGCAACATCTTGTGGACCCCCAACGAGGGCCCGCACTTTGTCGACCTGGACGATGCCCGCATGGGGCCGGCGGTTCAAGACCTGTGGATGTTGCTCTCAGGCGACCGCGCTCAGCGCCAGCGCCAACTGGGTGCGCTGGTCGACGGCTACGAGCAGTTTCGTGAATTCGACCGGCGCGAACTTGCGCTGATCGAACCTTTGCGCACGCTGCGCCTGATCCACTACAGCGCCTGGCTGGCCCGGCGCTGGGACGACCCCGCGTTTCCGCGGGCCTTTCCGTGGTTTGGCAGCAGCGACTACTGGAAGGAGCAGATCCTCATGCTCGAGGAGCAGCTCGAGGCCATGGACGAAGCGCCGCTGGTGGCCTGAAGGCCTGCGCTCACACCAGCAGCGCGTTCACCCGTTTCACATACGCCGCCGGGTCTTCGGGCAGACCACCTTCGGCCAGCAGCGCCTGGTCAAACAGGATGTGGGCCAGGTCATGGAAATGCACCGAGCCCTCGAGCTTCTTGACCAGCGCGTGCTCCGGGTTCACCTCCAGCACCGGCTTGGTCTCGGGCGCGGCCTGGCCCGCCTGTTTGAGCATGCGTGCCAGCTGCAGGCTCATGCCGCCGTCGCTCACCACCAGGCAGGCCGGTGAATCCACCAGACGGGTCGTGGCGCGCACATCCTGGGCGCGGTCCTTCAGGGCTTCTTTCAGGCGCGCCAGCACCGGCTTGAAGGCCTCGGCCGCTTCTTCGGCGGCTTTCTTCTCGGCCTCGTCCTGTAGCTTGCCCAGATCGAACGCGCCCTTGGCCACCGACTGCATCGGCGTGCCGTCAAACTCGGGCAGGAAACTCAGGGCCCATTCATCGACCCGGTCCGCCATCAGCAGCACTTCGATGCCCTTTTTGCGAAACACCTCCAGCTGTGGGCTGTTCTTGGCGGCTGCCAGGGTATCGGCCGTGATGTAGTAGATCGCCTCCTGGCCTTCCTTCATGCGGGCCTTGTAGTCGGCCAGCGAGACACTGACCGTGTCATGCGTGGTGGAAGCAAACCGAAGCAG
>JAJTGH010000026.1 GCA_021299555.1 Comamonadaceae bacterium
CCGCGCCACATCCAAAGCGCGTGCCCACACTGCCCCGCTCGCGCAGCGCATAGAGCAAGGGCATGGCTGCATCGCCCTCAAGCCGGCAGGGCTGCCCGTTGAGCTCAAGCGCAACGCTGATCTGGGCCACGGCTTGGCGTCGCGCTTACTGCTTGGGCGCCGAGCGCATCACGGCGCCCAGGGTGTTGTACTCGTCCTTGATGTAAGCATCGAACTGCTCAGGGCTCATCGGCATCGGCTCGGCGCCCAGGGTGTTCATGCGCTCCTTGACCTCGGGCAGAGCCAGGATGCGGGCAACCTCGGCGTTGAGCTTAGCGACCACCGGCCTGGGCGTCTTGCTCGGTGCGAGCATGCCGATCCAAAAGTCGAACACAAAGCCAGGCAGGCCCGATTCGGCGACCGTCGGCACATTGGGCAGAGCCGAAGAGCGCTTGGACGTACTCACCGCAATGGCGCGCAGCCGGTTTTCGCGAACCGCTGGCAGCGAGGCCAGGATGGGCGTGAACATGAAGTCGGACCGGCCGGTGCTCACCTCCACAATGGTCTCGGGCGTGCCCTTGAAGGGGATGTGGGTGATCTGCAGATTGGCCATGGCGCGGAACTTTTCCGCATTCACATGGGTGGCGCTGCCCACGCCAGCCGAGGCGTAGTTGAGCGCGCCGGGCTTGGCGCGCGCGGCCGCCAACAGTTCGGCCACGGTCTTGATCGGGCTGCCCGCGCCCACAACCAGCATGCTGGGCAGGGCGGCCAAGGGTGAGACGCCGGCAAAGTCACCCAGAGTGTCGTACTGGATGCCGCTGTACAGCACCGGGTTGACCACGTGACCGGTAGAGACCACCAGCAGGGTATGACCGTCTGCTTCGGACTTGGCCACCTGGGTCGCGCCCAGGGTACCGCCGGCACCAGGACGGTTTTCAATGACCACAGGCTGGCCCCAGGCCGCCTGCAGCTTTTCGCCCACCACGCGGGCCATGATGTCGGTGGCACTGCCGGCCGTAAAGGGCACGACGATCTTGATGGTCTTGCTGGGGTAGTTTTGTGCCCAGCTGCAAGTCATGGCCAAGGCCGCTGCGGCTGCGATGAACAAACGTTTCATGACGGTCTCCTGAGGGTTGTGATTTGATGAGATTGAGTCAGGCCAGTCCCATGGCCTGGGTGATTTTTTGCCCGGAAGCCTGCAGCCGTGCGAGCAGGGGCTCCAGCGCCACGCCGATCAGCTGGCCGCGGCGCTTTTTCCATTGCCCGGCGACCATCACACTGTCGATATTGGCCAGTGTGGTTTGAAAGACCACACTGTTGACCGGATCGTGCACCGGCTGCATGTTCAGATCGCTGGCGCGAACCATGACCAAATCGGCCTGCTTGCCGGAGGCCAGAGAGCCAATGCGATCGAACTGGCCGAGCATGCGCGCGCCTTCGACCGTGACCCAGCCCAGTGCCTCGCGGGTGGTGATGGTCGAGGTCGGAGGGATGCTGCCATGCGCTTGGCGGTGCGCCACATTGTCAAGCGAGCGTTGAACACCCAGGGCAATGCGCGCCTGGCTGAGCATGTCGCCACCGAGTACGCTCTCGAGGTCGGCCCCCAGAGAGGGCGAGCGGCCGAACTGGCGCAGCCGCCCAGTCAACGGATGGCCGTGGCCCTGGGTCATCTCGTTTTCGGCGGCTGCTGAAAAGCTCATGCCCAAATCACAAAAGCGGCGCAGCTGATCGTCATCGAGCGCATGGCCATGCACGATGTTCACATGCTCGCCCAGCAGACCCTGCTGCTGCAGCACCTGCCAGCCCTCGGGTGTGCGGGGCGGGCCGCCGCCTTGGTGCAAGGAGGCAATGAGCCCCAGGTCGCGGGCCATGGCAAAGTCGTGCAGCGCCACATCCAGGGTGGAGTAATGCGGCCCCAGCACCGCCGCATGAATGCTCAGCAAGCCTTGGCCCTGGTGGCGCTTGAGCAGGCGCTCGACCTCGGCGCGCGGATGCGGCACCTCCCAGAACGGCTTTTCGCCAAGCTTGGGATCGGGCTTGGGGGTGCCATGAAAAAAAGCGGCTCGGATGCCCGACTCCAGCAGCGCCGCGATGGCCGCATCGCTGTGCGCTGGCGTGGGGTTGTTGTGGCACCAGTCCACCAGCGTGGTGGTGCCGCAGTTGATCTGGTTGAGCGCACCGACCAGGGTGGCAATGTGCAGGTCTTCGGGTATGAACACCGTGGCCAGACCGGCATGCATCTTGGCAAAGTATTCCAACAGCGTCCAGTTGGAAGCCAAGCCACGCAGCGCGGTCTGCCAAGTGTGCATGTGGGCATTGATCAACCCCGGGATGACGATGTAGCCGCTGGCGTCAATCAGCTCGGCCGAGTCGGCCGCGATCCGTGGCGCGATCTCGGCGATCTGCGCGCCGCGCACCAAGATGTCGGCACAGGGCAGATCGCCCTGGCGGTCCATGGTGATGACGGTCGCACCGCGTATCAGCGTATCGCGCATGGGCTTCAGGATTCCAGACCGTCGCTCATCTTCACATTCTCAGACTTGAGCTCCAGGCCCGAGTCTGTGGCCACCTCTTTGAGCAGCACCGCAAAGTCGATGTCTTCATAGCCCCGGCCCACCATGCGGGCGATCGACTCTCGCGTGGCAGCGGCTGCCGGCATGGGCACGCCATAAGCCTTGGCCGCGCCCAGGCCCAGATCCATGTCCTTGAGCAGCAATTTGGGGGTGAACGTCACCTGATCGAAGGTCAAATTGGTCAGCATGGGTGTCTTGTACTTGGTGTACATCGAGCCCACCACCGAGTCGTTGATGCTTTCGAGAAAAATGTGGCGCGGGATGCCGGCTTTTTCAGCCATGACCGTGATCTCGCACAGGTTCTGGATCACCACACCAAACATGGTGTTGTGCGCGATCTTCCAGACCCGCGCCAGTTCACCCTCGCCGACCCACATGACGCGGCGGGCCATGGCCTGCAGCATGGCCTCGACCTCGGCATACAGGGCCTTGGGGCCGGATGCGACCAGCAAGAGCTTGCCGGCCTTGGCCACCTTGGCATTGCCCGATACCGGTGCGCACAGATAACCAACGCCCATGGCCTCGAGCCGCTGGCGAATCTCGGCCGAGCCCTCCTGCGAAATCGACGACGAGTCAATCACCATGCGCGGCTTTTTCGCGCCAGCAACCAGGCCGCCCTGGGCAAACAGCACTTCCTTGAGGTCGTCGGTGGTCGAAACCATGGTAAATACCGCATCGCAGCCAGCCAGATCCTGCTTGCTCGCCACGATGGTGGCGCCAGCTTCGGCCAGCGGCGCGGCCTTGGAGGCGGTGCGGTTCCACACATGCACATCGTGGCCGGCCTTGATCAATTTCTTGGCCATCGCCTCGCCCATGCGGCCCAGTCCGATCCAGCCCACTCGCTTGCTCATGCTTGTCTCCAACGGATTTCAAAAAGCTGACAGTGTGTCGCAGCCCTTCAGGGGGCGCAAGAAAGGCCGAGGAAATCAGTTTTTCTTATGATGGAAAAACCAGGGCCAATCTGCCCCTGAAACTCGCACAAATGAAAAAGCAGACGCAAACCTTAGCGTCAATGCCAGCCGTCGCCAGGCATGATCCGCTTCATGAACGCGTCGAACATGGGCACCGTGAAAGCGGTGTCGCCATGATTGGGACTCCAGACCATGCCCTTGGTGATCAAAGAGCTTCTTGTCGGCGCCAGCGATGACACCACCGCATTGAAGCAAGCAGCGATGTCGCCAGACCGATGAGGGCCAGCACCCAGTTCGGCCATGGCTCGAAGGTACTTTTTTTCCTTTGGCGTGAGACGGTCAAAGCGAACACGGAAAAAACTTTCATCCAGCGCCGCCACAGCGGTCACAGATGCAGTACTGACTGCGGCTGTATCAATCGGAGACGCCTGCGCCGCCTTCCAAGTGTGGCTGCCCCATTGCTGAATGAAATACGCATAGCCCTGGGTGACCTGGAGTATCTGGGTTAACGCCGCCTCGGTGATCTCGACACCCTCTTTTTCGAGCGGCTTTTGGATGGCCAGGCAAGCCGCGTCAGGCGTCAGCGGTCCGATCAAGGGAAAGTCAAACAGGCGTTCGGCG
Organism: Comamonadaceae bacterium; assembly: GCA_021299555.1. GTDB lineage: Bacteria > Pseudomonadota > Gammaproteobacteria > Burkholderiales > Burkholderiaceae_C > Polaromonas. Next base: position 4,085 of record JAJTGH010000026.1, read on the forward strand.
TACGACTTGGCGTTGCCCATCTGCCCGCGCAATTGAGGCAGACCCGCTCCGACCAGCACCACGGGCAGCTGGCGCTGCTCGGTTCTGTGGATGGCCGTGATCAACGCTGCCAGTTGTGCCTCCTTCACATACTGCAGTTCGTCAATGAAGACGGCCAAGGCCGTGCGGGCGGCCTGGGCGGCTAAGCCAACCTGTTCAAATAAGGCTTGCAGGTCATGCTCAAGATCGCCGTTGTCGGCCAGGCCCGGTTCGGGCTCGTAGTCGATGCCAACCTCGATGTCACCGAAGGTCAGCTTTAGCTTGCCTACGAATCCTGCCAAGGCACGCAAACCCCGCACGGCATAGTCTTTGGCCGCTGCGATCTGACTCAAGCGCAGCAAAGCCTGCCGCAACTGGGGCGCGATCAGAGCTGGAAGCGAGCGCCCTTCGGGCGCCTCAATGCGAACCGTGTGGATGCCTGCCTCCTCGGCATCCATACGGATGCGGTCCAGCAGCACCGTCTTTCCGACGCCTCTCAATCCGACCAGCATGGCGCTCTTGGCCGGGCGACCGATCCTGGCCCGTTCGAGGGCGATGCGCAGAGATTCGCGCAGCTCGTCGCGACCGGCAAGCTCGGGGGGAGGCGTGCCCGCACCCGGGGAAAAAGGATTGCGTATGGGGTCCATGCGACCTAGTTTATATCGAAATTTGACAAATTATCTATGAATGATAACTTCCCAAATAAAGCTATGAATCGCCGCAATAGGGCCCCATCGGGTGTAAGCGCCCAACCAGAAACCAGTACCAACGTAAAGGCCGCATCCCCAGCCAGTCACGTGCAGCCTCACCCGCAAAAAGCGCTCAGACCCGCTCAAGGATCAGCGCAATCCCCTGCCCCACGCCGATGCACATGGTGCACAGCGCATACCGGCCGCCGATGGCGTGCAGGCGGTTGACCGCGGTGGTGGCCAGGCGCGCGCCCGATGCGCCCAGGGGGTGGCCCAGGGCAATGGCGCCGCCCCAGGCGTTGACGCGCTCGTCGTAGTCTTTGAGGCCCAGCATGCGCAGCACGGCCAGGCCCTGCGCGGCAAAGGCCTCGTTGAGTTCGATGACGTCCATCTGCGCGAGCTTCAGGCCGGTGAGTGCCAGCACCTTTTCGGTGGCGGGTGCGGGGCCGATGCCCATGATGCGCGGGGCCACGCCGGCGGTGGCCATACCGACCACGCGGGCCTTGGGGCTCAAGCCATTTTTGGCGGCCGAGGCCTCATCGGCCAGCAGCAGCGCGCAGGAGCCGTCGTTTACGCCGGACGCATTGCCGGCGGTCACCGAGCCGTCGGGCCGCACCACGCCCTTGAGCTTGGCCAGCGCCTCCAGGCTGGTCTCGCGCGGGTGTTCGTCTTTGTCCACGACGATCGCGTCGCCCTTTTTCTGGGGGATGGTCACCGGACAAATTTCGCGGGCCAGATGGCCGGCCTTTTGGGCAGCCACGGCCTTCATCTGGCTGGCCAGGGCCATGCGGTCTTGCGCCTCGCGCTCGATCTTGTAATCGGTGGCCACGTTCTCAGCAGTTTCGGGCATCGAATCGACACCGTACTTTTCCTTCATCAGCTTGTTGACAAAGCGCCAGCCTATGGTGGTGTCGTAGACCGCATTGCTGCGCGAGAACGCGCTCTCGGCCTTGGGCATGACAAAAGGTGCGCGGCTCATGCTCTCCACACCGCCGGCAATCATCAGGCCGGCCTCACCAGCCTTGATGGCTCGTGCGGCGGTACCCACCGCATCGAGCCCCGAGCCGCACAGGCGATTGATGGTGGCACCCGGCAGGTCGATCGGCAGCCCGGCCAGCAAGCTGGCCATGTGGGCTACATTGCGGTTGTCTTCGCCAGCCTGGTTGGCGCAGCCGTAGATCACGTCGGTGACTGCCGCCCAATCCACCTGGGGGTTGCGCGCCATCAGCGCCTTGAGCGGGATGGCGCCCAGGTCGTCGGTGCGCACCGAGGACAGCGCGCCGCCATAGCGGCCGAAGGGGGTGCGGATGGCGTCACAGATGAAGGCGTCGGTATGTGTCATGGGTTCTCGTTCGGTTGGAGTCAGAAACTGCAAGAGCTGGCCATCAGGCCTGGGCTGGGGCGATGGGCAGGCCCACCATGCCTTCGAGCTCGGCATGCGACAGGCCATCGACCGCATCGATCAGGCGCAAGCCCTGCGGCGTGCAGGCCAAGGTGGCCAGGTCCGAGTAGATGCGCTTGACGCAGCCGATGCCGGTGAGCGGATAGCTGCACTGCTGCACAACCTTCGATTGCCCGCTCTTGGTCAGCAGGTCCATCATGACCCAGGTTTGCTTGGCCCCAATGGCCAGGTCCATGGCGCCACCGACTGCTGGAATGGCTCCGGGCTCTCCGGTACTCCAGTTGGCCAGGTCGCCCGTGGCGCTGACCTGAAATGCGCCGAGCACACAGATATCCAGGTGACCGCCGCGCATCATGCCAAAGCTGTCGGCATGGTGAAAAAAAGCACCACCGGCCAGCAGCGTCACCGGCTGTTTGCCGGCATTGATCAGGTCGTAATCCTCAAGGCCTGCGGCCGGAGCCGGTCCCATGCCCAGGATGCCGTTCTCGCTGTGCAGGATCACTTCGATGCCCGGTGGCAAATGGTTGGCTACCAAGGTGGGTTGACCGATGCCCAGATTGACGTAGGCGCCGTCGTGGATGTCGCGCGCCACGCGCTGGGCCAGTTCGTCTTTGCTGCGTTTGGTGTAACCCATGCTCATGCCACCTTCTTGAAACCGCCGGCCTGCGTGGCCACGCGCTCGACCTTGACGATCTGGCTGACAAAGATTCCCGGGGTCACAATGTGTTCAGGGTCCAGCGTCCCCAATTCGGCGATCTCGTGGACCGTGGCCACGGTCTTCCTGGCCGCGGTGGCCATGATGGGGCCGAAATTGCGCGCCGCCTTGCGGTAGGTCAGATTGCCCCAGCGGTCGCCCCGCTCGGCCCGGATCAGAGCCAGGTCGCCGTGTATGGGCATTTCCAGCACATACATCTTGCCGTTGATCTCGCGCGTCTCCTTGCCCTTGGCCAGTTCGGTGCCGTAGCCCGTGGGCGAGAAGAAAGCGCCGATGCCAGCGCCCGCCGCGCGAATGCGCTCGGCCAAATTGCCCTGTGGGGCGAGCTCGAGCTCGACTTTTGCGCTGCGATACAGGCCATCGAAAATGTGGCTGTCAACCTGGCGCGGAAAGCTGCAAATGACCTTGCGCACACGCCCGGCCTTGAGCAACGCGGCCAGGCCCGTCTCGCCATTGCCTGCATTGTTGTTGACGATGACCAGATCGCGAGCTCCTTGAGCGATCAGTCCGTCGATCAGTTCGTTGGGAATGCCCGCTGTCCCAAAGCCGCCAATGAGCACGGTGGCTCCGTCAGGCAAGCCGGCCAAAGCGGCTTCAATGGATGGGGCGATCTTGTTGATCATGGCTCAGATCTCCAGGCAAGAGCGGTTGGCGAGGTCGGTCGCGCAGTTCGGGGCATGGCCGAAGACAGTCCGCCGGCATGACTTACCCTTCGGCATTTTTTCGCCTTAAATTTCAATCCCAAATGTTCGTAGATCGAACAAATGTTCGTACAATGAATTTTAGGAGATTTTAGCGCCCATGGCAAGCCAGCCCCCATTCGCCGCCCCGAGCCAGTCGCCCGCACCACCGCAGCCGGGCGACAGCTATGTGCAGTCGTTTGCGCGAGGCCTGCAGGTGATCCGATGCTTCAGCGCCGAAGCGCCGGCGCAGACATTGACCGAAGTGGCCGTGCGCAGCGGCTTGAGCCGAGCGGGCGCGCGCCGCATCTTGCTGACTCTGCAGACCCTGGGCTATGTGCACAGTGACGGCCGCCTGTTCCGGCTGACTCCACGCATCCTGGACCTCGGTTTTGCCTACCTGTCATCGATGCCGATCTGGAACCTGGCCGAGCCGGCGATGCAGGCGCTGGCTGCGCAAGTGGGCGAGTCGTGCTCGGCCGCAGTGCTCGAGGGCACGGACATCGTTTATGTCCTGCGCGTGCCCACGCACAAAATCATGAGCATCGGGCTGGGCGTGGGCTCGCGCCTGCCCGCCTATTGCACCTCGATGGGGCGCATGCTGATGACAGGGCAGTGACCGCACTCCTGCAAGCCAGCGGGGCACGCGCCCTGACCCGCCACACGCTCACCGACCCGCAGGAATTGCTGGCCAAGGTCAGGCAGGCGCGGCGCCAAGGCTGGTGCCTGGTGAACCAGGAACTCGAAGAAGGTCTGATCTCTCTGGCCGCCCCGCTGACCGAGCGCAGTGGGCGCACGGTCGCGGCCCTGAACATCAGCGGCCAGGCCAACCGCACCTCGGCGCGTCAGATGCAAGCGAGCATGCTGCCGGCACTGCTGCAGGCCGCTCAAGGCATTTCTGCGCTGCTGGCTGCCAAGCAAAGCTGATACGCTGCCCCCATGTTCACCCCTTCGCAAGCCGACGTGCGCAAATTTTTTTGCGCAGTGCACGCAAAATCCCAGCGCGGCGAGCCCATGCAGGCCCTGGAAACACTGGCCGCCCAATGGATCGCCGAGCACCCCGAGTACCACAGTGAACTGGCCGATGAAGCGTCCGCACTGAGCACCCTCTACGCAGTTGAAGAAGGCCGCACCAACCCCTTTTTGCACCTGTCCATGCACCTGAGCATCAGCGAGCAGTGCTCGATCGATCAGCCGCGCGGGATCCGGCAAGCCGTCGAATTGCTGTGTGCCAGGCGCGCCAGCCTGCACGAGGCGCACCACGCGGCCATGGAGTGCCTGGGCAGCATGATCTGGGAGAGCCAGCTCGCCGGCCGCCCCCCCGACGGCGCGGCCTACCTGGACTGCGTGCAGCGGCAGGCCACACGCGACTGAAGACACCGCGCCGGTCGCCCAAGAAAAAACCGCCCGAGGGCGGTTTTTTGATGATCACAAGGAAGGATCAGCGGAAGCGGCTTTGCGCAACCACCTTCATGTCGCCCTCGAGCGAGCCCAGGTAAGCGGCGATCTGCTTGAGCTCGGCGTTGGTGAACTGCTTGGCAAAGCCGGCCATGATCGCGTTGTTGCGGCCCACCACCTGATTGGCGTCATTCTTGTAGGCCTTCAGGGCCACAAAAAGGTAGTCAGCGTGTTGGCCAGCGAGCTTGGGGTAAGACGGGTCAACAGGGGACGAGTAGTTGGCGCCGTGGCAAGACGCACAATTGGCCTTGTTGAGCAAGGCAGCCACTTTGGCGCTGGGTGCCTTGACTTCCTTGGGCGCTGTCGATGCTCCGCCAGGCAGACCATGTTCGCTGTAGTAAGCGGAAATGTCGGCAATGTTCTGGTCGGTCAGCGTTTGGGCAATGCCGCGCATGCTCGGGTGCTTGCGCTCGCCTTTCTTGTAGGCGTTGAGCGCGGCGGCAATGTACTTGGCGCTCTGGCCAGAGATCATCGGCACCCGATAGACCTCGGGGAAACTGGCCTGGTAACCCTTGATGCCGTGGCAGCCAATGCACATGGCAATGATGCCCTCTCCGGCCTTGGCATCTCCCTTGATGTCCTGAGCCTTTGCTGAGACCGTCCCCAACGAGACAAACGCGGCGAAAATCAAGGAAAACAGCTTCGTCATTTTGAGCGCACAATCCATTGGTCGTCTAAAAAAATCTGCCGGATTATAGCCAGCAGACTAGAGCCGACCTGAATCAAATCTGACAACGGCCAGTGCTGCTGGCAGCGACGGCATCAACGCGTTCACCTCACCTCACCATGAAATTCAAAGGCTCTGAAAATTACGTCGCCACCGACGACCTGATGCTCGCGGTCAATGCCGCAGCCACCCTTAAAAAGCCCCTGCTGGTCAAGGGCGAACCCGGTACCGGCAAGACCATGCTGGCCGAAGAAGTGGCGCAGGCCCTGAACATGCCGCTGCTGCAGTGGCACATCAAATCCACCACCAAGGCGCAGCAAGGGCTCTACGAATACGACGCAGTGTCCCGCCTGCGCGACTCCCAATTGGGCGACGAGAAAGTCAAGGACATCCACAATTACATCGTCAAGGGCGTGCTCTGGCAGGCGTTCACAGCCGAGCATCCGGTGGCCCTGCTGATCGACGAGATCGACAAGGCCGACATCGAGTTCCCAAACGACTTGCTGCGTGAGATCGATCGCATGGAGTTTTACGTGTACGAGACGCGGGAACTCATACAGGCGCGCCACCGGCCGCTGGTGGTCATCACCTCCAACAATGAAAAAGAGTTGCCCGACGCCTTCTTGCGCCGCTGCTTTTTCCACTACATCAAGTTTCCCGATGCCGAGACAATGAAAAAAATCGTTGGCGTGCATTTCCCCGGCCTCAAGCAAGAGCTGCTCAGTGCGGCCATGAAGACCTTCTACGACGTGCGCAACCTGCCGGGTCTGAAGAAAAAGCCCTCCACGTCCGAATTGCTGGACTGGCTCAAGCTGCTGGTGGCGGAAGACATTTCCAGCGAAGCGCTGCAAAGCAAGGACGAAAAGGTGTCGGTGCCACCGCTGGTGGGCGCCCTGCTCAAGAACGAGCAGGACGTGACACTGTTTGAAAAGCTGGTTTTCATGAACCAGAGAAACCGATAAATCCACTGGCAAGCGTCTGGCGGGTCGACCGATGTCACGCAACTCCATGCTCTGGCGCGAGGGTATCGCCGATGCCCTGGGCTTTGTGGTCGGCGCCCTGCTCGGCTTCTGGCTCGGACAACTGATTGGGCTAAACGTTTTCGAGCCGGGTTATGGCGTGGCGTCCGTGGGAGGCGCCGTCTTGGTCGGACTCGGTGCCGGCTTGGGCAAGCGATTGGCGCGGCGCTGGCGTGAAGGCCTGGACGCAGACCCAAACGGTGATGACCCCTCACTTCGACGTTGACCATGGCTTTTGTACCACCCGTTGAACTGACAGATCGCGGCATCTTGCTGCGACCGCTGCAACTGCAGGACGAAGCGGGCCTGGCAGCAGCAGCGGCAGATGGCCAACTTTGGCGATTGCGCGTGACCTCGGTGCCCGAGCCCGGCGAGACCGCAGCCTACATCGCCAACGCGCTGGCCATGCAAGAAGCGGGCAACCGTTTGCCCTTTGTCGTGATCGAACAAGCCAGCGGCCAGATCATCGGCTGCACCAGCTACCACGACATCCTGCCCACCGTTCGCCGGCTCGAAATCGGATACACGTGGTACGGACTGCGCTGGCAACGCACGCACGTGAACACCACCTGTAAATGGCTCATGTTGAGCCACGCGTTTGAAACCCTGGGCTGCAACACCGTGGGATGGCGCACCGACAACTTCAATGTGCGATCGCAGCGCGCCATTGAGCGCCTGGGCGCTCGCAAAGACGGCGTGATCCGCGGCAATGCCCTGCGCCGCGACGGGACGATACGCGATACTGTGATGTACAGCTTGAGCCGGGGCGAATGGCCCGAGGTTCGAAGCCATCTGCTGGACTTGCTCAATCAAGCCGATCGGAGGTCGCACGCATGTTGATCGACTTTTTCTACACCCTGCGCTCGGCCAAGCTGCCGGTGTCGGTGCATGAACTGCTCAGCCTGCTCGAGGCTTTGAAGGCCGGTGTGGTGGGCCCCAACGGCGACCCTGCCATGACTGGCGAGGGCGCCTGGAAGATCGACGACTTTTACTTTCTCAGCCGCGCCGTGATGGTCAAGGACGAGAAACACTACGACAAATTCGACCGGGCCTTCGGCGCCTACTTCAAGGGTGTGGAAATGGTGGCCGACTTCACCAAGGACATCCCGCTGGAGTGGCTGCGCAAGAACCTCGAACTGCAGCTGAGCCCGCAGGAGAAGGCCAAGATCGAAAAAATGGGCTGGGACGAGCTCATGGAAACCCTGAAAAAGCGCTTCGAAGAGCAGAAAGAGCGTCACGAGGGCGGAAGCAAATGGATAGGCACAGGCGGCACTTCCCCATTTGGCGCCAACGGTTACAACCCGCAGGGCATACGCATCGGCCAGGAAAAAGGGCGCAACCGCAGCGCCGTCAAGGTCTGGGACCAGCGAGCCTACAAGGACTACGACGACACACAGGAATTGGGCACCCGCAACATCAAGGTGGCGCTGCGGCGCCTGCGCAAATTTGCCCGGGAAGGCAGCCAGGAAGAGCTCGATCTTGACGACACCATCCGCTCGACCGCGGCCAACGCGGGCTACCTGGACATCAAGATGGTGCCCGAGCGGCACAACAACGTGAAGGTGCTGCTGCTCATGGACGTGGGCGGCACCATGGACGAACACATCGCGCGGGTCGAGGAGCTGTTTTCTGCCGCCAAGGCCGAATTCAAGCACCTGGAGTTCTACTACTTCCACAACTGCGTCTACGACTTCATGTGGAAAAACAACCGCAGGCGGTTTGCTGAAAAGTTCCCGACCTGGGACATCATCCGCAAGTACAACAAAGACTACAAGCTGATCTTCGTGGGTGACGCGACCATGAGCCCCTACGAAATTTTGCAGCCCGGTGGCAGCGTTGAATACAACAATGAAGAAGCCGGCTCGCAGTGGCTCGCCCGGTTGACACAAGCGTTTCCAAAGTTCGCCTGGATCAACCCGGAGCCCCAGGGCGTCTGGCAGTACCGCCAAAGCATCGCCGTTGTTCAGCAACTGATGAACCAGCGCATGTATCCTTTGACGCTGCGCGGCCTGGAAGATGCCATGCGGCTGTTGACCAAATGAGAGCTTCTGACCTGCCCACAGGCGTGGGCGCGCCAGACAGCAGGCCAGCGGGCCGTCGTTTGGGCATGGGGCGGGCCGGCAGAATCGCGCCTGTCATGAAATGTTCACAATGGCTCGCGCACAATCGAATGATTTCTTCCCTTTAACCGTCCGACCCCGGATGCCGAGGTACCCGCCCATGAGAACCCCCATCAATCGCCGCCAAGCCCTGAGCCTGACTGCCGCTGGCCTGCTGCCCCTGGCTGCCCACGCTTCCTGGCCTCAAAAACCGGTGAGCATCGTCGTGCCTTTTGCCCCTGGCGCCGGCACTGACGCCATGGGCCGCTTGCTAGCCCAAAAGTTGGGCGAGGTGCTCAGCGCCAGCTTTGTGGTCGAAAACCGCGCTGGCGCCTCGGGGGCGATCGGGAGCCAGCATGTGGCCAGAAGTACCCCCGACGGCCACACCCTGCTGCTGATCGCCGCGCCTTTCACCACGGTGGCGGCCGTGCTGCCACAGGCCGGCTACGACCCGGTGCGCGGCTTTGCTCCGATCAGCATGGTGGCTCAGGGGCCGCTGCTGTGGGTCTGCAAAAAAGACCTGCCTGTGGCCAATTTGCGTGAATTGGTCGACTACGCGCGCGGCCGACCCGGGCAACTGAACTACGGTTCGGCAGGCGCCGGCGGCATCAACCACCTGGTGCTCGAAAGCCTGAAGGCTCGCACCGGCGTGTCGATCACCCATATCCCTTACCGCGGCATCGCCCCGGCCACGGTCGACCTGGTGGCCGGACAGCTCGACCTGATCACCGGCACCATCCCGGCCCTGGCGCCCTTTGTACGCGATGGCCGCGTCAAGCCGCTGGCGGTCACCACGTCCCGGCGCACACCCGCGCTGCCAGATGTGCCCAGCATGGCTGAGTTGGGGTTCAGTGGCTTCGATGTGAGCAACTACTTCGGCTTGGTCGCCCCACGCGGAACCCCCCAAGAGGTGATCGATCGGATCAACTCGGCGCTGCCTCGCGTGCTGGCCATGCCCGATGTCCAGGCGCGTTTCAAAACCGACGCCCTCGAGCCGGCGGCCCTCGGCGCCACGGCCTTGGGCAACTTTCTGACCCAGGATTTCGGCGACTGGCAAAAGGTGGTGGCCAGCCAAGGCATCAAGGTCGACAGCGTCTGAAGCCGCGCAGCCCCTTCAGTCCTGTGGCTGGCGCCCGTTCAAGGGCGCTACATTTGGCTCCGGTGCGCTGTGGCGCTGACGTTTGGCTCAAGTGCGCCGGCCTGCTGTCGATACCGTCGACACAGGCCTGTCCAATCAGGCAAGCGCAAATCCTCCAACCCTAGTCCGCCATGGCCCACCCGAAATTTTTCTTGCCCTTCGTTTTCGGGCTGCTGCTGGCGGCAACCGGCGTACACGCACAAAACCCAGGCCCCAATGCGGCACAAAACCCGCAGGCCGGCCGAGCCCCGGTCAGGCCTCCGGCCAGGCCCGCCGAGCCTGCGCCGAACTGCCTGGTCAGCGAATTCCGGGCCATGGCCCTGGGCACGCACGACCTCAAGGAGCGCGGCACCAAGGCGGCCGAATGGCTTCGGCGCAACGTCGCCGGTTGTTCGGAGGCCCAACTGCGCATCATTCATGGCAACCGCACCAACTGGCTGGGCAACGCCGACTCGATGCAGCTGACCAGCCAGATCGAAGGCGCTCTGGAAGCCCGCCTCAAGAACCAGCCGGAACAACTGGCTCAACTTTTCGGGGCCGCCCCTCGACCCACGCCGCCTGCCAGCGAGACCGTGCGGGCCAGCGACACAGCACCCAGGCCTGCGCCAGTGGTCGCCCCGGGCACGCCCGCCGTGGTGCAGGGCGGGCCGGTGGTCGTGGTGCCGCCCGCAGCAAGCGCGGGCCCGGTATCTGGACCTGCACCCGGACCTGGACCTAGGCCTGTGCCTGCTCCCCCCGGGGCAACGCCGCCGGCTGAGAAAAAGCCCGAACTTGGCAAGTACTATGACCCGGCCATGCGCAAGGTGATACAGGACTATTACACCGCCAATCGCGGCAATGGCCCCTGCCCTCCGGGCGTGATTTTCAAAAGCGGACGCTGTGAGTCCCCCACGACCAACCGCAGCTGGAAGATCGGCCAAGCTATCCCCTCAAGTCTGACGCTCAGCGAATTGCCAGCGCGCCTGGTCGAGGCCTTGGGCGTGGCACCCAAGGGGCACAGCTACGTACTGGCCAATGGCGACATCCTGCTGATCGCCGACGACGGCAAGATCGTGGTCGACGCAGTGCTCGACCTGGGGCAAGTCGCACCCAGACCCTGAACCAAAGGGCCTAGCGGTGAGCTGGATCTCCGATGACCCAGCGATGGATCAGGAAATTAGGGCAGTCCCCAGTGGTTTTTGGGCCAATGGCTGTGATACTGCACTGATCGCCATTAGGGAAGGAGATCCCCCATGAAATTTCGTTTGATCACCCTCTGCGCAGCCCTGGCCTTGAGCGCCGCCGGCCTGCATGCCAAGACCTTCAAGTGGACCAGCGCCAGCGACATTCCGACCCTAGACATTCACTCGCAGAACAATGCGCTGGGCAACGGGGTGCACGCGTCCATCTACGACGCGCTGGTTTACTACAACAGCCGGACCTTCAAGGTCGAACCGCAGCTGGCCACCAGCTGGCGCGAGCTGACGCCACGCCAGATGCGCTTTACCCTGCGCCAGGGCGTCAAGTTCAGCGACGGCTCGGCCCTCACGGCAGACGATGTTGTGTTCTCGATTACCCGGGCCATGGCGCGCACGTCGAACTACCAGGTCTACACGCAAGGCATTGACCGGGTGGTCAAGGTTGACAACAACACGATAGACATCCTCATGAAGGACCCCAATCCGGTGCTGATCAACCAGCTCACCGAACTGCGGATCATGAGCAAAGCCTGGGCCGAAAAGAATCGCTCGGCCGAGCCCAAGGACATCCGTACCAAGGACGAGACCTTTGCCCACCGCAATGCCATGGGCAGCGGCCCGTTCATGGTCAAGGAGTGGCAGCCTGACCAGCGCCTGATTCTGGTGCGCAACCCCAATTACTGGGGCAACAATCCCACCAATGTGACCGAGATCGTTTACACGCCGGTGCGCGCAGAAGCCACACGCATCGCCGCCCTGCTCTCGGGCGAGGTGGACTTTGTGCTCGATCCCAGCCCCCAGGATCTGCCGCGCCTGCGGGCCAACGCCAACCTCAAGGTGATGGACGGCGTGGAAAACCGCACGATTTTCCTGGGCATGGACCAGCACCGCGATGAGCTGCCCGGCTCAAATATCAAGGGCAAGAATCCTCTGAAGGATTTGCGCGTGCGCAAGGCCTTGTACCAAGCCATCGATAGCGCCAACCTCAACAAGGTGACCATGCGTGGCCTGAGCCAGCCCACCGGCACCCTGGTGGCGCCGCAAGTTGCGGGCTGGACGGAAAAGGTCCACCAGCGTCTGCCCTTTGACGTGGCCGTTGCCCAGAAATTGCTGGCCGAGGCGGGCTATCCGAACGGTTTTGAGGTCGATTTCGCCTGCCCCAACAACCGCTACATCAACGACGAGGAAATCTGCCAGGCCATCACAGCGATGTGGGCCAAGGTGGGCGTGCGCGCCAAGCTGCGCACCATGCCGCTGGTGACCTACTTCCCCATGATCCAGCGCTATGAAGCGAGCATCTACATGCTGGGCTGGGGTGTGCCCACCTTCGATGCGCTCTATAGCTTGCAATCTCTGACGCGCACTGTGGGCACGGGGGGTGACGGCAATTACAACGTGGGCCGCTACACCAACGCCCGCATGGACTACGTGGTCGACCGGATCAAGATTGAAACCGATCTGCCCGTGCGCAACCGCCTGCTGACTGAAGGCCTGCAACTGTCCAACGACACCGTCTCGCACATTCCGCTTCACAACCAGATCATTCCCTGGGCCATGAAGAAGAATATTGACGTGGTCCACCGCGCCGACAACCGACTCGACTGGCGACTGATTCAGGTCAACTAAGGGTATCGCATGACCATCCCGGCGCCCGCACTGCGGCGCCGGGTTTTGTTTTTTTAATCTCCCGAGACCCAACGGTCCTTCATGTTCGCCTTCATTGTTCAACGACTGCTGCAAGCCGTGGTGGTCATGGCCTGCGTGGCGTTCATTGCGTTCTTGCTGTTCCAGTATGTGGGCGACCCGGTCGTCTTTCTGCTCGGACAAGATGCCACGGCCGAGCAGATCCGCCAGATGCGGGCCGACCTGGGTTTGGACCAAACCTTTTTTGTGCAGTATCTGCACTTCCTCTTCAATGCGGTGCAGGGGGAGTTCGGGCTGAGCCTGAGACAGGGCACAAAGGTGTCCACGCTCATCGTGGAGCGGTTTCCAGCCACGCTTGAGCTGGCGCTGGCGGCCGCTTTTCTGGCGCTGTTGATCGGCATCCCGATGGGCGTCTATGCGGCGCTGCGTCGGGGCACCTTCCTGAGCCAGCTGTTCATGACCGTCTCGCTGCTGGGGGTGTCGCTGCCCACCTTTTTGATCGGTATCTTGCTGATCCTGGTGTTTGCCGTGATGCTGGGCTGGCTGCCAAGCTTTGGCCGCGGTGAGGTGGTCAAGATCGGCTCCTGGACAACCGGTCTGCTCACGGCCAAGGGCTGGCAGCACATCGTGCTGCCAGCAGTCACGCTGGCGGTGTTTCAGCTCACGCTGATCATGCGCCTGGTGCGCGCTGAAATGCTCGAGGTGCTGCGCACCGACTACATCAAGTTTGCGCGGGCGCGCGGCCTGAGCAACCGGGCGATTCATTTCGGCCATGCCCTGAAAAACACCCTGGTTCCCGTGATGACCATCACCGGGTTGCAACTCGGCGGGCTGATCGCCTTTGCCATCATCACCGAGACGGTGTTCCAGTGGCCTGGCATGGGTCTGCTGTTCATCCAGGCGGTGACCTTTGCCGATATCCCGGTCATGGCCGCCTACCTTTGCCTGATCGCTCTGATCTTCGTGGTCATCAACCTGATCGTCGACCTGCTGTACTTTGTGGTCGACCCCCGCCTGCGCGTCGACAAGTCGCAGGCCCACTGATTCAAAACATGATGCACGCAAGCGACGACGCCCCACAATCCGCTTCGATCCAACCATGAGCGCACTCTTACGCCGATGGCTAGACAGTGATGTCGGCCACAGTTTCAAATCCTCGCCGACAGCGGTGGTGGCCGGCTGCATCGCGCTGGTGTGCATCGTCAGCGCCCTCTTTGCCCAGTGGGTGGCCCCGCACAACCCTTTTGATTTGGCCACGCTGGACCTGAGCGATGCGCGCCTGCCGCCGGCCTGGATCGAGGGCGGCAGCACAAAGTTCCTGCTGGGCACCGACGACCAGGGCCGCGACATCCTGTCGGCGCTCATCTACGGCTCGCGCATCTCTTTGAGTGTGGGCCTGGCCTCGGTCATCTTGTCGGTGGCCATTGGTGTCTCATTGGGCCTGCTCGCTGGCTTTCGCGGCGGCTGGCTCGATGCCTTCCTGATGCGCCTGTGCGACGTGATGCTGTCCTTTCCGGCCATCTTGGTTGCGCTGCTGATCGCTGGCGTCGGCCGCGCGATGTTTCCCAACGCCCATGAATCGCTGGCCTTTGGTGTGCTGATCCTGTCGATCACGCTGACCGGCTGGGTGCAGTATGCGCGAACGGTGCGCGGCTCGACCCTGGTCGAGCGCAACAAGGAGTATGTTCAAGCGGCCCGCGTGACCGGCGTCGCGCCGCTGCGCATCATGCGCCGCCATGTGCTGCCCAATGTGCTCGGCCCGGTGCTGGTGCTGGCCACCATACAGGTGGCCACGGCCATCATCACCGAAGCAACGCTGTCCTTTCTGGGCGTCGGTGTGCCGCCGACTTCGCCTTCGCTGGGCACCCTGATCCGGGTCGGCAATGACTACCTGTTTTCCGGCGAGTGGTGGATCACCATCTTCCCTGGGCTGATGCTGGTGATCATTGCCCTGTCGGTCAATTTGCTGGGCGACTGGCTGCGCGACGCGCTCAATCCGAGGTTGCGATGAGTCTGCTGCAAGTGCAAAACCTCGTGGTCGAATTCCCCACCCGCCGCGGCACGCTGCGGGCGCTGGACGACATTTCATTTGACATCGCACCGGGTGAAATCCTGGGTGTGGTGGGTGAATCGGGCGCGGGCAAATCGCTAACGGGTGCCTCCATCATCGGCCTGCTCGAGCCCCCCGGCCGTGTGGCCAGTGGGCAGATCGTGCTGCAAGGTCAACGCATCGACCAGCTCAGCGCAGACGAAATGCGCCATGTTCGCGGCCGCAAGATCGGCGCCATCTTTCAAGACCCGCTGACCTCGCTCAACCCGCTCTACACCATCGGCCGCCAGCTCACCGAAACCATCTTGGCGCATCTGCCGATGAGCCCGTCCCAGGCACGCCAGCGGGCCATCGAGCTGCTGCAAGACACCGGCATCCCGGCGGCTGAGCAACGCATCGACCACTACCCTCACCAGTTTTCCGGGGGCATGCGCCAGCGCGTGGTCATCGCGCTGGCCCTGGCGGCCGAGCCTCAGCTGATCGTGGCCGACGAGCCCACCACCGCCTTGGACGTCTCCATTCAGGCGCAGATCATCAGCCTGCTCAAAAAAGTCTGCAAGGACCGTGGCGCGGCGGTGATGCTCATCACACACGACATGGGGGTGATTGCCGAAACCTGCGATCGGGTGGCAGTCATGTACGCCGGCCGGATCGCCGAGATCGGGCCGGTGCGTGAGGTCATCAACCACAGCGCCCACCCCTACACACAGGGCCTGATGGCCTGCATCCCCGACATGGACAGCGACCGCCAAAACCTCAATCAGATCGACGGCGCCATGCCCCGGCTCAATACCATTCCCAGCGGCTGCGCCTTCAATCCCCGCTGCCCGCAAGTGCACGGGCGATGCGGCCAGGAACGCCCCGAACTCATGTCAGCCGGCTCCACCCGCGCCGCCTGCTGGCTGCACCAATCGCAGGCCGCATCATGAGCAGCACCCTGGTCGTCGCGCAGGACCTGGCCAAGACCTTTGACGTCTCGCCGCCCTGGCTCAACCGCGTGCTCGAGGGCAAATCACGCCAGCTGCTGCATGCCGTCGACGGCGTGAGCTTCGAGATCGAGCGCGGCCAGACTCTGGCCCTGGTTGGCGAGTCAGGATGCGGCAAAAGCACGGTCGCGCGGCTGCTGGTGGGCCTGTATGAACCCACACGCGGCGGCCTGCAGTTCGATGGGCAAGACGCCCATGCCGCATTCAAGTCGCCCCAGGCCCGCAAGATGCGCCAGCGCATCCAGATGATCTTTCAGGACCCATACGCCAGCCTGAACCCACGCTGGACGGTCGAGTCCATCGTGGGCGAGCCGCTGCTCGAGCATGGCCTGATCACCGACCCCGCCGAGCTCAAGCAGCGGGTGGGCGAACTGCTGGCCTCGGTGGGTCTGTCTGCGCTGGACATGGTCAAGTATCCGCACCAGTTTTCGGGCGGGCAGCGCCAGCGCATATCGATTGCCCGCGCCTTGGCCACGGCCCCTGAATTTTTGGTTTGTGACGAACCCACCTCGGCGCTCGATGTCAGCGTGCAGGCCCAGGTGCTCAACATCATGAAGGACCTGCAGCGCCAGCGCGGCCTGACCTACCTGTTCATTTCGCACAACCTGGCGGTCGTTCGCCACGTCAGTGACCGGGTGGGCGTGATGTACCTGGGCCGCCTGGTCGAACTGGCCGACAAACACACCCTGTTTTCACAGCCGCAGCACCCCTACACCCGGATGCTGCTCGATGCCATTCCCAAGATGCACCAGACCGGCCGCGCCCGCACCCCGGTGCAAGGCGAAGTACCCAATCCCCTGAACCCGCCCTCTGGCTGCACCTTTCACCCGCGCTGCCCGCAAGCGAGCGAGCGCTGCCGCCAAGAACGCCCAGCGCTGCGCCAACTCGGCGGCATACAGATTGCGTGTCACCACGTCTGACGGTGAAGGCGGGGGTCTGGCCGTGCCAGATCCACAGATCAGGCGGCGCCTTGAACCGGATGGAGTGCCCTAACCCAGCGGCAATGCCCTAGGCCCCCCATCCCGGCTGGCATAGTTCAATGGATAGAACCAGCGCCTGCAAACTGCGCCGAACTGAAAGCT
>JAJTGH010000192.1 GCA_021299555.1 Comamonadaceae bacterium
CCCGTTTTACCGCAAGAACTGGCCCAAGGAGGCGGCCACACTGTCCTCGATGGCCGAGTTCCGCGAGGTCATTCCGTTTCAGTCCAAGCAGGACCTGCTCGTGGCGCAGGAGCAGATGATGAGCGATCGGGTGGCACAGCCGGGCTCGCAGGTGGTGTCGGTGCACATGACCTCGGGCACCACCGGCCTGGGCCAGGAGGTTCACCCCTTGACCCGGCTGGATGTGGAGGCCATGGGATCGACCTGGATGTACCAGGCGCACTGGGCCGGCCTGCAACTGGGCGATGCGATCTGCTACACCTTTGCGGTGGGCATGCAGACCGGTGGCTTGTCGAGCTTCCCAATGGCCGAACGCATGGCCTCTCGCTTTCACCAGATGGGGCCATACCCCACCGAAAAGAAAGCCGACTACCTGCTGCAGTTCCAGCCGCATGCCTTCATCATCTCTCCGGCCTACCTGACCCGCATGCAGGCCATCTTTGAAGACCGCGGCCTGCAGCCGCGACAGGCCCTGCCCCAGCTAAAAGTCATCTTCATTGCCGGCGAAAGCTATACCGTGGATTGGGCAGAACGTTCAATGGCGTTCTGGGGAGTCAATATCTCGGAGTGGTATGGCCTGATGCAGGGCGGCCTGAATTTGTGCTTTTCCTGCGAGAGCGGGATTTTGCAAAACGGCCAGCGCGGGCATCTGCATGCGATGGAGCACCGCATGGTCTGCGAAATCCTGAGACCTGACTCCAATGAGCCTGTCGAGCCGGGCGAGGAAGGTGAGTTTGTCGCCTCCAGCCTGTTTCGCGAGGCATTTCCGATCTTTCGCTTTCGCACCGGCGATCGGGTCAAGCGCATGGCCAGCGTCTGCAGCTGCGGCCGGCCGATGATGGGCATCGAGGCCGGCACGGTGGCACGCTATGACGACATGATGAAGATCCGCGGCCAGAACCTCTGGCCCGACGCGGTCGACAAGATCGTGTTTGCCGACGAGAGCATCGAGGAGTATGCGGGTCTGGTCTTCATCGACCCGCAGGGACGCGAGACGGTGCAGGTCCAGGTGGAATTTCGACCGGGTGCGGGCCTGAGCGAGCCTCAAAAAGCCAAACGGGTGAGTGCGGTGGCCCAGGAAGTTCAGCAAAAGCTCAACATCCGAATGGAGGTGTCAGAAGCACCTTACCTCAGCCTGCCGCGTTTTGAATTCAAGACCCGGCGCTGGACCGACCAGCGCCGCCAGGGCCGCGCCTTCATCAAATACACCACCTGAGCGCCCTCAGGCACTCACCAGCCCCCAAAGGACAACCCACCGTTGACGCTCAGGGTCTGGCCGCTGATCTGACTGGACTGCGGCGAGACGAGAAAAAGCGCCGCCTGCGCCACTTCGTCGGCATGCGGCGGTCTGCCCTGAGGAAAGCGGGCCATCGCTTTTTTGTAAAGGTCGGTGAGCCTGTCGCCACGGGTCATGGCCGCCTCGAAAGCCTGGGTCCCAGCCGTCAAGGTCAGGGCCAGCCCGTTGACCCGTATGCCCCAGCGGGAAAATTCACGGGCCAGGGTTTTGGTGAGCATGATAGTCGCTGCGCCCAGGCCGCCGTGCAGGGCCTCGCCGACGGTGGCATGACGGCCGGCATCGGTGCCAACCAAGAGCACGCAGCCGCCGTTCTCGCGAAGCAGGGGCAGCGCGGCCCGCACTGGGTGCACCCGGTTCAGAAACTGGTGACGGTAGACCTGTTCAAAATGCGCGTCGTCCACCTCGTGGAACAGGCCTGGCTTTTCATCGGCCGCGCCACCGCTGGCCACCAAAATGTCCAACTGCGGCTGCCGGCTTTGCAGCTCCGCCACCATGGACCTGGCTTGGGCAGGATCGCTCGAATCGCCGAGCACCAGTTCGGCCCGCTCGCTTCCCAACTGTTGCAAGGCCCAGCGGCCGCGCTGCGCATCACGGCCGCTGACGACCACTTGCGCGCCGGCGACCAGCAGGATGCGGGCAATGGCCAAGCCTACGCCGGCGGTGCCGCCGGTGACCCAGGCGCGTTGTCCGGTCAGATCGCAAGCGGCGGCGCTGCTCATCGGTGTTTACCCGGCGAGCACGAAGTAAAAGTCGGTCACCCGGCCCTGCGGCTCTGGCACAAACTGCACCCGCACCCGGGTACCGGGCGCCAGCCGGTCCATGGCGCGCTCAGTATCCGACAGGTCTAGCCCTTCGACATAGTTCGCAATCGCCGAATGCACACCGTCCAGCCGAACAAAGGCCACGGCAATCGGGGGTGGGCGCGAGCCTTCAAAGCCGCGTAACACCACGGTGGAGGCCTCGATCACACCTTCATGACCGGCCTCGATCCAGCCGTCGCATTTTTCAAAGCTGCGCTCGCAAAAGGCGCGTGGCGGCAAGTACACCATGCCAGACTTGGAGCATCGTGTGGCCAAAATCTTGCGCTGCTTGAGACCGTCCATGAAGGTACCGGCGACCTCGCCCAGAGCATAGTCGTAGCGCAGGGTCACCTCTTCGGTGATCACAGATTGGGGCGTCAGGTTCTTGGACATATTAGTTCGCCTCATAGGGTTCGTGGCTGAAAACGCTGCAGGTCAGAAATTGGGCAATACCGCCGACAGCGGTGGCCAGTGAGTGACGCACACCCTTGACCTGATGGCCACCGGCGGTGCCCATTACCTGGTTGGCCGCCTCGATGGCACGCACCAGACCGGCCACCGCTATCGGGTTCGTACACAGAGTGCCGCCAGAGGGACAGACCGCGACCTGGCCGCCCTCCATCTCCCAGGCGCCCTCGCCTTCAAGCAAAAAGCCGGTGCCCGAAGCACAAAAGCCGAGCTGCTCGAGCTGTGTCAAACCCTGGATGCTGAAAGCGTCATAAACCTCTGCGACCTGGATCTGATGCATCGGGTCAGTGATGCCGGCACGCTCGAACGCGGCGCGGCCGGCCACCCGCATCAGCTTCCAGTCAATGAAGTCGTACTCGGCCGAGGGCACGATGCGGTCGCCAATCCAGTTGGAGTCCGAGACGGCGCCCACACCGGTGATAAAAGCCGGCCGCGTCTGCCATTGGCGTGCGGCATCCATATTGCCAACGATCATGGCCGCCCCCCCAGACGCTCGCGGGCAGACATCGAACAGCTTGAAGGGCCAGGCGATCATGGGTGAGGCCATGACGTCATCGACCGTGATATTGCCTTTCAGGTGAGCGTGCGGATTGAGCAGTGCGTTGCGCCGCTGGCGCACCACCAGGCGGGCCACATCCTCCTGCGTGATGCCGTGCCGGCGCATATAGGTGTTGGCCATCAGCGCCACCGCGGTGATGGTCTGCAACGGCATGTCCTTTTCGTAAAAGGGATCAAAAATCTGGTTGAGCACCTTTTGCGCGTCGGGTGTCTCCGAAATTCGCTCAGCCCCGACGATCATCACTGTGCGGTACATGCCTGATCGCACCAGGGCATGAGCCGCCTGCACCACTGAGCCGCCGGTAGCGCCACCGGTATGCACCCGCAGCATGGGCTTGCCGGCGCCGAAGATGTGGTCGATGGCCCAGCGGTCGGCGTCGGCCACGCCCATGAAGGCAGTGGGCGCAAGCGAAAAGACGATGGCATCAACGTCATCCGGGCACATGCCCACCTTGGACATGCAACCGGCCGCAGCTTCCTGCGCCTGCTCGACATAGGTCATGCTCGGATGACGCAGCTTGAACTCGGACTGCCAGGTCGACAGCACCGCAACTTGTTCAGTCATGGGCACCCCCAACCTTCTCGAAGATCATGAAAACATTACCCTGCTGGGCATACCCGTGGCAGGAGTGGGCGGCGGCGCGGCGGGCGCCCGCCACCTGCACAGCTCCGGCCTGGCCGGCCACCTGCAGAACGGCTTCAGCCGCACCCACCAACCCGGTACAAAACAGCGGGTTTTGCGCGAAGGCACCGCCAGACGGGGTGATGCGCGTCGATGCGTTCAGGCCCAGCACCTGCTCATACGCGGCCTCGTGGTAAACCGTCGGCGTTTCCAACTCCAT
>JAJTGH010000193.1 GCA_021299555.1 Comamonadaceae bacterium
CTAGGACAGGTCCCGGGCAAGATGGCCGACAAGTCGCCAGTGCCAAATCGGATCAGCGGGTAATCGGGGTTGAGTGTGGTCACCACCACCTCACCGACCTCTCCCTCAGGCACTGGATCGCCAGTGCCTGGCCGCACGATCTCCAGGAGCACGCCCTCGTCCAGCACCAGCCCCTGCCGCGCTTCGGTCTCATAAGCGATCAGGCCCAGATCGGCAGTGGCATAGCACTGGTAGCCGGCAATGCCGCGTTCGGCCAGCCAGTCACGCAGCGAAGGGGGAAAGGCCTCGCCAGACACCAGTGCGCGCTGCAGGCTGGGCAGTGCGACCTGCATGTCGGCTGCTTTCTCGACAATGATTTTCAAGAAACTCGGTGTGCCTATGTAGCCGGCCGGCGCCAGTTCGGCCATGGCCTGAACCTGCTGCTCGGTTTGACCGGTGCCGCCGGCAAACACCGTGCAACCCAGGGCGTGCGCGCCGGTTTCCATCATGGAGCCGGCCGGCACGAAGTGATAGCTAAAGCTGTTGTGAATCAGCTGGCCGGGCCTAAAGCCGGCCGCAAACATGGCGCGCGCCATGCGCCAGTAGTCTTTGCGCGTGCCTTCGGGCTCATAAATGGTGCCGGGGCTGGCAAAAACACGCGGCATGTGCGCGCCAAAGCGCAGCGAACTAAAGCCCCCGAAAACGTCGCCACTGCCGCCAACAGCGCGTGCCGCTTGCTGGCGCTCTAGCAAGGCGTGCTTGCGTGTGACCGGCAGGCGGGCCAGCGCTGCGCGCGAGTTCACTTGGGTTGCATCTACGCCGGCCAGCACTGCGGCCATCGCGCGGCTGTTTTGTTGGGCGTTGGCAATTTGCAGCGGCAAAGCGGCC
Organism: Comamonadaceae bacterium; assembly: GCA_021299555.1. Classification (GTDB taxonomy): domain Bacteria; phylum Pseudomonadota; class Gammaproteobacteria; order Burkholderiales; family Burkholderiaceae_C; genus Polaromonas. Next base: position 868 of record JAJTGH010000193.1, read on the forward strand.
AGCAAAGCGGCCTCTCGCTCGGCCGGCGGCCGGTGCTCGAGTGCGTCAAAAAAAGAGGGTTTCATAAGTGAATTGACTCAGGCCAGCCAGCGCTTGCGCCGCTTGTAGCTTTTAACGTCTTTGAAGCTCTTGCGTTCGCCGCCACCCACACCCAGGTAGAACTCCTTGACGTCCTCGTTGCTGGCCAGGTCGCTGGCAATGCCGTCCATCACCACCCGGCCGGACTCCATGATGTAGCCGTAGTCAGCGTATTTGAGCGCCATGTTGGTGTTTTGCTCGGCCAGCAAAAAGGTAACTTTTTCTTTTTGGTTGAGGTCTTTGACGATCTCGAAAACTTCTTGCACGATCTGCGGCGCCAGGCCCATGGAAGGCTCGTCCAGCAAGACCATGTTGGGGTTGGCCATCAGCGCGCGGCCGATGGCGCACATCTGCTGCTCGCCACCGGAGGTATAGGCTGCCTGCGATGTGCGGCGGGTTTTCAAGCGCGGAAAGTAGGCGTAAACCTTCTCGAGGTTGGCTGCGACTTCAGCCTTGTTTTTGCGGGTGTAGCCGCCGGTCAGCAGGTTTTCCTCAATGGTCAAATGAGCAAAGCAGTGCCGCCCCTCCATCACCTGAACCACGCCGCGCTGCACCAGGTCGGCGGGGGTGAGGTTTTCGATGCGCTCGCCGCGCAGCTCGATAGAGCCCTTGGTAACCGCACCACGCTCGCCTTGCAGCAAATTGGAGACGGCGCGCAAGGTGGTGGTTTTACCCGCGCCGTTGCCTCCCAAGATAGCCACAATTTTGCCATCGGGCACCTGCAGGGAAACACCCTTGAGCACCAAAATCACATGGTTGTAGATGACCTCAATGCCATTGACATTGAGCACAATTTTTGAATCGTCCATAAGTTCAGGCCTTTTTCCAATCGGCAGCCCTGCACGCAAGGCTGCGGGCTGGACAGTTACTGCAGCGCTCGCCGCAGTAACTGCGTCAGCATCAGGACTGGCAGTCCGCCGGTGTGCGCGGTGTCAGTTTTTTGTCGGCTGCGTACTTGGCAGCTGTGGCCTTGACCAGTGGCTTGAGAATTTGCTCGTCAGCCTGTAACCAGTCAGAGGTGAAGTTCCACTTGGCACCATCCCAGGTGTGCACACGCGCCCAGTTCGAGCCCATGTGGTCAACGCACGAGGTGCTCAGCGGGCGCATCACACCGGCAAAACCGGCATCGTCAAGTTTCTTTTGGTCCAGTGTCAGGTTCTCATAACCCCAGCGCGCTTGCTCACCGCTCATCCACTTACCTTTACCAAAACGCACTTGCGCTTGGCGAACGCCTTCAACCGCCAGCATGGCACTCATGGCGCCGCGCATGTACAGCACCTGACCGACCTCTTCTTTCGGACCTGTGCCCTGACCTTTGGCGTGTACCAGGGCCAGAATCTCTTTGACCACCTTGGAGTTCGGCTCAGCGCCGTGCTGCATGGTGACCGCGTTGTAGCCTTTGGCGCCGTCGCCGACGTCTTTGACGTCAGGCTCTGCGCCTGACCACCACACGCCGTACATCTTCTCGCGCGGGTAACCTGTGGCTTGCGCTTCTTTCAAAGCGGTCGAATTCATCACACCCCAGCCCCACAACAAAACATAGTCGGGTCTAGCCTGACGAACCTGCAACCAGGTGGCTTTTTGCTCAACACCTGGCGAGGTCACTGGCAGCAATTGCAGCGTGAAGCCATGCATGGCAGCGCGCTCTTGCAGCAGGGGAATAGGCTCTTTGCCATATGGCGAATCGTGGTAGACCAGGGTGACTTTTTTGCCTTTGAGTTTGTCCAGGCCACCTTCTTTTTTACCAATCGTTTGAACCAGCACGTCAGCGGCCAGCCAATAGGTGCCTGCCAATGGGAAGTTCCATTTGAAAACGGTGCCGTCCTGGCTTTCGCTGCGGCCATAGCCGGCAGTGATCAAGGGAATTTTGTCACCGGGTGCTTTTTCAGTCAGAGCAAACGTGATGCCAGTGGAAAGAGGCTGGAACACCGTTGCACCGCCGTGTTTGCCCTTCAGGCGCTCATAACACTCCACACCCCGTGCGGTGTCATAGCCGGTTTCGCACTCTTCATAGATGATCTTCACGCCGTTGATGCCGCCCTTGGCATTGATCAGCTTGAGGTAGTCTGAATAGCCGTTAGCCCATGGCACACCGTTAGGTGCAAAAGGGCCGGTGCGGTACGGCAGGCCGGGAAAGAATTGCAGTTTGGCCTCTGCCTTGGCGGCTGCGGGCTTGGTCTGCGCCGTGGCCACCGAGGTCAGTGCAGCCAGCGTAACAAGTGCTGCAAGGGAAAGGATTTTTGGTTTCATGCGAGTCTCCTGGATGTATGGCACTTGAGTGCCTTAGTTAACGAAAAAACAAGGGAAAAACAACTGGACATGTGATCAATGGGGAAAAGGCCAAAGCCTGAGTTTTTGCTTGGTGGTGCTCCACAGCTTGGCCAGCCCGTGCGGCTCAACAATCAGGAACCAGACAATCAGCGCGCCAAAAATAATCAGCTCGGCGTGCGAGATGCCCGAAGTTGAGACTTCAATGCCGAACAGCGCGCCCACCAGCGGAAGGAACTGGTTCAGTGCAATAGGCAGCAACACGATAAAGGCGGCGCCGAAAAATGCGCCCATGATGGAGCCCATGCCGCCGATGATGACCATGAAGAGCAGCCGAAAGGACATCTCCACCGAAAAGGCCGCCGGCTCCCAGGAGCCCAGGTAGACAAAACCCCACAGCGCGCCGGCCACGCCAATGATGAAGGAGCTCACCGCGAAGGCCGTCAGCTTGGCGTACATCGGCCGGATGCCGATCACGGCAGCAGCGACGTCCATGTCACGGATTGCCATCCATTCGCGGCCTATGGCCGAGCGCACCAGGTTTTTCGCCAGCAGGCCCAGCACCACCAGAATCGACAGGCACAACAGGTATTTTGAATAAGGCGTTTCTATGGGAAAGCCCATGAACTGCAAGCCCGACACCGACACAGAGCCGGACGGAGAGTCGTTGGTAAACCACTTGATGCGCAGGAACATCCAGTCGCTGAAGAATTGGGCGGCCAGTGTGGCCACCGCCAGGTACAAGCCTTTGACGCGCAGACTTGGCAGACCAAACAAAATGCCAAAGCCACCAGAATGTTCACCCCCAAGGCGGCCAGGGACATGATCAGAAAGGGGATCAAAATGGCGCGAAACATATAGTCGCTGCTGAGCAAAGGTACCAGCGCGAAGGCGGCCACAAGCAGCATCAGCACAGCGCAGCGGTCCTTCGCAATCGGGAAAATCTGCTGGTCAGCGCGGTAGCTGGTTTTGAACTGACCGTTTTCTCTGTAAAACATAGAAGAGCCCTTAAACGCGGTCGATGATCTTCTCGCCAAACAAGCCCTGTGGGCGCACCAGCAGGAACAGGAGGGCCAGCACATAGGCGAACCAGATTTCGATACCGCCACCCACATAGGGGCCTAAAAAAACCTCAGAGAGTTTTTCGCCAACACCGATGATCAAACCCCCAATGATGGCACCGGGTACAGACGTCAGCCCGCCCAGGATAACCACCGGCAAGGCGCGCAAAGCCACGGTGGTGAGCGAGAACTGCACGCCCAGCTTGCTACCCCAGATCATGCCGGCGACCAATGCCACCACGCCGGCTACACACCAGACGATGACCCAGATGCGGTTGAGTGGAATACCGATGCTTTGCGCCGCCTGATGGTCGTCTGCGACCGCGCGCAGAGCGCGTCCGGTAGCCGTCTTTTGAAAGAAAATACTCAGCGCAGCCACCAATATGGCTGCGATCAGCGCGGCGTAGAGATCTTCTTTGTTGATCAGGATGCCGCCTTCAAAGACTTGCTCAAAAGCCATGATGGGCTCTTTGGGCATGCCGATGTCGATCTTGTAGATGTCGCTGCCAAAGATGGTCTGTCCGATGCCGTCTAGAAAATAGCTGATGCCCAGGGTCGCCATGAGCAGTGTGGTGCCCTCTTGGTTGACCAGATGGCGAAGCGCCAGGCGTTCGATGAGCCAGGCCACAACAAACATCAGCAATCCGGCAATGACAAATGCACCCAGGGTGCTGAGTACCGGGTTGTTGAGGCCGGTCCATAGGGGTATCCATTCGGCAAACCTTGCCATGGCCAGGGCTGCAAACAACACCATCGCGCCCTGCGCGAAGTTGAAGACTCCTGAAGCTTTGTAAATCAACACAAAGCCGAGCGCTACCAATGAGTACAGCATGCCGGCCATCAGGCCACCAAGCAGAGTTTCTAAAAAGAATGCCAT
>JAJTGH010000194.1:0-2555 GCA_021299555.1 Comamonadaceae bacterium
GATCCGTGGACGCTGGCCCTGGAGGGGGTCGGGCCCGCGAGCCCTGGCGCAGCCACCGCACAGGATCGGGCGACGCCTGCCCGGGTCTTGTTGCCGTCTCTTCCCGAGTGGGTTCGGGTCGACTCAAGGCCCGAGGCCGGCCAGAGACCTGAGGCGCCCACCCCCCTGGCGCGCATAGGCCTGGCCATGCATCGCTTGCTCGAATGGGGCGCGGCGAGCCCTGAACATCTGGGTCTGGCGGCCCGCGAGTTTCGCCTCGATCCAGACCAGAGACGCGAAGCTGGCGAGGCGGCCCAGCGAATTTTGCAGGGCCAGGGCGCCTGGATCTGGAGCAGCACAGAGATCGTTTGGCAGGGCAGTGAGGTCGAGCTCATCCACCAGGGGCGATTGCTTAGGCTCGATAGACTGGTTCAGCACCGTGACGGCACATGGTGGGTGCTTGATTTCAAGTCGCACGCGCAGCCCCAGGTGCAAGACGCAATGGTTCAGCAACTGAGCGACTATGCCCAGGCTGTGCGCGCGCTGCATCCGGGCCAGAGGGTGCGTGCTGCGTTTTTGACGGCTCAGGGGCAGGTGCGCGAAATTGCTCCTGCGTCATGATGGATAGCCAGGCGCTCGACTTGCCTGAGCCGGTGGCTGTCATCGGGGGAGGCCCAGCCGGCCTCATGGCCGCCCAGGTCTTGGCCGCTGGCGGCGCCCCGGTGCGTGTCTATGACGCCATGGCATCTGTGGGGCGCAAGTTTTTGCTGGCCGGTCGCGGTGGTCTGAATTTGACGCACAGTGAGCCGGCCGCTCAATTCGTGGCCCGATATGGCCCGCAAGCAGAGGCGATCGGTCGGTGGCTGCGCGAGTTTGGCCAGCAAGACGTCACGCGCTGGGCGCAGTCCCTGGGCATAGAAACTTTTGTCGGTTCGTCTGGACGGATTTTCCCGCGTGACATGAAGGCAGCGCCTCTCTTGCGTGCATGGCTGCAGGTCTTGCGGCGTGCAGGCGTCCAGTTTTCCATGCGCCACCGCTGGCAGGGGTGGGACGCAGATGGCCAACTGATCTTTGATACTCCCGCTGGTTCCCAGTCGGCCGGCGCCCGGGTGGTGGTGCTGGCTTTGGGGGGTGCAAGCTGGGCCCGACTGGGCTCAGATGGCCGCTGGATGGATCTTCTGGCGCCCCTGGGCGTCTGCCTTGCGCCTTTGCAGCCGGCCAATTGCGGCTTTGACGTGGCGGGTGCTCAGGGCAAGGGATGGTCCGATTATTTTCGCAAGCACCATGCGGGCCAGCCCTTCAAGTCGGTGGCGATTTCTTTCACGGACGCCAAAGGTCAACGCTTTGACCGAAAGGGCGAATTCGTTGCCACCGAGACCGGCGTTGAGGGCAGCCTGATCTACGCCGCATCGGCGCTTTTGCGTGACGAGATTTCGCGCTGCGGCAGCGCCACATTTGCGCTCGATTTACTGCCCGATCGATCGCTTGACCTCACACCTCAAAAGCCGCTTGCGCCTCGATGGCATCAAGTCGGCCTTGTTGCATGAACTGCTTGATCGGGCGCAGTGGAGCGATGCGAACCACTTGGCGCGTTCGATCAAGGCCCTGCCACTGCGCCTGATCGCGCCTCGGCCCATGGATGAGGCCATCAGCACCGCCGGCGGCGTGTGCCTGGGCGCGGGCGTCAATCAGACGCTGCGACTGCTCGCAGCCCAGCCTTTGCACCAGGGAGTTTTTTGCGCGGGCGAGATGCTCGACTGGGAGGCCCCCACAGGGGGTTACCTGCTGACCGGCTGTTTGGCCAGTGGCGCCTGGGCCGGGCAGCATGCGCTGGCTGCTTGGCGTGCATTGCCATCGGCCGCAAAGGGGTGACGAGCCTGACCCCGGCACTGACGCCACAGTTAGGGCTGCTTGGTTCCCCACCTGACCCGGTTGGCTGCTTTGCCATGCGGGAAGGCCCGTCACAACCCATTGTACGGGGCCACCTGGCTCAGCGGCCGCAGGAGAGGGGGATTTTTTGGATGTTTTGCGGTCGGTCGCAAGGCTCGGCCCAGGCCCCCGAGCCTTAGAATGGAATGATGTCCTATCTCGTTTTGGCCCGTAAATACCGACCCAAAAATTTCTCGGAAATGGTCGGTCAGCCCCACGTGGTTCAAGCTTTGGGCAATGCGCTGCAAACCCAACGATTGCACCACGCCTATTTGTTCACAGGCACACGGGGCGTGGGCAAGACGACGGTGTCGCGAATTTTGGCCAAATCGCTCAATTGCCTGGGTCCCGACGGGCAAGGGGGCATCACTGCCGAGCCCTGCGGTGTCTGTCAGGCCTGCAACGACATTGATGCTGGCCGTTTTGTCGACTACACCGAACTTGACGCAGCTTCCAACCGGGGTGTGGACGAGATCGCGCAGTTGCTCGAACAGGCGGTTTACAAGCCGGTGGTGGGCCGCTTCAAGGTGTTCATGATCGACGAAGTGCACATGCTCACCAACACGGCGTTCAACGCCATGCTCAAGACCCTGGAGGAGCCACCGGGCTATCTCAAGTTTGTGCTGGCCACCACGGATCCGCAAAAG
>JAJTGH010000194.1:2570-6539 GCA_021299555.1 Comamonadaceae bacterium
TCGATGCGGATGCGCCGGCTTTGCGCTTGTTGGCCCGAGCCGCGCGCGGGTCCATGCGTGATGCACTGCCGCTCACCGATCAAGCCATTGCGTTTGGATCGGGCCGTTTGCAAGAAGCCGGTGTCAGGCAGATGCTCGGCAGCGTTGAGCGTGCCCACGTCTATCAGCTGATCCAGGCGTTGGCCGATGGCGACGGGCGGCGCGTGGTGGAGTTGTCCGATGTCTTGCGACAGGAAGGACTCAGCGCAGCTTCGACTTTGGAAGAAATGAGCATGGTGTTGCAGCGCATGGCTGTGCTGCAGGCAGTGCCCGAATTCGATGACCAGGATCCCGATCTGGGCCAGATCGCCGCACTGGCTCGAGCCCTTGCGGCCGACGAAACCCAGCTGCTCTACAGCCTGTGTCTGCATGGCCGAGGAGAGCTGGGCTTGGCCCCTGACGAGTACGCCGCATTGACCATGGTCTTGCTGCGTCTGCTGCCCTTCAAGCAGCCTGCCCCAGCCGCGCAAGGGGGAGCCGTCGCGCACCCAAAAAAGCCCCAGCCTGAACCGCTGCGGCCAGCGCGGGCCGGTCCGCCGGCGGCGGCTGACCCATCGGCCGATCAGCTCAAACCCGGCGCCGCCCACCAGTTGCTTGCGCGGGTGTCCCCCTCGGGATCGGCGCCGGTACTCAGCCCTGCGCAGCCAGTGCCCGCTGCTGAGCCTGAGGCCAAAGAGATTCTTACACCAGATCCTGATGCATCCCCCGAGTCCCTCGCCCCGGCACAGACCAATGCGCGGCTGGTCCAGATGTGGTCGGACAAGGTACAAAGGCTGCTGGCGGGCGAGCGCGTTGCGGCTCTGGCTCGGGAACTCGCATTGCAATCGGAGTTGGTGCGGCAAGACGCAGCGATCTGGATTTTGCGGGTCGAAAACCAGGCATTGCAGCATGCCGGCGCCTGTGACCAACTTTTGCAGGCCTTGCGGTCACTGGGCGAATCGGCGCCCGAGCGCTTGCATGTGGAGGTCGGCCCCGTGGAGAACTCTCAGGCCCGCCGGATGGCCAGGGCTCAGGCTCAGCGGCAGCGCCAGGCTGAGCAGATCATAGAGAGCGACGCTTTTGTGCAAAGCATGGTCGAGCAATGGGGCGCGCGCGTGGTGCCGGGCAGTGTCAAGCCGTGGTCGGCAACCGGCGGCAAGACCGTATGATGGAGAACCAATGATTGATCCGGGGGCGGCCCGATGGGCCTGCCCTCACATCGCTAAGCAAGGAATTTCGACATGTTCAACAAGGGACAACTCGCTGGCCTGATGAAACAGGCCCAGGCCATGCAGGACAACCTTAAAAAGGCGCAGGACGAGCTGGCCAACATTGAGGTGACGGGTGAGGCGGGCTCTGGACTGGTCAAAGTCACGATGACTTGCAAGCATGAGGTCAGGCGCGTTGAAATCGCCCCGTCGCTGCTGGCCGAAGACAAGGACATGCTTGAGGACTTGGTGGCGGCCGCTTTCAATGCGGCCTGGCGCCGGGCGGAGGACACCAGCCAGGAGAAGATGGGCAAGCTCTCGGCGGGTATGCCGGGCTTGCCTGGTGGCATGAAGTTCCCCTTCTGATGGCTGGCGCTGCCCTGCGGTTTCGTGGCTGAAAGCAGGTCGCTCGAGGCTTTGATGCAGGCCCTGCGCTGCCTGCCGGGTGTGGGCGCCAAATCTGCCGCCCGAATGGCTTTTCACATGCTGCAGCACGACAGAGCGGGCGCATTGCAGTTGGCCAGGGCGCTGCAAGAGGCGGCCGAGCATGTCAAACACTGCAGTCTGTGCAACACCTTGACGGAGCAAAGCGTCTGCTCAACCTGTCTCGATCCGCAGCGTGACCGCACGAAATTGTGCGTGGTGGAAACGCCAGCCGATCAGGCGGCCATGGAGCGCACCGGGGCCTACCGCGGCGTGTATTTCGTGCTCATGGGCAAGCTCAGTCCGCTTGACGGCATCGGACCGCAGGAAATAGGTCTGCAAAGCCTGTTTGATCGGGTTGCCCCACGCGACGCAAGCGGGCAGGCGTTGCCGCAGGGGGTGCGAGAGGTCATCCTGGCCACCAATTTCACAGCCGAAGGCGAGGCCACGGCGCATGTCATTGCCCAGGGACTTAAAAGCCGAGGTGTGCAGGTCACCCGGCTGGCGCGCGGGGTTCCCGTGGGCAGTGAACTCGAGTACGTCGACCTCGGTACCATAGCGCATGCGCTGCTCGACCGGCGTTGATTGATCAGACAAGGCGACCGAATGACACCCTCTTTCACACTGGCCCACTGGTGCATCCTGTTTGCTGCACTGCTGCCCATTGTTTGTGCTGGCATCGCCAAGTCGGGCCAGCTTGGCAAGCCGCGTCGGGAGGGGGGCTATGACAACCATGACCCCCGCGCCTGGATGGCCCGACAGAGCGATTGGCGCGCTCGTGCCAACAATGCGCAGATCAACAGCTTCGAGGCTTTGCCCTTTTTCTTTGTGGCCGTGCTGTCCGCCCAGTACCTGCAAGCGCCGGTGCTCAGCCTGGACCTGCTGGCCGTGGCTTTTGTGGGCCTGCGCGTTGCGTATATTTATTGCTACATCGCAGACAAGGCGGCTGTGCGCAGCGTGGTCTGGAGCCTTGCTTTTGCGGTCAACGTGGCCATTTTGCTGATCGGCTTTCGCTAAAGCTGGATACGGTCAGGGCCATGGGTGATTGCGCGTTTGGGTGAAAACCCGCACGGGATCACCCCGATGCGCATGCGGCGGCGGCGTTTTATGCTGGTCGCCTCTCAACCGCACTTGCCCTGCGCCGTGTATTCGTTGTCCAAGTCCCGTCGTCGCGCCATGCTCGCTGTGGCCACCATGGCGGCCGCTGCAGCGGCCGCGCCGGCTTGGTCTGCTGTGCCGCGGTCCGACAGAAACAAGGTCAGCCTGGTGGTGGGTGGCAAGATGGCTTTTCATCACCTGCCCTTGACCGTTGCCGAGCAATTGGGCTATTTTCGCCACGAGGGCTTGGTCGTTGACATCAACGATGTCGGTACTCCCGCGCGCGCGATTCAGTCGATGCTCGAGGGTGGCCATGATGTTTGTGCCGGCTCCTATGAACACACGCTGGTGCTGCAGGCCCGTGGCTTGCCTCTGCAGCAGGCCTTCGTGATTCAGACCCGAACGCCACAAGTGGCTTTCGGCGTGTCCATGCGCAATCCAAGCGGCTTGAAGTCTCTGGCTGACCTGAAGGGCAAACGCATCGGCCTGGCGCAGTTCGGATCGGTCGATGCCATGGTCGTCATGCAATTGCTGGCGCGCGTCGGACTTCGGGTTGAGGACGTCAGCCTGGTCGAGTTGGGCGCTTCCAATCAGGCCGTCACGGCCATTCGATCTGGGGTGGTGGACGCGCTCAGCCATTTCGATCCCGTCATGACCATGCTCGAGCAAAAGGGTGAAGTCAGGATCATGGGCGACACACGCATGCTCAAGGGGACCGTTGATCTGTTTGGGGGCCTGATGCCATCGGCGTGTTTGCATGCGCCGGTGGATTTCCTGCAAAAAAATCCTGGCACTTGTCAGGCGCTGTCCAATGCGATCGTTCATGCGCTCAAGTGGCTGCAGACAGCAGGGCCGAGTGACTTGATCAAGACGGTTCCCGAGCACTATTTCCAGGGCGATCGCGCCTTGTATCTGGCCTCTTTCTTGAAATCCCGCGAGTCCATTTCTCCCGATGGTCTGATGCCAGCCGACGGTGCGCAAGCCGCCCTGCGCGCCTTGTCGGCCATGGACTCCTCACTGAGGGTCGAGCGGATTTTGACCGGCCGCAGCTACACCAATGAGTTTGCTCGCAGGGCCAAGGACCGATTCAAGGCTTGAAAGAATTGGCGTCTGGGTTGGGGCTTGCTTTTCGCTTCAGGGCTTGCCGTCACCCTTTTTGGGACTTGGACTGCTCGATTTTTTCTGCGGACTTGGTTGCTTTGGTTTGGCCTTGGGTTTTGCT
>JAJTGH010000027.1 GCA_021299555.1 Comamonadaceae bacterium
GCCCACTGGCCGTTGACCATGACCCGTTCAATGCCTTCGCACATCTGACGCGGGCTGTCGTAGCTGGCCTTGTCGGCAACCCGGTTCGCATCGAACAACACCAGGTCGGCAAAAGCCCCCTCGCGCACGATGCCGCGGTCGGTCAGGCCAAAGCGCTCTGCACTGAGCCCGGTCATCTTGTGTATGGCCTGCGGCAGGGTCAGCAGCTGCTCTTGTCGGCAGTAATGCGACAGAACCCGGGCGAAAGCGCCCCACAGTCTGGGATGGGGGCGCTCGTCGTGCGGCAAGCCATCGGAGCCGATCATGCTCAAGGGGTGTGAGATCACCCGGCGCACATCGTCTTCCCGCATCTGGAAGTAGCAGGCGCCGCCGGGCATCAGGCGTCGGCAGGCTTGCAGTTGATCGACACCCCACTGGTTCGCAATATCGCGCAGGTAGCGACCGGCCATTTCTGGGTGGGGATCGCTGCGGGTGATCAGGATGTCGATCACGCCATCGACCAGATCCTCTCGCAGCAAGGTCGATCCGGCAGAGTAGGGATAGACGTCCATACCCACCTTCTGGCGCTGGCTCAGGCGCTCAAGCAGGGCCAGAGTCTCGATGGTGCGTCCCCAATTGCGCGGGCCAGCGCATTTGTGGTGAGACAGGATCCAGGTGACCGGCCCGGCTTGGGCCGTGTCGGCCGCTTCTTCCATGGCTTGCAGGATGGCGTCCATCTCGGTGCGTATGTGCGTGACATAGATGCCCGAGTGCCGGGCGACCACCCGCACCAGCGCCTGCATTTCGGCCATGTTCGCTGCGTAGGCTTGCTGATAGAACAGACCGGATGACAGACCCAATGCACCTTGTTCGAGCGCTGCATCGAGCATCCCGGCCATGGCCTGGATCTCGTTGGGGTCGGCCGGGCGGTTCAGATCACTCATGGTGCACATCCGCAACGTGGTGTGCCCGATCAGAGCGCCCACGTTGACCGCGGCGGGCTTCCTGGCCAGAGCTTGTGCGTAATCGTCGAGTTGTGGAAATCGAAACTCTGTGGTGTGCAGCAGGTCCAGCGGTGAGTCGGGCGAGGAGGTCACCAGGGGCACCAAAGACAGGCCGCAGTTGCCCGTGATCACGCTGGTGACGCCTTGCGACAGCTTGGCCAGCATGGTCGGGTCGCGCAGAACCTGTGCGTCGTCGTGGGTGTGGACATCAATGAAGCCAGGGGCCAGGCTCAGGCCCTGGCCGTCAACCACATCATCGGCCATGGCCTCCAATGCGGTGCCGATGCGGGCGATGCGATCGCCCTGAATCAGCACATCTGCGACGTAGGCTGCAGCGCCAGTGCCGTCGATCACCTGGGCTCGCCGCACGAGGGTACGTGTCATGATTGAGAATGCCTTTCCACCGACGACCAGGCCCACTCAACGGCCGGATGCTGTTCGCTGTCCTGTCCGTGGGCTTGCAAAACCGAGCGAAACTGGGACAGCCTTTGTGCCGCTTGTGGCCCCAGTGCCTTGAGCACCAGCACCATGAGCAATTCGATGACCAGCAGGTGGGCGATGTAGGCCTCGATTCCGACCCGCATCACGGCATCGGGGGGCACGCTGACCTCGATCGTGACATCGGCCAGATCGGCCAGTGCCGTGCCGGGCTGCGTGATGCCAATCACGGTAGCGCCCTGGGATTGGGCAAAGCGCACCGCCTCCAGCATGAAAGGCATGCGCCCGACATGCGAAATGGCCACTGCCACGTTGCCGGGCCCCAGCGTGGCCGCTGAAATGAGTTGCAGATGAGCGTCATGGAAGGCGTGGGCGTTGCGGCCGAGACGAAACAGCCGGCCTTGCAGGTCGCTGGCCATGAAGGCCGATGTGGCGCCCACCGAATAGCAGTCGATCCGCTGCGCGCTGGCGAGCAACTGTGCGGCCCGCTGCAGGATGGGCGCTTGCAATTGCTCTTGCAGTCCTGTGATGGAGGCCGCTGCTCCTCCAAGAATTTTTTGCACGATATCGGTGGTGCTGTCTTCCATGTTCACCGAACGATGAACCGGTGTGGCCCGCGCCAGGTCCTGCGCCAGGGCAAGTTTGAACTGCCGCACGCCTTCAAAGCCAAACTGCCTGGCCGTGCGCATGATGGTGGGCATGGACACTTCAGCCTGGGCTGCCAGGGCGTTCACACTCAAGGACAGGGCGCGCTGCGGGTCGCTGAGCAATACGGCAATGACCTGCTGCTGCGCGCGCGGCAGCGCGGGGGCCGCATCGCGCAGCCTTTGAAGCAGTGACGTTTTGGAGTTCATGCCTGCTAGACGCGATCAAAAATGAATGGACACGCCATCGATCACGCGGTAGTTCTCGTTGACCACCGGCATCCAGCGCCACTTGTCGAATGTGGTGCACGGGTGAGAGATTCCGCAGCCGATGATTTGCCCCACATGGGGCTGTTCGGTGGGCTTTGACTGGGGATCAAAGTGCAAGTAGGCGTGTTGGTCATTGAGTGCCGTAATCTGCCAGTGCCCGGGCGCCACCTGGGTCCGGCTGTCTCCGATGCGGGCGTGCCACTGTGCCACCGGCAGGTCCAGGTCATATGACACGTCGCGCTTGCCCATGTTCAGGATCGCCAGGCCCGGCTCGGGGCAAGACTGCACGCTGCAGATCACTTCCAGGGCGGGTCGAAGCGATTCGCGCAAATTGAGCCTGTGCTCGACACACTGCATGTGCTTGCGGTAGTGAACATGGTCGTGCGTGAGGTAGCAGCCCGAACGCAAGATGCCACGTACCGGGTGCTGTAGATGGGGCCGCAGATGTTGAGCCACCAGGTCGAAAATCGAAGAGCCACCAGCGCTGAGCAAAATTTCCTCGCTCTCGAAAAGTCCCTCAGCTTCGCAGACCTGGGCCAGCTGTTGCACCCGGTTCATCAAGGCAGTCACGCTCTGTCGGTCGGCTTCGTGGTTGCAGGTGGCCAAAGCCCCCTCGTAGCATTCAACGCCGGTCAGGCGAGTGGCCGGGCTGCGCCGCAGCGCGCGCGCCAGTTCAAGGGCTTGCGCATGATCCCGGCATCCGGTGCGTTTGCCCGCGATCCCCAGCTCGAGCAGGACCGAAAAAACGCAGTCGGCCTGACGAGCTTGCCGCCACGCTTCGATCATGCTCAGTTGTGCCACGGAGTCCACCAGAAAATACACCTGCAAACCCGCATGGTCTTGCAGCAATTTCGCCAGGCTGTCCAAGTCGACCGCCTGCATGATCTGGTTGGCGATGATGATCCGGCGCACACCGTGTCGCGCCCCGACGCTGGCTTGAAAGACCGTGGCAAAGCTGATGCCCCAAGCCCCGGCCGCCAATTGACGGGCATAGAGTTCGGGTGACATGGTGGTTTTTCCATGGGGTGCTCGTGGTGGCGCAGGCAGGCCACCCATCGACCGCCAGCTGCAGGAACAAGGTCGGGAACCTGCTCAGCGCAGGCGGCCACGGCATGCGGGCAGCGGGTGCGAAAGACGCAGCCCGAGGGCGGATTCAGTGGGCTCGGGGGATCACCCTGCAAATGGACAGAAGGGGCGGGCTGGCTTGGATCGGGGATAGGTGCGGCAGCCAGCAGGGCCTGGGTGTAGGGGTGTGCTGGTGAGTCGAACAAGGCCTCGGTGGGCGCGATCTCCATGACCCGACCCAGGTAGAGCACAACCACCCGTTCGCACAGATATTGGACCACGTCCAGATCGTGCGAGATGAACAAGAGCGTGAGTCCAAGGCGCTGCCTCAGATCGATCAGAAGGTTGACGATCTGCGCCTGAATCGACATGTCCAGCGCCGACAGCGGTTCATCGGCAACGATGAACCTTGGCTCGGCCGCCAGCGCGCGCGCAATGCCCAGGCGCTGCTTCTGACCCCCGGAAAACTCATGGGCGTATCGGCTCGCATGTTCGGCCTTCAGGCCCACCATCTCCAGCAGCTGCACCACCCGGCCTGCGCGCGAAGCCCCCATGTGCAGCTGGTGGGTGGTGAGCACCTCAGCGAGCATGTCGCCGACGCGTTGACGGGGGTTCAGGCTCGGGTCTTGAAACACCATCTGCATGTGTCTGCGCAAGGGCCGCATGCGAGACGGGCTCAGGCCCATGAGCTCCTGGTTCTCAAATTGCACAGATCCTGCGCTCGCTTCGATCAACTGGATCAAAGCCCGCCCGATCGTGCTCTTGCCCGAACCGGATTCGCCGACCAGGCCCAGCGCCTCTCCGGGTGCGATGTCAAAACTCACGCCACGCACTGCGCGAACGCGCTTTGCGCCCCGGCCAAATTCAACTGCAAGGTCCTTGACACTGACCATCGGGCTCATGGCTGCCCCTCGAGATGGCACATGCGCTGGTGGGCGGCGCTTGCGCGCCAGGCCGGCGCCTGGCTCAGACAAACCGGCATGCAGGCACTGCATCGCGGGGCAAAGCTGCAACCGGGTCCCAGCGCGTCCATGGCGGGCGCCTGTCCGCCAATGTCCTGCAAGGGCACGGTGCGCCCCGTCTGCCTGGCCTGCTGCCTCGCTCTGCCAGGCAAGCAGGCCAGCAGGCCTTGTGTATAGGGGTGGGAAGGCTGCGCGAACAAATCATGCACGTCGGCGCGTTCGACCACCTGTCCGGCATACATCACGGCCACGCGCTCGGCATGATGGGCCACGACGCCCAAATTGTGGGTGATGAAAAGCATGCTCATGCCGGTCTGCTCTTGCAGGCGTGACATCAGGTTCAGTATTTGCGCCTGTATGGTCACGTCCAGTGCTGTGGTGGGCTCGTCCGCAATCAGAATTTGGGGTTCGCAGACCATGGCCATCGCAATCATGACGCGCTGTCGCATGCCGCCTGAGAGCTGGTGTGGGTACTCGTCCAGGCGCTGGCGGGCCGACGGGATTTCAACCTGCTCGAGCGCTCTGAGCGCCTGCATACGGGCGCTGCGGTGATCGAGTCGCCGATGCAGGCGCACCGATTCGGCGATCTGCTCGCCCACGGGCAGAACCGGATTCAGGCAGGTCATGGGCTCCTGGAAAATCATGCCGATGCGCTCGCCGCGCAGCTGGCGCATGTGCTCGTCGCTGATCTGCAGCAGGTCCAGGGTCTTTCCATCGTCGTCGCTCAGCAGCGCCTGCCCGCTGCATTCCCAGCGGGCATTGCGCGCGAGCAGACGCATCAGGCTCAGGGCGGTCAGCGACTTGCCGCTGCCAGACTCTCCAACCAGGGCCAGGGTTTTCCCGTCATGCAGATCAAAGCTGACGCCGCGCACCAGTGGCAGCGCGCCATGGCCTTGAAGCAAGCGGATCTGCAAGTCGCGCACCTGCAAGCGGGGCTGGGTCGCGTTCATATGGCCCCTTTGAGTCTGGGGTCGAGCAGGTCGCGTACACCGTCTCCCAAAACCTGCAAGGACAGGGCGGTGATCATGATGGCAACGCCCGGAAAGAAAAGCGTCCAGACGGCGCGGTCTGCATGCTGGGCGCTGGCCGCCACCATGGTGCCCCAGGTGGGAATTTCTGCGCCGACCCCCACGCCCAGAAAGGACAGTCCCGCCTCCGCCAACAAAGCGTAAGCAAAGATGAAACTCAGTTGAACCAGGATGGGCGACATCAGGTTGGGCAGGATGTGCACCACCAGCAAACGCGGCGTGCTCACGCCCACGGCCCGCGCTGCTTCGACATAAGGCAACTCACGGATCACCAGGGTCGATGCCCTCACCACGCGGGCCACGCGGGGTGTGTAGACAATGGTCAGGGCCAGTACCACGTTGACTGGACTGGCCCCCAAAATGGAGACCAGAGCGATGCCCAGCAAGATGTCGGGAAAGGCCATCATGGCATCGACGCAGCGCATCAAAGCGGCATCGAGCCGCCTGAAAAATCCGGCCAGCAGCCCCAAAATCGAACCGAAAACAACCGACAGCAGCGCGGTGGCGGCGCCTATTCCCAGCGAGTAGCGAGCCCCGTAGAAGATGCGGCTGGTGATGTCACGGCCCAATTCGTCGGTGCCGCTCCAGTGGCTCCAGCTCGGTGCGCGCAGGCGCTGACTGACTTTCATGGCCATGGGGTCGTGCGCAAAGACCCACTGACCCACGACTGTAAGCAGCAGCATCAGCGCCAGCACCACCATGGCGAGCAACACCACACGGCGGGCGGTCAGCGTCTTGAAGGCGGCTTGCCAATCAGCCATGACGCACCCGCGGGTCAACAAAGACGTAAAGCACGTCGATGACAAAGTTGATGATGACGTAGACCCCGGCAATGACCAGCAATGCGCCCTGAATCACCGGATAGTCACGGCGCAGCACCGCGCGCACGACCAGATTGCCCAGCCCCGGCAGGTTGAAAACGGTCTCGGTCACCACGGCGCCACCGATCATCAGGGCCAGCGTCAGGCCCAGCACCGTCAAGATGGGCACCAGGGCATTTCTCAGCGCGTGTTTCAAGACCACCGTGCTTTCAGGCAAGCCCTTGGAGCGCGCCGTGCGGATGTAGTCTTCGCCCAAGATGTCAAGCATGGAGGCCCGGGTAAAGCGGATGATCAGCGCCGAGTTGAGCGTGCCCAGGACCAGCGCAGGCAGGATGAGGTGGTGTACGCGGGTGATCCAGCTGGCACCCGGATCGCCGTAGCCAGACACCGGAAACAAGCCCGCACCGACGGCCAGCAACTGAATCGCCAGCAGCCCCATCCAGAAACTGGGCATGCTCGCTCCGAGCATGGCCAAGGTGCTGACGATCTGGTCTATCCAGCGGCCGCGCCACAGCGCCGACGCAATGCCGCAGGGCACGCCGATCAGCATGGCCAGGCCAACGGCCAGGAGGGCAAGCCATGCTGTTGGCTCGACGCGGTCGAGCAGCACCTGCGTCACCGGCATTTGCAGGAAGATGGATTGCCCCAGATTGCCCTGCAGCACCTGGCCCAGCCACAAGAAAAATTGGGTCAGCAAAGGCTCATCGAGCCCGTAGCGCTGGCGGGCCTGCGCGATGTCCTGCAAAGAGGCCTGGTCACCGAGCAAGACCGCAATCGGGTCGCCGGCGGCCAGGCGCGTGAGCAGGAACACCAACACAGAAACCAGGGACAGCACCGCCAACATGCCGAGCGATCGGCCCAGCAAGGTGCGTCCCAGTGTGACCCAGGACATGGATAAGACCACTGGGGCCGGCCGGCTTATTTGTTCAGACCCGTGTTCCAGAAGAAGGGCCAGGTGGCCGGTGTGTAGCCCTCGAGCCTGGAGGAGCGCGCCGCCAGGCTGCTGAACTTGCCCACATTGATGTAGGGCACTTCGGTGTACACGGTTTGCTGCACGGCGGCCCACAGGGCTGCGCGCTTGGCCGGATCGCTCTGGCGGTTGAATTCGCCCAGAACCTTGGCTTTGGCGGGCGTGTCCCACCAGCCAGGTGCGCCATCACCCAATTGCGGGGGCGAGAGCATGGGCTCGGGGAACTGGCCCGAGTGGGTCATGTAAATGTCCCAGACCTTGGAGTCGCCGCGGCGCTGTACCAGCGTTGCCCAGTCAACCACCTGCATCTCGGGCTTGAATCCAGCGGCGCGCAACTGCTCGGCCATGACCTGCATCATGGTGTGATGAAACTCAAAATTGCGGCTGGTCAGCAAACGAATAGGCTCGCCCTTGTAACCGGCCTTTTCAGCCATTTCCTTGGCGCGCTTGGCATCTTGCTTGTTGTACTGATCCGTGCCCGCGCTTGAGTAAAACGGCGTGCCTTGTGGGAAGTGGTTGCCCTCGACCGTGAAAAATCGCTTGTCGCCGTAGGCAGCGGTCAGCATCTCGCCTTGGCCAATGGCAATTTGAATCGCCTGGCGCAAGCCCTGGTTGGCCATCACGCCTTCTTTGGTGTTGAGCACCAAGTACGGAAATCCGTAAGACGGCGTGAGGATGGGCACCACGGAATTGCCCGCTTTTTCCAGGCGCTGCAGGGCCTCGGTTGGCAATTGATCGGCATAGTGGAATTGACCGGCCAAGGCACCTTCGACACGGGTATTGACGTTGGGAACGGGCGTGAAGCGCAGTTCGTCGAGCAGGGCTTCGCGCTTGCCGCCATAGCCGTTGGCCGGCTCCGTGCGGGCGCTGTAGGCGTCAAAGCGCGAGAGAATCACATACTGATCCGGACGACGCTCCTTGAAGCGGTAGGGACCGGTTCCGACAAAAGAAACCAGGGGCGTGGCAATGCTTTCCTTGGCCATGATGATGGCCATGCCCGAGGGCAGAGCCAGTTGCGCCAACAAGGAGGCGCTGGGCGTTTTGAACCTCCATTCAATGGTGAGGTTGCCTTTGGCCTCCAGGCTGACCGTGTCTCTGGCAATTGACTTGCCACGCGGCGCCATGTCCATCCAGCGCTTGAGCGAAGCCACCACATCCTGCGCGTCGAGATCGCGGCCGCTGTGCAGTTTGACACCCTTGCGGATGTTGATGCTGTAGACCAGGCCATCGGCCGAGACCCGGGGCATGCCGTCGGCCAGCATCGGGATTGCGTTCCACTTGCTGTCGAAGGTGTACAAGGTCTCATAGACATGCTGCATGATGGTGCCCACCAGATCAGCGGTCGATGCCATCGGGTCCAGACTTTGCGGCTCGCCGATCATGGCCAGGTTGGCTGCTCCACCCTTGGGTGGCGCAGCGAACGTTGCCAACGGCAGCGCCGCGAGCAACAGGGTCACAAGGTGTCGGCGGGGCAAATGCAGCATGGAGTTCTCCTGGTTGGGGTCAATACGAGGGCCGAGAAATGTAAGTAATTTACTTTTTTGAATGTAGGTGAACCGCGATTCTTCGGGAAGCAGGGTTTTCCTGTAAGCAAATGTTCAATAATGTGCGCCCAATCATCCACTGACTTGAGGAGACCTTCATGCCCGTTGAAATGTTGGGCGCGTCGCCCATTGCCTCTGATCGCCTGGCCCGCCCGCTCTCCCCAGCCACCCGTGCTGGTGACTTTGTGTTTGTGTCCGGTCAGGTGCCGACCAACGACCAGGGCGAGGTGGTCGCTGGCGGCATCGAGGCTCAAACACGCCGGGTGTTCGCGCGGCTTGAAGAGGCCCTGGCGCTGGCCGGTTGCACCTTGAGCGATGTCTGCAAGGTCAGTGTGTGGCTTGACGACGCGCGGGATTTCGGCAGTTTCAACCGCGTCTACATGGAGTGCTTCGGCTCACACCGTCCGGCGCGCTCGACGGTTGAGGCCCGCCTGATGATCGATGCGAAGGTCGAGATTGACGTGACCGCCTACAAGCCCCGGTAAACGGGCGTCTGGCGCTCAGGGGTCAAGCTTGCTGGCAAAGCGCAGTTGGACATCGGCCAACTGCTCTACCACTTTTGCAACGATTTCACTCGGACCCTGGCCCAGGCCCTGGGTCAGTGCGATGCTGTAGATCTGTCGGGCTTGACCCAGTGTGAACAAGGGCACACCCAGCCTGGCCGCCAGGGTGTGACCCAGCCCTTGGTCCTTGTGGGCCAGTTGGGCTGAAAAGCCGGGCGTATATTTGCCGGTGAGCACACTTTCAGGCAAACGGGTGCGCAGCGGCGCGTTATCGGCTGCCGTAGAGGTCAGCACCTCGAGCATCACCTCGGGCTGCAGCCCTGCCTTCATGCCCAAAGCCATGGCCTCCAGGTCCATCAGTTGCAGGGACTGACTGAGCAAGTTGTTGACCACCTTCATGGTGATGCCCATGGACGGTGCGCCGCAGAAAACCACCCGGGATGCGAGCTGTTCAAGCACCGGTCGGGCGCGCTCGAAGTCCTGCGGCAGGGCGCCCACCATGAAGGTCAACTTGCCCTGCTCGGCCTGGGCGGGTCGTCCCCCGATGGGTGCATCCATCATGCGAAAGCCCGCCAGCCGAACCGCATTGCCCACACTCAGGCTCACCTGCGGATCGATGGTGCTGCATTCGATGATCAGGGTGTCGGCGTGAGCGCCCGACAACAGGCCGTTTTCCCCAAGGACCACGGCCTCAACGTCTGCACTGTCAGAGACCACGGTGAACACCGTATCCACTGAGGCAGCCAGCGTCTTGAGATCGGGGGCAACGGCAGCGCCCATGGCGGCAAACTGCGCCGCAGGTCCGGCACTGCGGTTGTAGACCGTCAGCGCCTGTCCCTGCGCAAGCAGGCGTTTGGCCATGGCCGAGCCCATTTGTCCCAAGCCAGCAATACCTATTTTCATGACCCCAGTGCTCCTTGATTCAGACGACTATTCTGCGCGTATGCCAGCTTCTTTGACGATGCGACCCCAGGTGTCGACCTGACTGGCAAAAAACGCGGCGAACGCCTGAGGGTTGCTTTCGACGGTTTCGATCGCCATGGCATTGATGCGCGCTTTGGTCTGCGGCCGGGCCAAGGCTTCCTGCGCGGCCTTGAGGATGCGCGCGGACAGGGCGTCGGGCGTGCCCCTTCGAACGAACAGGCCGTGCCAGGACCGGATGGTCAGGTCTTGGCTGAAGCCGCCTTCGCTGATTGAAGGCACATCGGGCAATTCAGTGAGCCGGTTGGGTTGAAACACGGCCAGCGGACGGATGGGTGAACCCGGCGACATGAAGGTCGGTTGCGGGTTTTCGCACATAAAGTCCACATCCCCTGCGATCACGCCTTGCATGGCCAGCAGGCCCCCCTTGTAGGGCACGTGCAGGGCTTTCAAGCCCACGCGCCGGGCAAAAAGTTCTGGGGCCAGATGTGAGGCCGTCCCGCTGCCTCCAGAGCCGTAAGTCAGCCCCTGGGGCTTTGCGCGGCCTGCGGCCACCAATTCGGCAGCCGATCGGTAGGGGCTGTCTTTGCGGACCAGCAAGATGGTGGGCACACGGGTGAGCTGAAGCAGTGGCTGCAACTCAGAGAGCTCGTAACCGATCTTCATCAGGGACGGATTGACGCTGTGCGCAAAAGCGCCCATCAGCACGGTCAGACCATCGGCTGGAGACTGCACCAGGTTCAATGCTGCGATGTTGGCCGATGCGCCGGGCCGGTTTTCAACGACAACGCTCTGGCCCAGGATTTCGGACATGGGCTGGGTCAACAGGCGTGCCACGCTGTCGACCGCTCCGCCCGGTGCAAACCCCACCAACAAGCGAATGGGGCGATCGAGGGACGCTTGTGCCTTGACTTGGAAGGCCAGGGGAGCGGCCAAGAGAGCGCCGCCCACGCGTAAAACTCGTCTTCTTTCATTCATGGAATTGACTCCTTGGTGATGGGTGTTTTGGGCTTCAGGGTGCGCCCACCATGGTGGCCGCTGGGTCAATGGGTGGCTGGGGAAAATGCAAGCCGCGCTGCCCCGACATGGCGCGATCGGCCGCAAAAGAACTGGCCTGGGGCGTGTGGCCGATCAGCCGGCCCTTTTTGACCCACTTGAGGTCTTCGCCGTTGAGGTGCTTGACCATTTCGCTGGACAGGCGCTCCAGCCGCGCTTTGTGCTGCGACTGGGTTGCCAGATTGACTTGCTCCAGCGGGTCATCTTCGAGGTCAAACAGCTGCAGATGGTTGCCAGCCGGATACCAAATCAGTTTGTACCGCCCATCGTGCAGCATGCGGCTGGCGCCTTCGTCTTCACGACACTCGCCATAGAGGAAGTCTCGCCTCTGGCCAGAGACCATGGACCGGCCTTCCACGCCAGAGGGAATGGGCAGGTGCGCCAAGTCCAGCAACGTGGGCATCACATCTTGAAGGCCCACAAGCCGAGAGTCAACGTGGTTGGCTTTGACCCGATTGTCCCCGGCTGCGCCGACCAAGATCATGGGAATGGCGCTGGAGCCTTCGTAGAACAGGCGCTTGGCCCAAAGGCCGAAGTTGCCCAGCATGTCGCCGTGATCGGCCGTGACCAAAACCACCGTGTCGTCGATCAGATTTTCTTCGCGAAGCGTGCCCCAGATGATGCGCAACTGATGATCGACATGGGTGCACAGCGCATAAAAGGCCTGCCGCAACAGGCGATGCACGTGGGCCTGGTCGGACACCTGCCAGTAACTGCGCACCGCTTCGAGCGCCGGGATGTCTTCCTGCCGATCCCACGTGGCCCGAATCGGCATGTCAATCGGCAGATCGCGATACAGGTCCAGGTAAGCCTGCAGCGGTGCCAGGGGAGGGTGGGGGTGGGTGTAGGAGACGTGCCAGAAAGAAGGACGCGTGGGATCGCGCCTTTTGATGACCTTGGCCGTCTCCCGGGTGATCCAGTTCGTGACATGCATGGCCTCGGGCAAGTGCCAGGCCCGGCTCATGTAGTCGTTGTTGTTCATTGCGTGCATGAACTGCTCACCGGCGTGCCCTTGCTCGCTGAGGTAGACCTCATAGTCGTCGATGGCCCCCAGCTTGGGGCGCCCCTCTTCGGCCAGGCGAACATCGTCAAAGCCGATCCGATCACGCGGCGGGTAGACGTGCAGTTTGCCGATTGCCTGGGTCTGGTATCCGGCATCGCGAAAAGTTTGAGCCAGCAGTGGCACCTTGGGCATGGTCAGTTCGGGCTTGAAATTTCGGTCCCCATGCCCGCGCGGGCTCAGGCCGGTCATCATCGTGCGCCGCGCGGGGATGCAGATCGGCGACTCGGAGTAGGCGCGATTGAATCGGGTGCCCAGTCTGGCCAGGTGGTCCAGTGTGGGTGTTTGGATCACGGGGTGACCCGCGCAGCCCAACAGCGATGCCGGCCATTGGTCGACCGAGACGAACAAGACGTTCTTGCGTGTGCCTGCAAATGGGCGCTGAGCAGCGGCCATTTGAGAGAGTCTGCTGTTTGCCATGGCGGGCCATGCTAATAGAATTTGATTGATGCATCAAATCAAATTTATGAAATGAATATTTGATAAAAATGAATTATTTCAATCTGCGCCATCTGGATGCTTTCGTCACGGCAATCGACAGTGGCTCCATGGCCAAGGCCGCTGCCAAACTGCATATGGGTCAGCCCGCATTGAGCCAGGCCATCGCCAATTTGGAGCGGCTTTCAGGCGTCAAGCTGCTCACACGCACCACCCGCTCGCTGCTCCCCACGCCTGCGGGTGAGGCTTTTTACAAGGGCGCGCAGCGGGTCCTGGAGCACAACGCGCGGCTCGTAAGAGACACGCACATGTGGTCGAGCGCTCAGCGTGGCTCGGTCTGCGTTCTGAGCATTCCGTCGATCGCTCAATTGCTCTTGCCCAGTGTCGTCAAGTCGTTCGCGAGCGCGCACCAGGACGTGCAGATCGAGGTGCACGACCATTCCGTTCCTCAGTTGCTGGCAATGCTCGAGTCTGGGCAGGGCGACTTCGCGCTGGTCGCCCGCAGCCGTGACCATGATAGGCTCAAAAGCATTGCATTGCTCAAGGACACGTTGCGCTGGTTTGGCAGCGCAAGCCATCCCTTGGCCAGCAGGGCCAAGGTGGGTCTGCGCAGCCTCAGGGGTGAGCAGTTCATCGTGATGCGTCGGGGGGCCATCCGTGATTTGATCGACCCTGTATTGCGCGCGATCGGCCCGCACCTGCCTTTGATTGAAGTGGATCAGCAGTCGACTCTTGTCGGCATGGTGTCCGCTGGCCTGGGCGTATCGCTGCTGCCCAGTTTGAGCTGCCAGGCCTCTGGCAATGCCAGAACCACCCACAAGGCCCTGGCATTTGGGGACCATCACCGCATGATCGACGTCACGCGCAATCCCGAGCATGACCTGATGCCCTCGGCAATCGCTTTTTTTCAATCGCTGATCACCCACCTGCAGGCCATTGCCCAGCATCTGGGCGATGGTGTGCAGCTGCAGCCATTGTCTGCGCTGGAGACCGCTCGCTTTCTAAATGATGCGGCGGCTCAGACGCCATAAAACAGGCTGCCAAGCCGGCTAAGACCTGGCCGCCTGTTTACGCTCGACCCATCGCGTCAGGCCTTGATGGTAGCCAGCGCCGCTTTGACCTTCTCCGCAGTGATCGGAATGCTGCGCAGGCGCGCACCCGTGGCATCGTAGATCGCATTGGCGATGGCAGCCGGGATGGCCGTGGGGGTGGGCTCGCCCGCACCCCAGGCCACATCACCGGGGGTGTTGATCATGTCGACTTCGACCTTGGGCGCATCCGGGAAGCGCAAGATCGGGTAACTGCCCCAGTCGACGCTGGTCACCTTGCGGCGGTCCCAGTTGACCTGCTCCATGAGCGTGCGACTGACGGTCTGAATCACGCCGCCCTCGATCTGGTTTGCCAGTCCGTCCGGGTTGATGATTTGTCCGCAGTCATGCCCGACGCACACGCGCGTGACCCTGACCTGCCCGCTGGCGCGGTCGACTTCCACCTCAGCGACTGCTGCCACGTAGGTGGTCGCGTTGTTGTAGCGTACGTAGCTGATGCCGCGTCCCCGCGCCAGACCGGTTCTTTTGCTGGCATCTGCACTGATTCCGGCGCGCTTTTCCCAGCCGGCCAACTTGAGAGCGGCGCGGATCACAGCCAACGCTCTGGGGTCGCTCAAGTGAGACATCCTGAACTCGGCAGGATCGACCCCGGCCAGCGCAGCCATCTCGTCCATAAAGGATTCATTGGCAAAACTGTTTTCGATGCGCCCTGGGCTGCGCAGGTGCGACGAGCGGAAAAAGGCCTTTTCCACGTGACGGGTGTTCACCAGAATGTTGGGCACCGCATAGGGCGCTCCGGAATTCTGAAACAGGAAACCGACCCAATTGCCTGGTTTGGGTTGCCCCAGGTCGGTGGCGGCCAGCAGCGGGAAATCGAGCGGCTTGAACGCAGCAATGTGATTGAGGGCGATGTAGAAATCGCCCGACCAAACATGCAACTTTCCGTTGGCATCGAGCGCACCTTCCATGTCCATCACGCGCGGAGGACTCTTGGGGGCGCGGGCGGTTTCGTCATCCCGCATCCATTGGACCCGAACCGGTTTGCCCAGCAACTTGGCAAGCAGCGCAGCGTCAGCGGTTGCGTCTTCGTGGCCGTTGCGGCCATAGCAGCCAGAACCATCGAGATAGACCAATCGGATATTTTTCTCGGCAATGCCAGTGACGGCTGCCAGTTCGGTCTGCATGGAGTGGGTGGCCTGCGAAGCCGACCACACCACCAATTGGCCGTCCTTGAAATCGGCCACCGCGCAAGATGGCCCGAGCGAGGCGTGGGTCTGCACCGCAAACTCATAGCTGGCCTTGACCCGACGGGCGACGCCCGCCAGCGCGGCCGGTGCATCGCCAACTTTTTGCGTGACCTCTTGCTTGGCCAACGGCTGCTGGCGCCAGTAATCCATGACGGTGGCCTGATCGGGCAGCCCGGTACCGGCCGACCATTGAACCTTCAGCGCCCGGGCCGCCTTGACCGCTGACCATTCGTTTTTGCAGACCACGGCGATGAAGTTGCCCTCGCGCACGGTTTGGACAAAGCCGGTGATCTTGCGGCAGGCCTGATCGTCCACGGCCAGTGCCTTGGCGCCCAGGTCATCGGGCCGAATCACCCGGGCGTGCAGCATGCCGGGCAAGCGGAAATCCTGAACGAATACGAATTCGCCACTGACCTTGGCCGGGATATCAACCCGAGGCACCGAGGTCCCAACCACCTTGAACTCGGAGGCCGGCTTGAGCGCCGCCTTGCCATCGACCTTCAGACCCAGGCCACCACCTTGCACCAGCGCGCTGTAGCTCAGCGACTTGCTGGCGTCTGTCTTTGACCGGATCACTCCCTGAGCCACCACCAGATCGTTGGCTGGCACGCTCAATCGCTCGGCAGCGCGGGCTACCAGCGCGTGGCGCGCTGTGGCGCAGGCCCGTCGCAGCTCTCCGCCACCTTGGGCGATGGTTAAGTTGGCCCCGGTGAGCCATTGATCAGGGGTTGTGGCTGTATCGCCCATCACCATGGTGATGCTTGCAAAGGGCACGTCCAATTCATCGGCGGCGATCTGCGCCAGAGCGGTCTTGGTACCTGTGCCCAGATCGACCTTGCCTACATAGATCGTGACCTGGCCATCTGCATGCATGGCAAGGAAGGAGTCCACTGCATCTTTGGCCACTGATTTGGGGCTGGCCAGTGCGGGGCCTGAAGTGCGAGCCAGGCTGGCATCGGCGCTAAAGCCAACCACCAGGGCGGCAGCAGCGCCTTGGAGCAGCTGCCGGCGTGACAAAAAGCTGGGAGACAGAGGTGCGTTCATGGTCGGTCTCCGGGTTCAGGCTGCAGCCCGTTGTACGGCTTTGCAGATCCGCTGGTGGGTGCCGCATCGGCACAGATTGCCGGCCAGTGCGGCCTGGATCTGCTGCAGGCTGGGCTTGGGCGTGCTCTTGAGCAGGGCGGCCGATGTCATGATCATGCCGTTGGTGCAATAGCCGCATTGAGCGGCCTGCTCTTCAATGAATGCCTTCTGTATCTTGGCCGGCGTCTTGCTGCTTCCCAACCCCTCGAGGGTGGTGACCTTTTTATTGCCCAGACTGCTGATGGGCAGCTGGCACGAAGGCACGGCCTGACCATCGACGTGCACGGTGCAAGCACCACACTGCCCCAGACCGCAGCCATATTTGGGTCCGTTGAGCTCGAGCTGGTCTCGCAGCGCATACAGCAGCGGCGTGTCGGGGTCGGCCTGCAAAGTGCGCCGCCGGCCATTGACGTTGAGTTGATATTGGGCCATGGGTGTGTCTCCTCCTGTAAAAAAAATTGCCAGCACAAATGGCTGGCGTTGCGAGTTTTAATCGGCCGTGATCCCTGCTGACTTGATCACTTTGGCCCAGTAGTCGGTCTCGCGCTTGACCAGCGCATCGAGCGCGTCGGGCGGCAGGTAGCGCAGCTCCACACCGGCGGCCGCCGCTCTGGTTTTCACATCCGGTTGCTCGAGCGACTGACGGATCGCATTGGTCAGCTTGCTGATGATGTCTGCCGGCGTGCCGGCCGGCGCAAAGATCGCCACCCAGGCTTCAAGTTCAAAACCCTTGAGTCCGGCTTCTGCGGTAGTGGGCACTTGGGGCATCCCAGGGTGGCGGCTCTTGCCCGTGACCGCGTAGGCCTTGAGCTTGCCTGCCTGCACATGCTGCATGACTGAAGGCGGCGTGGTCATGAACACCTGAACCTGTCCGGCGAGAACGTCTTGGATGGCCGGGCCCGAACCGCGGTAGGGGATGTGGACCATGCTGGTGCCGGTCTGGCTTTTCAGCATCTCGGTTCCAACGTGGGACAGAGAGCCGTTGCCCTGTGATGCATAACTGAGCTTGCCAGGGTTGCTCTTGATGTATTCCAGCAATTCCTTGAGGTTGTTGGCCGGCACCGACGGGTGGGCTGTGATGACATTGGTGGCTGCGGTGAGCAGCGCCACTGGGGCGAGGTCTTTTTGCGCCCAGGGCAACTTGCTCATCAGTGAGGGATTGCCCACGTGATAAGCGGAATAGGAAGTCAGCAAGGTGTAGCCGTCTGCCGGGGCCCTGGCCACCAGGCCGTAAGCCACGTTGCCGCTGCCACCGCCCTTGTTATCGACCACCACGTTGGTATTCAAAATACGAGCCAGGGGCTCGGCCAGCAGGCGCGCTGAGGTGTCGACCACGCCACCGGGTGGGTTGGGCACGATCACGGTGATGGGCTTGGAGGGGTAGGTTTGACTCAGTGCGAGCGTGCTCAGCGCGATGCCGGCAGCGCCAGCCAGCAGGCGTGAAAGGGTGGATTTCATAGCGGCTTCCTTGGTTGGTAAATTTAGTGTGTCAGCATTGCCTTGACATGCTCGGGGACCGGGTGCAGATCGCAGGCGCGACCGGCTTGCGCCAGTTGGCCGGGGGTTGGGTGCCCGACCAGGCCGGGCAGGGCGCGGGCCAGATGGATCAGGCGTTCCAGATCAACCCCCGTCTCCAGGCCCATGGTTTGCAGCATGTGTATGGTGTCTTCCGTGCAAATGTTGCCACTGGCCCCTGGCGCATAAGGACAGCCGCCCAGACCGCCGAGGGATCCATCAAAGCTTGTGATGCCCGACTCGACTGCGGCAAGGACGTTGGCCAGCCCCATGCCTCGCGTGTTGTGAAAGTGCATGGTCAACTCCAGCCGGCCCAGGCTGGACACGACGGCATCTGAAAATAGTCTCACCTGCCTGGGATTGGCCATCCCGGTCGTGTCGCACAGCGTCAAGCCCCGAACCCCCAGGTCGGCAAAGCGCCGCGCCCAGTCCATCACCTCGTTGAGTTCGATTTGCCCCTGCATGGGGCAGCCAAAGGCGGTGGACAGAGACACATTGATGGGCACTTGGCCGTTGACCTGCGTCACGACCTCTTTGATTGCAGCAAAGCTTTTTTCCCGCGTCATGCGCAAATTGGCCAGGTTGTGGGTCTGCGAAACCGACATGACCAGATTGAGCTCGTCGGCCCTGGCTTCGAGAGCACGCTCTGCACCGCGTACGTTGGGGACGAGCGCCGTGTATTGCACCGCGGCCCGCCGCGTGATTCGCCCCATCACTTCCTCGGCATCACGCAGCATGGGGATGGCTTTGGGCGAGACAAATGCAGTCACTTCGATCTTGGCAAAGCCGCATTGACTCAGCTCGTCGATCAGCGCCACCTTGTCGGCGGTTTCGACAAAAGCCGGTTCGTTTTGAAAGCCGTCCCGTGTGACGACTTCATTGAAAAAAATTCGTGTGGGCATCAGGCAGTCTCCAGCTCTGGCGAGGCCACCACGCCCATGGCCTCAAGCTCTGCAATTTGCGCCTCGTCCAGTCCCATGCCCCGCAGCACCGCGCGGCTGTCTTGCCCCACACGCGGGGCAGGGCGCACGTGCGCCCCTGGGGTGCGAGAGAGCTTGGGCACGATGCCGGGCAGCAGCATCTCCTGGCCGTTGACCTGGGACCCGGCCGGCGTTGTTGGACAGTTGCGGATCATTGGCCAAGTCGGGTCGTCCAATGGTGCCCATCAAGCGCCTGAATATGCTGTCTCCATTACCCGCAATCAGGGCGTAGCCGCCGTCGCTGCAGCGGTATGCGTTGCTCGGGGCAATGCCGGGCAGGGCGCTTCCTGCGGGCTCCCGTACGGCGCCAAATGCGCTGTACTCGGGCAGCAGGCTTTCCATGCAATTGAAGACCGCTTCATAAAGCGCCACATCGATCACTTGTCCCAGACCCGAGCGCTGGCGTTCCTGCAAAGCCAACAAAATGCCGATTACGCCATGCAAGGCAGCCAGCGTATCGCCTATGCTCACCCCCACCCTCACCGGTACCCGGCCTGGTTCAGCTGTCAGATGACGCAGTCCGCCCATGGCTTCGCCGATGACGCCAAAGCCCGGTCTGTCCCTGTAGGGGCCGGTTTGCCCATAACCGCTGACCCGCAAAATGATCAGGCGGGGATTGAGAGCCTGCAACACCGCTGGTGAGAGGCCCCAGCCCTCGAGCGTGCCCGGCCTGAAGTTTTCAATCAGCACATCGGCTTGACTGGCCAAGCGCCGCACGATGGTCTGAGCTTCCACCTGCTTGAGGTCCAGCGCCAAGGA
>JAJTGH010000028.1 GCA_021299555.1 Comamonadaceae bacterium
AACAGCCCAAGAATGTCGGTCAGAAAGAGCACCGGCATCATGATGGCAGCGGCCTCTGGCACCGTCACAGCCAGCGCCATGAGCGGCACCGCCAGGGAACCGAAGCCTGTGCCAAATCCACTCTTGCTCACACCCATCAGCAGCACCGAAGGAATGGCGACCGCGTAAAAAAATGGGTCGGTGATCAGGGGCAAGGACATGTCAGGGACAGATTATCCGCCCTGCAACCAAGCCGGTCCGCTCAGTGGGCGTCAACGCCCAGATAGGCCTTCTGGATTTCAGGTCGATTGATCATCTCACTGGCCTGGCCCTGGGCCACGATGCGCCCCTCTTCCATCACGTAGGCGCGGTGGGCCGTCTCCAGTGCCATGGAGACGTTTTGTTCGACCATCAAAACCGCCGTCCCCTCTCGATTGATCTGCCGGATGGCAGCAAACATGTCGAGCACGATCGAGGGTGCCAAGCCCAAAGACGGCTCATCGAGCAGCAACAAGGTGGGCCCAGCCATCAGCGCGCGGCCAATGGCCACCATCTGCTGCTGACCACCCGACAGCGAGCCGGCCAGGCTGTGGAGCTTGACCTTGAGCACCGGAAAAAGAGAGAGCACATATTCCAGCCGTTTGGCGCGGTGGACCTTGGCGCTGGGGATGAAGCTGCCGAGTTCAAGGTTTTCCAGCACACTCATCTGGGTAAACAGCCTGCGCCCCTCAGGCACGATGGCAATGCCCACTTCACAGTACCGGTGACTGGGCAAACGCGTGATGTCCTGACCGCCAAAAACCAGGTTGCCGCTTTTGACGCCATGCAGACCGGCAATCGCATTGATCAGGGTGGTCTTGCCAGCGCCATTGGGGCCGACCACGCACACGAGTTCCTTGTCGCCACAATCAATGGAGATGTCCCACAGCGCCGGCGCTGCGCCATAGTTGACCGAGATCTCTTTGACTTCAAGCATGGGGCTTCCCCAGGTAAGCACTGACCACTTGCGGATCGCTCATCACCTGCTTGGCAGGCCCAACAGCAAGCAACTTGCCATGGTTGAGCACGGCCACCCGGTCGCATAAGGCCATCACGGCGCGCATCACGTGCTCCACAAAAACGATGGTTGCCCCCTGATCACGGATGCGACGTATGAGCACGATCGCCTCGTCAATTTCGCTGGGCGTCATGCCCGAGAGCACCTCATCGAGCAACACCAGTCTCGGGCGCGCAGCCAGCGCCCGCGCCAATTCCAGGAACTTGCGCTGGTGCAGGTTCAAGTCATCGGGCAAGCTCTCGGCTTTGTGGGCCAGGCCTGTGAATTCCAGGCAGCGCCGGGCCTCCTCGCTGGCTTGCTGGCGGGTCATGGCTGCCCCGCCAAACATGGCAGACAAGATCACGTTCTCGAGCACCGTCATGTGCATGAAAGGCCGGGGGATCTGATAGGTGCGGGCAATGCCCGCCTGCGCCACCTCATGGGCAGCCTTGCCCGCCAGCTCGCGCCCCTCAAAGGCATAGGTGCCGCCGGTGGCTGCGTAGTGGCCGCTGACCACATTGATGAAGGTCGACTTGCCCGAACCGTTGGGACCGAGCAGACCCAAAATCTCGCCCTTGTGAACCTGCAGGTCAACCTCGCTGAGCGCTTGAACACCCTTGAACGCTTTGGACAAGCCCCGGGCCTGGAGCAAAACTTCGCCTGCGCCCGCTAACGGCCGCGGCGCAACCGGATCGGTCGGCAAGTTCACATGGACTGCCGCACCCTGGCTCTGCTCGATCTCTCGGCTGCGTCGGGCAGCGGCCTGGGCACGCCGCTTCATGAAAAAGCCCATCACACCGTTGGGCATGAACAAAATCACCACGATCAGCACGACGCCGACCATGGCCTTGCCCAACACCGGGTGATTGCCGGCAGTCGAGAAGTAAAGCATGGTGGTGATCAGTGCAGCGCCGACAGCCGGCCCGGCCCAATGGCGCGAGCCGCCCAGGCAGCTCATGAGCACCACGGTCAGCGGCACCGTGATGTTAAAGGTCTCGCCCACCGTGACGTATTGAACGAACAGCGCATGGATGCCGCCGGCCAGCCCGGCCAGTCCACTGGAGACGGCAAAAGCGAGCAATTTGTAGCCATAAGTGGGCACGCCCATCACCTCGGCCACGTCTTCGTCATCATGGATGGCCGACAGGCCCACGCCCAATTTGGACTGCTGCAATTTGTACGCAATCAATGCGGTCAGCACCGTACCCATAAGGGCCATCAGGTAGAGCGAGGACGAAGGCGACGGGCCGATCTTGGGCACTTGCACCGACATCAAATAAACACCGGGCCCACCGTCGATCGGCGTGTTGATGATGATGGTGGCCACCACAAAAGTCACGGCCAAAGTGAGCAAGGCGAACAGCTCACCACGCACCGCCTTGACCCGAAACACCACCGCACCGAGCAGAACGCCCAAGGTGGCCGGAATCAAAATGGCCAGGGGCAGCGTGGACAAAAAGGGCCAATCGAGTTTGCCCGCCAAGCCGGCTGTGGTGTACATGCCCACACCGAAAAACACGCCGTGTCCGAAGGAGAAATAGCCCGAATAGCCGGACAAGATGTTCCAGGACAAGGCCAAGATCATCCAGTGACAGATCAGGTAGAGAAACGACTCGTAGAAAGCGGGCAGGCCCAGCCAGGGCACCACCGCAAGCAGTGCCCCCGCAATCAAAATGCCGGAAATCGTCTTGTTCATGGCGATCAGCCCTTCCCGGGCCGCAGCAGCAGCATGAAGATCAACAGGGAGAAAGACACAATCGGCGCCCAGGACGGAGAGGCCACAGCCATGGTGATGGCCTCGCTGACCCCGATGATGATGCCCGCCACCAAGGGGCCGAGCGGGCTGCCCAGGCCGCCGAGCATGACCGCGGCAAAGACCACCCCCACCCAGGCAAAGATCTGGGACGGGGCCAAGGTGAAGGTCAGCGCCAGGCATACCCCGGCGATGGCAGCAAGCGCTGCGCACAGGCCGGCAAGGATGAGCGACAAGCCCCGCTGATTGATGCCAAAGGCCGCAGCGATCGGACCATCCTCAGCCATCGCGCGCAAGGCCTTGCCCAGGTCCGTATAGCGCATGACGCCCCAGATCGCCACGGCGATACCGACCGACAGCCCAAACGTGATCAGCTCGGGCACAGGCACGAAAAGGCCAAAGACCTTGAACTTCATGTCGTTGTAGCCCGACTCCAGACGCCGGAAGTCGGCGGTCCAGATGCCCTGGATCACCGCCTCGAACACCACGGTCAGCCCGAAGGTGGCCAGCAATGAATTGAAGGGCGTGATCGCAAATTTCGACAGCACCCACGGCATGCCAGCGCCAAACAGAAAAAAGGCCGGCTGCAAGATCAGCAGGGACCACATCGGGTCCATATGACCTACCGCAGCCATTTGGTAGCTGAGGTAGGCCGCCAAGAACACCTGCCCAAAATGCGACAGATTGATCTGCCGCAGCAGCCCCCAGGTCAGGCCCAGGCCCAGGCCTATGAGTCCGTACAGGGCGCCTATGAAGACTCCCGAGAGTATGGATTGCATCAATAAATTCAAACTCGGGAGCGTCATGGGCGGCCTGTATCGTTGCGCAAAATACCCGTCAACCGGGGATTACTTGATTTGCAGCTTGGTGCCGGGGGCAGCAAACTGCTGCGGCCAAACCACTTGCCACTTGCCGTTTTGCACCTGCTTGATCTTCATCAGGTCGTCACCGTAGTTGTTCGGCCCATCAAAACGCAAACGGCCATGGATGGTGTCGATGCGATTGCCCTTGATGAAGGCAGCAATGGCTTTGTCGTCCAGGCTGTTGGCGCCTTTGACTCCCGCCTCCAGGATCTGCCAAGCAGAGAACGAGGCTGCCGCCTGGGTCTCCACGCTGGTGTCAGCCAGATTGGCCTTGGTCGCGCGATCGTTGAACACTTTGACGAATTGGGCGCCGGCCTGGTTGCTCAGGAAGGGCTGATGCTCTTCAAAGATGGTCAGAGACATGGCGCCGCGACCTTCGGGGGACTTGGACATCGGCCCTGGGGCAGGGTAGAGGTGGAAGTTCATCGGTGGGCTGTAATCGATTTTCTTCATGGCGTCGAGCAGCATGTTGCCCTCCAGGCCAATGTCACCGATCCACACCAGGTCGGGCTTGGAGTCTTTGATGCGCGCCGCGATCGGTCCGAAATCGCGGTTGCCAAATTCCCACTCTAGAAAGAGCACCTCCTGCAGTCCGCGTTTCTTGGCCACTTCACGGCCACCGAGCGAGAGGAAGTGGATGGAGGGGAACTTGCTGGTGACGATGGCGATGGTCTTGGGCGGCTTGGGCGAAGCGGCCAGCATGTCAAACAGCGTGTTGGGCACCGTGGTCTGCGGCGTGGGGCCGAGGGACCAGGCCGGGAAGTGCATGTCGTACTTGGCCAGCGAGGGAATGCCAAAGGTGTGATGGATCAGCACCTTGTTGTAGCGCTGGGCCACACCCATGGCCGACAAGATGGCGCCGGTGGCATAAGGCCCCATGAGCAGTTCGACCTTGTCGGTGGTGATCAATTGCTCATAGAGCGTGCGGGCCAGATCGGGCTTGGACTGGTCGTCCTTGACCACCCACTCCACCTTGCGACCAAGCAAACCACCGCGGGCATTGAGCTGTTCAACGTAAATTTCGCCAACGAGCTTGTGGGTCAGACCGGTGGCCGACAAGGGGCCAGTCAGAGCCAGCGTGCTGCCAATACGTATGGGTGCACCCTGGGCGTGAACGCCCTGCGACATGACCAGGGCTGCCCCGGCGGCAGTGGCTGCCAGTACCGATCGACGGTCAATTTTTTTCATGCTTGAGTCTCCTGTTGCGGTTTGAAAAACGGGTTTAAAAACATCAATCCACCTGCGCGCCTGATCGCCTGACCAGCTCGGCCCACTTGAGCAGTTCTGCGCGTCCAAAAGCAGCCATTTCTTCAGCGCGCATGGCATTGAGCTCGAGGCCCTGAGCCTTGAGCTTGCCGGAGATCTCGGCATTGGCCATGGTCTGGGCGGCCGCCTCACGCAGGCGGGCGAGCACCGGCGCCGGCGTAGCGGCCGGAGCGTAGACCATGAACCAGGCCACCAAGTCAAAATCAAAACCGGACTCGGCAATGGCCGGAACCTCAGGCGCTGCGCTGCTGCGCTTGGCGCTTGAAGCCCCGAGCGCGCGCAATTTGCCGCTCTTGATATGGGGCAGCACCGCCGCCGGGTGATAGAACATGAACTGCACCTGACCGCTCATGACATCCGAGAGTGCCAAGCCGCCCTCTTTGTAGGGCACGTGCGTCATCTCGCCGCCCAGGCGCGCTTTGAGCAACTCACCGGCGAGGTGACCCGACGTGCCGTTGCCCGCCGAAGCAAAACTCACCCGGGCGTCGGCTCGCTTGGCCTGCTCGGCCAGGTCCTTGATCGACTTGAGCGGGGAGTTTCCCGGCACCACCAACAGCGTGGGCGTGTAGCCGGTGAAGGAAACCGGAGCAAAGTCGCGCTGCGGGTCGTAGGGCAGACGCTTGTAGAGCGTGGCATTGATGGCATGCGTGCCCACGGTGCCCATGACGATGGTGTAACCATCGGCTGGCGCCTTGGCCACCAGGTCCGAACCGATGCCACCACCGGCCCCTGCACGGTTTTCCACCACCACCGCTTGACCCAATACGCGGGACATGCCCTCGGCAACCACCCTGGCCACAATGTCCGTGGTGGTCCCAGCCCCGAAAGGCACCACCATGCGCACCGGCTTGACCGGGAACTCTTGCGCCTGCACCGCAGCGGAGGCGGTCAAAATGCCCAGTGCCCAAGCCAAGGCCCGGCGACGTCCGTTGAGCTTCATCACAGATCCTATCCTCATTGGGCGGGCCGAGCCGGCCAGCCGTTCTTGAATTCCTCGTTGTGCTGCCCAAGCACCGGCGGAGCCGTGACCGTGAGAGAGCGCTCATGGTCAAAGGTCACCGGCGAGCGCACCGTCTTGAAAGTGCCGCCTCGCGGAGATGGGGCCTCGACGAACATCTGCAGGTGCTTGATCTGCGGATCCTCAGGCACCTCGGCCGAGTTGTACATCGGGGCATGCGGCACGTCCTCGGCCAGCAACCGGTTGCACCACTCGGTGCGGGTGCGGTGCTTGAATACCGCCTGGAGCACCTCGATCATGGCTTCCTGATTGTCGGTGCGCGCTTCGCGGGTGGCAAAACGCGGATCGTCAAAGATGTCGGGCTTTTCCATGGCCTTGGCCAGGCCCTCCCAGAACTTGGGCGGCGATGACATGTGCAGGGCGACCCACTTGCCGTCAGAGCACTCGAGCACATAAGACTGAGAAACCCGGGCCCGACTGAAGGGGTCAACCACCTGGCCGATGGTAAAGAGGTGGGTGAAAGAGTCGAGATTGAAGTGCGTCATGGCCTCGATCATGGAGACCTCCACCAGACGCCCCCGACCGGTGCGGTTGCGCTCGTGCAGCGCGCCCAAAATGCCGTAGGCCGGACCAGCAGGCCCAAGAAGCCACTGTAGGCCTGAGCAACCGAGTCGTAGCTCGGCCGATCGCTGTAGGGACCGTCGGGCCCAAAACCACTGATGGCACAGTAGATCAGGCGCGGATTGATCTTTTTTAGACGCTCGAAGCCAGCGCCGAGCTTTTCAGCCACGCCCGGGCGGAAATTCTGAATGTACACATCGGCCTGCGCGATCATCTCGTCAAAGCGCGCCAGGTCGGCCGCATCTTTGGTGTTCAGGGTGATTGCGCGCTTGTTGCGATTGACCGACTGAAAGTGCGGGCTGTAGAGCTCGCCCCGATAGGCGCGAAAAGGATCGCCCGTGCCGGGCAGCTCGACCTTGACCACGTCGGCGCCCAAGTCTGCCAGCATCATGCCCGCGAACGGGCCAGTGATGAAGGTGCCGTGCTCGACGACCTTGATGTCTTTGAGAACCTGAGCCATGGTCAATCCTTCACTGGCGTGCCGGTGTACTGCTGCTGGGCCACCGCATGGTTGGCCAGCGCAAAACCGATCGGGTCGGACATTTCTTCATTAAGGTGGGCAATCAGGCTGGCCACGCGTGCGAGCATGGGCACGCCCTTGAGGGCTCCAACCGGGAAGTCGACGCCCATGAGCACCGCAGGAATGGCGCCCGAGACGTTCATGGGCAGGTCCTTGCCCGTAACCTCGGGAATCACCGATTCGATGGTGCGAGCCAACTGCACATATTTCTGCCCGCCACCGACCCGAGCCGACAGCGCAAACAGTGCGCCCACACGGGGGTCAGCGCTCTTGTGCTCTGGATGGCCGTAGCCGGGCACGATCTGCTTTTTCGAACGCAAATCGGTGACCACCGCCTTGGCTGCGGCGCGCAGGTCGCCACCATGGCTTGCAGCAGCCTCGGCCTCGATGCGCAAAAACAATTTACCCGCCGTCTCTGATGCCCCCAGGACCACCGAGCCGGCACCCAGGATGCCGGCCGCTACCGCGCCTTGCATCGCGTCGGGTGCGGCCGCAAGCGTCATGCGCGCGGCCTGGTTGCTGGGCACCAGACCGTGTTCTGCAATGGCCACCATGGTGGCATTGACCAAGGCGCTGGCTGCAACATCGGGCATCTTTCCGGTCAGCAACAAGAAGAAGTAATCGCCAAAGTTGATCTGACCGATCAGGTCGCGCGCCAGATCATGGCCGCGAACGACGATGCGCTGCTCGCTGGACGTGCTGATGGCAGTGTGTGGAACGATGCTTTTTCCGATTTTCACTTCTTGGCTCCGGGTGATGAAGGGCTTGGATGCGCGGCCGGCTGGCCAGGACCGAGGGACGACTCAGAGCATCTGGCAGGCCTGCTCGAAACTCAAACGCGGATTGCGATTGAACAACTTGGACTTGTCCATGTAGCCCAGGTTGATCAGAAAGTTGGCCTGCAGCCGACCATCGGGGAAGAATTCCGCATTGACCTTGGCCAGGTCGACGCCACTCATCGGGCCGCAGTCCAGATCCAGCGCACGGGCGGCCAAAATGAAATAGGCCCCGCCGAGCGTGCCGTTGCGGGTGGCCGTGCCGCTGGCCATGGCAGCGTTGCCTTCAAACATTTCCTTGGCGCCGGGGTTGTGCCAGATGGTGGGCATGTGTTCATAGAAACGGGTGTCGGTGGCCACGATCACGCAGACCGGGGCCGATCGGGTCTTGTCCACATTGGTCGGCGAGAGCGCGGGGATGACACGCTCTTTGGCAGCAGCCGTCGTCAGAAAAACGTAGCGGGTGGGCTGCGTGTTCATTGAGGTCGGTGCCATGGCGGCCAGTTCGTAGACCCTGCGCAGCAAATCGGCGGAAACGGGCTTGTCGATGAAACCGTTGGCGGTGCGGGCCTGGCGAAAAAGTTGGTCGAGGCTGGCGTCGGAAATAGGCATGGTGAAAACTTCGTGTAAGGGTTGAAAAAAGGAGAGCTTATCCCTTCATGGACACACTGGCTGCGCGCACTGCAAAAAACCTGGCGACAGGCCCCAGCGCTTATTCGGCCTTGATGCCCAAATCGCGGGTGATCTTGGACCACCGATCAACATCGCGCTTGACCAGTGCACGCGCCTGATCGCCGGTCAATGCCAGCGGCTTGCCGCCGGCCTTGCGGAACGTTTCAACCAGGTCAGGTCCCTGAATGACGCGCGAAAGCTCGCTGCGCAGGCGATCCTGTACATCGGCGGGCGTTTTGCTGGGCACGAAAAGACCAAACCAGGACTCCAGATCCAGGTTGGCCACACCGGTTTCCAAAATGGTGGGCACTTCGGGGTGAAAAGGCAGGCGGCCACTGCCCGAGACGACCAACGCCCTGAGGTTGCCCGCCTCGACCTGCGGCCGGGCCGTGGGCGAGAGGTCAAAGAACACATCAACGCGGCCGCCGAGCAAGTCCTGATAGGCCGCCTGGGCACCACGGTAAGGCACATGGACCAACTCAACGCCGGCCAGATTCCACAAAGCGGCGGCCAACACATGCTGACCCGATCCACTGCCACCGGAGGCATAGGTTAATTTTTTGGGATTGGCTTTGGCGTGGGCGATCAAATCGCGCAAGTTGGCAAAAGGCAGGTCTTTGCGCGCCACCAGGGTGTAGCTGTAGGCCACGGCCAGCCCCACCGGCTCAAAGTCTCGCAGGCTGTCGTACGGAATGTTGGGGTACAGCCCCGGATTGAGCGCCAAGTTGGACACAGATCCCACCAGCAGGGTGTAGCCATCGGGCGCGGCCTTGGCCACCAGATCGGTGCCAACCAGCGTGCCAGAGCCAGGCCGGTTTTCCACCACCGCGCCCTGACCCAGGGCTTTGCCCAGCCGGTCGGCCAACAACCGACCCACCACATCAAAGCCGCCACCGGGCGGCTGCGGTACCACCACGCGCAAAGGCTTGCTGGGAAATGCCTGCGCCCAGGCAGATCCGCCCAAGCCCAAGCCCAAGGCCGAAAGCCCGCCAAAAGCCGTGGCCGCCACAAAGGAACGCTTGTTCATTCTCATCTCCTGCTGTTTTCCAGATCGCATACCGGCCGGCTCAGCGCTCCAGGGGAGCGCCCGAGAGCCAGCGACTGCCGCGGCGGTACAACTCCTGAACGCCCTCACCCTTGAGCATGGGCATGTCCATCTTGACCTTGTAGCCGATGCGGGTCTGAATGTAGGCCAAATGCCGATACCCTTCAGGAAACCCGGCCAAAGCCTGCTGATCGAGTTTCAGGGCGGCGCTCGGGTCGACCGGATCGATCCGATCCTTCTCATAAATCGGCTGACGGTGAAGCAGCTTCCACTTGCCCTCATGGCGGGTCACAAAGTCATAAAAGCGCCCGGTGCACACCACGTCGCACAGCACGGGGCCGTCCACCCCTTCAACCATGCCGCGCTGGGAGATGGTCATCTTGGTCTGAGCGATCGCCCGATCACCGACCACCTCCACGGCGCTGCCACCGAGAAAATGCAAAATGCTCACACCCTTGGCCCAGCCCTCCTGGGTGACGCGGATGAAGTCCTTGAACGGACCCTGGAACCAGGTGGCCATCATCACCCCGTCGGGATGCCAAACGGTGGCAAAACGCTCCCAATCTCCGGCATCTCGCCAAACGGCCCAGCGCTCAACCATTTGCCGGATTTCCAACTCGTCGCGCAATGCTGGGGACATCATCAGGGTCTCCTCCAATTCAACGGGGCTCGGCCAGGTAATCGACCTGGTGGCGGGCAATGCGCATGTCCGACAACTCCTGCTTGACCCGCAGGTGCTCGGGGTGAGACGCATAGGCGTCGAGCGCCGCTTGCGACTCGAATTCGGAATACAGCACCACGTCGCAGGCATAGTCGATGCGGCTCGAATCGACACCGACCTCCAGGTGCAGCAAGCCCGGAATTCGACCGCGCAGAGACTCAAAGCTCGATTTGAGCAGGTTCACAGCCTGCGATTTGGCCTGCGCGGTTTCACCGCGCAAATTCCACATGACAATGTGCTTGATCAAAGTCCCTCCCCATTGAGGCCCACGCCACACGCGAAGACCACAGCTTTTCCTGGACAGAGGTCTGCCCGGCCACCGCTTGAACGACCTGGGATCGAAGAATGCTTCACACTGCCCTGCATTGGTTTTTGGTTGGCCAGACTATAGATTTTCAAAAGCTGAAGAAAAATAGCATTGGAGCAAATGACTTTTCCGAAAAACGGAACAAAGCCAACGCACATCGCGCAAATCGCTACCATAGGGGGATCGCAATTGCCGGCCCCCAGACCTGGCAGAAACTCTGAACCCATGGACCGCTGGACCGAAATCGAACTCTTTGTGCAGGTGGCTGAAACCGGCAGCCTGAGCCGCGCCGCCGAGACGCTGCAGTTGTCAAACGCCGCCGCGAGCCGGCACTTGGCCGCGCTGGAATCGCGCCTGGGCGCGCGTCTGGTCGAGCGCAACACGCGTCGCCTGTTTTTGACCGATACCGGACGCGAATTCCTCAGCCGCGCCCGCACCATCGTGGCCGACCTGCGCGATGCCGAAGCGGCCGTCAACGCCACGGCGCTCAACCCCACGGGCGTGCTGAGGGTAAGTGCATCGCTCTCATTTGCCATGCACCACGTGGCCCCCCTGCTGCGCCAATACACCGAGCGCTACCCCAACGTGCAGGTGCATTTGGAAGCGGCCAATCGGTACATGGACATCATCGACAACAACATTGATGTGGCCATCCGCAACCGTGAGTCGGAGCCGGACTCCAACATCACCATCCGACGTATGGCCGAAACCCGGCGCTTGCTCGCAGCATCGCCCGATTACCTGACCCGGCACGGAACCCCGCGCAGCCTGGAAGAGTTGCCCCGGCACAAAATGCTGATCTACACCCACTCCAACAATCCGAACGAACTGCGCTTTTCAAAAGACGGCGTGAGTAGCACGGTGACGGTCAAGGGATTTCTGGAATCGAACGATGGGCAGATCTTGCGCGCCGCTGCGCTCGACGGCCTGGGCATCCTGGTGCAGCCAACCTACATCGTCTACGACGACATCGTCGCCGGTCGTCTGGTGCCGTTGCTCGACGACTGGGACCTGCCGCGTCTGGCCATCAATCTGGCCTACCCGAGCCGCAAGCATCTGTCGGCCAAGGTGCGCACCTTCATCGACTTCATGGTCGAGCACTTTGCCAAGATGGACTACGAGCGCAAGTGGACGGCGCGGTTTGGGCTGTAGGCGTTCGGGGCTGGCTGCCGCCGAAAGTTCTCGCCAGACCCGTAGGCTCCGGCTCAACCTCGGCTAAATCAAACTCGATAAAAAGCAAAATAAGGCAGGTGCTATGGCGCCAGCCATGGCAACCATCATTGCGCCTCCAGGGGGTCCAACAACCACCGCTCGGTTGTGGCCAGCGACGGGCTGGTCAGCACCTTTGAATTCGCCGGCGACCAATATCGCCTCGCAGCAACAAGAGTCATTGGGGGGCGCAATGAGTCGCCGAAATTGTCGACCGCCAGTTTCCGTTGACCCGTCACCTTATTTTCGTCTCTAAAGTCGAATGATTAACTATTGGGTAAAGATCATCCAAACGGACGACGCTGACTAAATCACAACAGCTGAACACTATACGAAAGCGAGTCATGAACGCCCCGACCAACTGACTCATCAATTGAAGCGGGAAAGTGGATAACAAGTCTTTCTGCACCATCATCGTGGTAATCGGAACCGCAGGCTGCCTTCTTGCAAATAGGCTTTCTAAAAACAGTAACCGGTCCGCACTCTTGATCGAGGCCTGTAACACTCCGAGAAACCTTTGGACACCGATCCCTGCTGGCGTATCGCGGCTGATGTCTCCGGGTCAATACAACTGGGGATTTCATACAGCCGCGGAGCCTGAGTTGAGGAGTGGACAGATCAACGCGCCAAGAGGCGGAGGCTCAGTCGGCACAAATTTGATCAATGGCACGGCTTTTTTTCGCTGCCGGCCTGAAGACTACAACTCCTGGAAGGATCTGGGGCGCAAAGGCGCTGCTGCTTTCAATGAAAAGCGAGCGCGCCGCTTTTCGAAGTCCTGGTTCTTGGCCTCGGGCGATGGCTGAACTCGGCCTAGTGAGTTCACAGGCTAACGGCTGGCAGGATGGGCTTCGGCCCGGGCTAAGGGCAGCCCTCTTCGAGGAGGATGCGTGCCGCAGATCGATGACTGAATCGGCGCAGGTCTCTGATTGCTGGGGCCAGAAGACACAAGAGGAGCCTTTCAAATGATGCAATGGATGCCAAGCTTCATCGGTCGGCTGTTGCGCGGCCATCATGCGGGCATGCACAAGACCTTGTTTCATCAGCATGAGAGCGCTCATCTGCCAGCAGTAATTGAAGTGATCAGCAAGGACTTTGCCGCCGGCGCCTCTTTACCGGTTCGGTGCACCTCGGACGGTGAAGGAACGCCACCGTCCTTGGCTTGCATGGGCGTGCCCGCAGATGCGCGCAGTCTGCTCATTCTGGTCGAGGACGCAGACAGTCCGACCGCCCGCCCCTTCGTTCACCTGGTGGTCTACGATGTACCCGCTCCCAGCGGCCCCCTCGATCTGA
Source organism: Comamonadaceae bacterium (assembly GCA_021299555.1). Lineage (GTDB taxonomy): Bacteria > Pseudomonadota > Gammaproteobacteria > Burkholderiales > Burkholderiaceae_C > Polaromonas. The sequence continues at coordinate 13,017 of JAJTGH010000028.1, forward strand.
ACCTGAACCCGCCCAGCGACGGGTCGGCCGGCAAGGTGGGGCGCAACGGGATGATGCGGCGCCGGTGGTTCCCCCCGGACCCACCGCCAGGCCATGGCCCCCATCGTTATCTTTTCCAAATCTATGCACTCTCGGCGGCCGCGCCGCCTGACTTCACGGCCCAGCGCGGCCACCTGGTCCGACTGGTGCAGACCCACGGGATCGCCAAAGGCTCGCTGGAGGGCATCTACGAGCGCCAGTAGCTACAGCGCTTGCCTGAGTCGCCCGTCTGTCTCAGGACTTGAGCAGGCCCAGACGCCGGGCCACCGCGACCGCTTCTGTTCGATTGCCCACGTTGAGCTTTGAATTGATGTGGCGCAGATGGGTGCGGACGGTGCTGGTCGAGACAAACAGTTTCTCGGCCAGGACGTTGTTGGAATAGCCCTGGGACAAAAGCGAAAGGATTTTGATTTCCTTGGGGGTCAATGGCTCCAAAAGCTGATCCAGCCCAGAGGGCGATAGCCACTCGGCGCTGTCGACGGCCGGGCCACCCAGGTGCTCGCACAGGCTGTCCAGAAATTCAAGGAAGGCCCGATCTGAGGGCCCTGAACGGGCCCTCAGGGTTTGCCGAACCAGGCCGACGGGCATGGCCACATGGTCACCCTCATCAAGTAGGGTCCGCACCAAGCCCTCTGAATGGGCGGTGCGCAAGACGACCTCCATGAGGGGCAACATCTCAGGCAGACTCGAGCGCAGTCGGCAGGCCGCGATGCACCACAACACGTTCATCTTCAGCGCCCGTCGGTGGCGCTTTTCCGAAGAGGCCTGTCTGGCCAGACGTTCTAGCTTGGCCGGGATGCCTTGCGTACGACCCGAAAAAATCTGCCAGCGCAGGTCGGCCAACTCCCAGTACTCAACATCATGCGCCGGCAGGCGCAGGCGTCTTTCGCGGTCCCAGACATCGCGCCTGTTGGCCCGATCGAGTTCATCCCGGGCGCCCTCGAAATTGCCCTGCATGAGCAACAGGCGGGCGCGTTCGAGCTTGGCGCCGCAAACGATGCGAGCCACGCGGCGTTGCTGACCCACCTGTTCGAGCTCAGCCAGCCGGTGAAAGGCTTGATCCAGGTGACCCTGAGCGGCAGCAATGCGAGCCAGCATGCGGTATCCGGCGATCAGGTGATCGACCAAACCCAGTTCGCGGGCCAGGGGCAGGTAGGTCTGAAGCAGGCGCTCTGCGCTGGCCAGATCGTTGCGCTGATAGTGCGCACCGGCATGCAAAATGCCCGCCCATGCGCTGCCGGCGCCTTCTTGCCCCCAGTTACCATCGCTCGTGGTGGCAATCTGAAAGCGAGAGGCGGCCTCCCGCATGCGGCCCTCTTCCAGGTCGATGATGCCTTCAATCGATTCGGAGTACATCGTATGAAAGTGGCCCGAGCTGCTGAGGTCACGGGCCATGCTCAACATGCGCATAGACTGTCTCTGATCGCCCATGAGCCGAAAAATATAGGCCATCTCATTGGCCAGCACACCGGCCGCAAAGCCAGGACTGTCGGGCATCTCCCGAACCGCCTTCAGGCCAGCCTCGTAGGCTTGCTCGACCTGATCCATCATGACCAGCAGGGTGGGCCTGAGCGCCAGCAGGTGCGCGCGCACTGGCGCGCAATCGGCGTCGGGCCCGATAAGCAGACCGTCCAACTGCTCCATGGCCTTCCATGGACCGCGGGTAAAGCACAGGGCCCAGATGCGAACCAGGGACAGGTGGTCTGACCTCGCCCAGCTGGTTCGCGGCAAGAGCTCGAACCAACGGGCCAGCAGGCGCATGCGTCCAGACTCGAGAAAGCCCTCGGCATGCTCGGCCAGCACCCGACAAGCCTGGTCATATTCGCGCGCCTCGATCCAATGGTCGATGGCACTGACCACCTGCCCGCGCGACTCGAAGCAACGGGCCGCCAGCTCATGTAATCGCGTCAGCTCCTGCGGTCGATCCCGACCGAGCTTGTCGCGCAGAAACTGCAGGAACAGGCTGTGATAGCGGTAGACCGGTGAGGGGCCGCCCATGGCGCTGATGAACAGATTGGTCGCTTGCAGATGCGCCAGAATCTGTCGACCGTCCGAGCGCTGGCAAAGTAGTTCGCAAAGTGGCAGGTCAATTTCATCGGGTACGCAGGTGCACAACAAAAATTCCTGGATCGATGGATCGAGCCGTTCGAACACATCTTCGGTCAGGTATTGCGCAACCAGCTGATTGGACCCGGTAAATTCCTGAATGAACCCCGCCCGGTCGGGCCGATGCGCCAGCGCCGAAGAGGCCAGCCACATCCCGGCGATCCATCCCTCGGTGCGCGACTGCAGCACTTGAACCTGCTGTCTGGACAATTGCAGCTTTCGGCGATCATTAAGAAACGTCGCGGCCTCTTCAGCAGAAAACCGCAGCTGTGCCGGCCCGATTTCGGCCAACAGGCCCATCGCGCGCAAGCGACCCAAACCAATTTCGGGCAGGCTGCGCGAGGCCATCACGAGGAGGGCAGATCGGGGCAAGTGGTGAATCAGCTCGCGCACCAACTGGATCACCGACTGCTCGGTCAGGCACTCGAAATCATCAAGAAACAGACAGCAAGGGTCGCTCAAAGCGGCCACCCTGTGCATGATGTCGGCCGCCATCCGGACCGCCGTCAGTGGGCGGGTCGGGCTGTAATCGGTCGCGCCAGAAGGCGACGACCCGGTCATCACGTCCAGGGCCGAGCTCAGGCAAGCGAGGAAACGGGTGGTGTCGTTGTCGCCACGATCCAAGGTCACCCAGGCCGTCTTCCTGCCCGCTGCCGCCAATTGGGCATGTAGCTGGGACATCGCCGTGGTCTTGCCAAAGCCAGCGGGCGCCGAAAGCACCACGACTTGCAGGCGCTCGACCTCACTGATCTGCTGCAGGACTTCGGCCCGCAAGACCTCGCCCTGAGACGACGTGGGCGGGCTGAGCTTGGTCGGGACGGGTCGATTCAGGGGCATGAGGACCTCACCCGCCGACTCCTGGGCCTCGGCCAGGGGCCCGATCGACCAGCGCCGATAGCTATTGCCACCGCATGCGGTCGTGCTGCTTCGTGCCGTCGATCGGGGACCATCAATCGGGTCGCAGAGCACGCGCGAGCAGATCGGCAAACTTTGCGGCGATCGCCGGCCCCGACTGCTCTCCATCTTCGCGGTACCAAACGGGAATCCCATGAATGGCACCCATGAACCAGAAAACGGTCAGCTTACTGTCGCAGGGCCGGATGGAGCCGTCGACGATGCCCGCATCGATGAGGGCTCGCAATTGACGGTCAAAGGCACGGCGACGCCGGAGCAATTGCCGACGGTCTTCCGGCCGCAAGGCATCGAGTTCATCGAGAACGGTTGATGCGCCCAGATCGTCGGTCAAGACGCAGACATAGTCGATGATGAAGCGCAGGAGCTGATTCAAACCACTGCCGCCGGCCAGCACGGCCGCCTCAAAAGCCCTGTCACCACAATCCATGCAGAGCTTGTGGCATTCCAGGAGGAGGGCCTGCTTGTCGCGAAAGTAGTAGTAGAGGGCCGGCTTGGTGACGTTGAGCGCAGCCGCAATCTGATCGAGCGATGTGCTGCGAAAGCCTTGACGACCAAAGGTGCGCAAGGCTTGCGCGATGGCAGCTTGGCGCTTGAGGGCATGATGATCCTGCGCGGAGCCCAGCGAGTTGGTCCACTTGCGGTCGGCATGCACACCCCCCAGACCGCCCGAACCCATCACCGATCGCCGTTTGTCCCGCGAAACCGCTGGCATCTAGATCCCCGTCAAGCCACCGCTACAAACCAGGTTGTGTCCGCTGACGTAATCAGCCTCTGGTATGCACAGCAGGTACACCGCACCCGCAGCCTCCTCGACCAAGCCGGCGCGACCCAGGGGAATCATGGCCTCCAGAGCTTTAAGCAGGTCCGGGTTGACCCCCACCTTCACCGTCCGTCCCTCGATTTCGATGGCTGCCGAATCATCCGCGCTGGCTGCCGTCAAGCGCGTGTGAATGAGGCCGAAGGATACCGCATTGACCGTCACCTGCAAGCGCCCCCACTCCTTGGCCAAGGCCTTAGTCATGCCCACGATGCCCGCCTTGGCCGACGCATAGTTGGCCTGCCCGGCCAGACCGAACATGCCCGCCATCGACGAGATATTGACGACCTTGCGCACCACCTGGCGCCCGGCCTGACGGTCGGCCTGCGACAGCGATCGAATGACGGGGTGAGCGGCCCGAAGAATTCGAAACGGTGCCGTGAGATGGCAATCGAGGATGCCGCTCCACTGCTCGTCGCTCATCTTGTGAATGACCGAGTCCCAGGTGTAGCCGGCGTTGTTGATCAAAATGTCGAGACCACCGAATTGATCCATGGCGCTGGCGATGAATCGATCGGCGAAATCAGGCTCGGTCACGCTTCCCGCGCAAACCGCCACCGGCGCACCCATGGCTGCAATGACGTGCGCCGTTTCCTGGGCCACCTCGGCATCCAGATCATTGATCACCAGGCGGGCACCTTCCTGTGCCAACTTGATGGCAATGGCCCGACCCACCCCGCGCCCCGCACCCGTGATGAGGGCCACCCGTCCGTCCAGTTTTTTTGTCATTTACGCACCCAAGTCCGTCGGACTCACCGACCGAGAATCGTCACACAAGCCACGGCCTCTTCGATGCCCTCCAGGCCGCCACCGTTTTCCGCCAACGCAATGCGGGCCTGACTGACCTGCCGCGGGCCTGCCCGGCCTCGCAACTGCTCGACCAGTTCGTGAATCTGAGCCAATCCGGTGGCGCCGATGGGGTGCCCTTTGGACTGCAAGCCACCTGAGGGGTTGACCGGCAGTTTGCCGCCGATGCGGGTATCGCCGCGCTCGGCCATCGGCCCCCCGTCGCCGAACTCGCACAACCCCAGGTTTTCGACCTGAATGATTTCCCCCATCGCCGTGGCATCGTGAACCTCGGCCAGATCCACGTCTTGTGGCCCCAGACCCGCTTCCTCGTAGGCGCGCCGCGCCGCCAGCACCGTGCAGTGCCGGGCCAGGTCGTCCTCGGGTCGATCCGACCCCGAGTGGATGACCGAGGCGAGGACGCGGATGGCGCGTTTGCGCTCGATGCCCAGTCGCGCGAGTCCCGAGGCCGAGCACAAGATCGCGGCAGCCGCGCCATCGGAGATGGGCGAGCACATCGGCAAGGTCAGTGGGTAGGTGATGGGCGGTGCGTTCAGGACCTCGTCGATGCTGTAGGCTTGGCGGTACTGCGACAGGGGGTTGTGCACCGAATGCTGATGGTTTTTGGCCGAGACCGCCGCCAATTGGCGCTGCGTCGTGCCAAACCGCCGCATATGCGACCTGGCAAATGCGGCGTAGACGTCCATGAACGCACTGTAGGGCTTGCTCGAGGTGGTGCTGGGGGGAACCTCGACGCCATCGCCCATGGCCAGCAGCCGACGACGGATGGCCTCGGCCTGCGAGACGTCCCAGGCGCCGTCGAAGACCGAAAACATCCGCTCGCGATCAACGGAGAACATCTTTTCGGCACCAACGGCCAGCACCGTGTCGCCAGCGCCGGCACGCAAGGCCTGAACAGCCAGGGCAAAGGCCGTCGATCCGCTGGCACAGGCGTTCTCGACGTTGACCACCGGCAGGCCACCCAGCCCCATGGACCGCAAGGCCACCTGCCCGCGAATCATGTGCTGGCCCTGCATGTGTCCCTGCGTCGAGTTGGCGAAAAATGCCCCCTGCAGATCATGCCGCTCCAACCCCGCATCGGCCAGCGCCGCCGAGACGGCTGTGGCAGTCAGGGACTTGAGATCGGTCTCCAAGAATCGACCCAATGGGGTCATTCCAACACCGACGACATAGATCTCATGGGGCATATCAAACTCGACTGTCATTGAGCGCCATGGCCTGGGGCCTGGACGCTGTCCTTACTGGCTGACCCTTGCATCCACCGGCCCGACTCGTCGGGCCGCAGGCGCTGCGCATGGGCTCGTAGGCTCAGTCCAACTTGAGGTTGGCCACCCGAACGGCCCGGCCGATGCGCTCGTCTTCCGAGGCAATGGCTCGGGCATACTCGCCCATCTCGGCACCAATGGCCTCGATCCCCATGGCACTGAAGGCGTCCACAACGGCTGCCGACCTGGCTGCGCGAGTGGCCGCGGCCGACAGGCTGGCCAAGGTGGTGCGTGGCACGCCACGGGCGGCCACCAGGCCCATCGAGGACGCGAATTCGAAGCCAGGGATGGTTTCAGAGATGGCCGGAAGATCGGGCATGCGTGCGTATCGGTTGAGGGAATTGACGGCCAGCAACCGCACCCGCCCGGATTGCGCCATGGCCTGCAAGGACGGCAGGGCCGCCAAAGTCATGTCCACTTCGCCGGCAACCAGCGCCGCCATGGCGGGCGATGCGCCCTTGAACGGCACGTGGGTCATGTCGATCTTCAGAGCGCTCTTGAGGTACTCCATGCACAGGTGATGCGTACTCCCGGCGCCCGGTGTGGCGTAATTAAGGCGACCAGGCTGGGCCTTGGCGAGTGCCACCAGCTCATCAAAGGTCTTGGCGGCGACCTTGGGATGCACGGCCAGGAACAGGGGGCCTCGGGCGACGAGCGCCACCGGCTCAAAGTCGCGCTTCGGGTCGTAACGGAGCGACTTGTAGATCCAGGGGTTGATGGACAGCACCGAGCTGTCGGTCAGCATGAGCGTTCCCCCCTCCAGGTCGGCGCCAAGCAGCGCCTGCACCGCGACCACGCCATTGGCGCCGGGCCGGTTGTCGACCACCACCGACCGTCCCAACTGCTCGCCCAGGGAAGGCGCAATGGTTCGAGCGACCGCATCACCCCCGCCTCCGGCCGCATAAGGCACGATGAGTCGGACGGCCGGCCCGGACTGTGCGCGGGCCAGGGGCGCCGCCGCCCAGGCAGCCAGCAAAGAAGTAAAGAGGGTTCTACGTTTCATGATGCACTCCCAGGGAATGGGTGGATTGACGGTTCAACCGGAATTGACCGATTGGTCTTTGGTTTTACTCTGCAGTAAAAGAGATTTTGCGACTGGCTCATCGGCAGGTCAAGCCCCATCGAGGGCTATTTCGGTCCATTGAAGCGCGGCGGCCTCTTCTCACGGAAAGCACGCAGCCCTTCAAGCAGGTCTGGCGAATGGGAATGCGCCTCGAAGGCCAGCAGCTCAGCGCGCAGGGCCGCCTCCAGAGGCAGATCCATCGATTCATCCACCAGGGCTTTCATCAAGCGCAAGCTGCTCCGGCTCTTGCCAGCCAGTCGCTCCAGCAAGCGGCGGGTCTGCTCAAGCAACTGGCCCTCCTCGGCGATCTGATTGACCAGACCGGCCTCGAACAGGTCCTGCGCGGAGGCCGGATCGCCGGTAAAAAGCATCTGCTTGGCGCGATTGACCCCGATGCGTCGGGTCAAACGCACCGAAGAACCGGCGCCCGGAATCAGCCCGTAATTGGCATGGGCATCGCCCAGCCGGGCTGAGCGGGTGGCCACCACCAGGTCGCAACACAAGACCAACTCCAGGCCACCGGCCACCGCGATGCCGTTGACCGCCGCAATCACAGGCACCGGCAGACGGGCCAGCCGGTTAAAGCTTGCCCCAACCTTGTGCAGCAAGGCGCTGATGCCCGCCCAATCGCCCGAGGTCTGATCGAGCACCTTGCCCAGATCGACGCCGGCACAGAAAGCGCGCCCCCGGCCGGTGAGCACCAGGGCGTGGTATTGGGACGATCGTTCGATCTCGTCGATGGCCCCATTGAGTCCCACGAGCATCTCCTCGTCGATGGCATTCATGCTGTCGGGTCGGTTCAATTCAACCCACAAGACACCCGCCTCGGCGGTGAGGTTGACGCAGGAGCTGGCCTGATTCACAGACATATCGCCTCCTTGGGCAAAAGGGTGCATGCAGGTTCAGGCCGTGGGGGCCTCGACGGCGATCGGTATGGTCTTGGCCGGACCGGCCGCAGGCGAGTGAAGGTGACGCCGCAGCTGGTCCTGCATCGCCAGGACCTTGGCGATGTTTTTTTCCTTGACATGCCCATAGCCACGTATGGCCTCGAACGAGGCCGCCCACTCAACGGCGGCCGGGTAGTTGCGGGCATGGAGAGCCGCCGAAATGTCAGCCAGGACCGCTTCATATTGAACGATCAGCTGGCGCTCGGTGCGTCGCTCACCGGTGTGACCAAAGGGATCGAACAGACTGCCGCGCAGAAACTTGAGGCGCGACAGTGCTTTGAAGAGCGGCAGGATCCAAGGCCCGAAGGTGCGCTTTTGCGGCTCTCCGGTTATCGGGTGGCGTCTGGCCAGCAAAGGGGGCGCCAGATGGAACTTCAGGCCGGGCGTGCCCTCAAAGGCGTTCCTGATGGCGCGATGAAAACGCTCGTCTGCATGCAGACGGGCGACCTCGTACTCGTCCTTGTAGGCCATCAGTGCAAAGAGAACGCGCGCAACCACCTCACTCAGCTCGGTCTTCAAGCCCACCACGGCCGCCTCGGCGCGCCGCAGCGCATGGACGCTCGCCAGATAGCGCTCGGCGTAGGCCTGGTTCTGATAGGCACGCAGGCGAGCCGCACGGTCTTCAACAAGGGCCTCGAAGCCGGTCGCCTCGATCTGCAGGATCGGCCGGCGAGCGGCAACCATCTCCATCAGCTTGGCCTGATCGTGAACCCACAGGCGTCCGAGATTCAATGCATTGAGGTTCAGGCGCACCTGCACACCATTGAGCTCGATCGCCCGGACCAGGGCATCGGCTCTGAGTGGCAGCCAGCCTTTTTGCAGAGCCACCCCAATCATGAACCGAGTTCCGATGCGTCCAAACGCTCGTCCTGACTGGCTGCAAACGCGGCCGTCGGCTGCATGTGCAGATTGGCCAGCACCTGACTGCGTGCCGACAGGGTCCGCAGCGCCTCATCGGAAAGAGCGGCGACCAGGTCAAAACCGATGACCACCTGCGCCTCACCCAAACCGATGCTCTGCGTCGGAATGGGTCCCGATTGATGGGCCCCAAACCGCACATGGCTGAGGACTGCGCCGTTTTTCTGGGAGATGCCCGTCATGTCATAGGCGGAGGACTCCAAGCCTTGCAAGTGAGCTGCCATCGCCATGACCGATCCGGCCGTGACGACGCCGGTCCCGCCGATGCCGCAAAGCATCACACCGGCGCCCATCGGGCCGATCGGCGCCGGCGAGGGATCGGGCAGGCTGGCAGCGATTTCCGCACCGAGGTCCATGGACTTCATGCGCCGGGGCGTCACGTTCTCAAGCGTCACGAACGAGGGGCAAAAGCCCTGCGCGCAGCTGGTGTCCTTGTTGCAGGTCGACTGGTTGATCTGCCGTTTTCGGCCCAGTGCGGTGTCCAAGGGCTCGATGGACACACAGTTGGACTTGACCGAACAGTCACCGCAGCCCTCGCAGACCTCGGGGTTGATGAACAGGCGCATCGGGGGGTCTTCCATCAGCTTGCGCTTGCGGCGGCGCCTTTTCTCCGCCGCGCAGACCTGGTCGTAAATCAGGACCGTGCATCCGGGCACCTCCCGAAGCCGACGCTGCACCGCATCGAGCTCCTGTCGGGGGTAGACCTGTACGCCATCGGGCAGCTTCAGATGGCGATACTTTTGCGGCTCTTCGGCAACCACCAGAACCTGCTTGACCCCCTCGGCCAGGGTCTGCCTGGCGATGTCCAGGGGCGTCAGCGGCCCATCGACCGGCTGCCCACCGGTCATGGCCACGGCATCGTTGTAGAGGATCTTGTAGGTGATGTTCGACCGCGCCGCAATGGACTGCCGGATCGCCAGGAGGCCCGAGTGATAGTAGGTGCCGTCCCCCAGGTTCTGAAAGAGGTGGGGCGTGGCCGAAAAATGCTGTAAGGACGCCCAAGTCACGCCTTCTGCCCCCATGTGGGTCCCCAAAATCGTGAAGCCGGGTTTGGCCCACATGGCCATCCCGTGGCAGCCGATGCCCGACATGGCCAAGCTGCCCTCGGGCACGTTGGTTGAGGTGTTGTGGGGACAGCCGGAGCAAAAGTAGGGAATGCGCTTGGCCGTGGCGGCTGCGATCACGGTGCTGGCGGTGCGCAAGGTCTGTATCGCCAGCAAGCTCTGGCGGGCCTGCGCGTCCAGGCGACCAAGCCTGTCCAGGCGTGCAGCGATCGCCTCGGCAAGCGCCAGCGGCTCAAGCTGATGGTCCGAGGGCAACAGCACACGGCCGTTTTCGTCCTGCTTGCCGACAACCACCGGACGATCTGGCGCGTTGTAGAGCAGCGCGGTGGCCTGCGGCTCCATGAAGGCCGATTTTTCCTCGATGAAGAACAGTTCTTGGCATGAGGCCGCAAATTCACGCAGCCCCTGCGGCTCAAGGGGCCAGATCATGCCGACCTTATAGACATCCAGACCCAGTTCAACGGCCCGGTCGCGATCGATTCCCAGATAACGCAGGGCCTGCATGACATCGCCGTAGGCCTTGCCTGCCGTCACGATGCCAAGCACCTTGGCTGAGGTAGCAAAAACCTGACGGTCTATCCCGTTGGCCCGACAGAACTTCTGGGCCAGCGGCAAGCGGTAGCGCTTGTGGATCACCTCGTCCCTGGCGACGGTGTAAACACCCCGATAGTAAAGTCCCTCGGGCGGCAGATCCCCCTTGTCCGGCTCGATGAGCTGCAGATCGGGCTCGCCCGCAACCGTGGCCGTCTGCTCAATGGTTTCATTGACCACCTTGAAGGCACTCCAGCAACCGGCATAGCGCGACAGCGCCCAACCCCATAAGCCAAAGCGCACATATTCACC
>JAJTGH010000029.1 GCA_021299555.1 Comamonadaceae bacterium
ATCACGGTCAAGCTCATTGCGCCGATCGCCATGGAAGAGGGTCTGCGCTTTGCCATCCGCGAGGGCGGGCGCACCGTCGGCGCCGGCGTCGTGGCCAAGATCCACGCTTGATTCAACGCCCTTCGGGGCACAGAGCCAGTAGGGGTATAGCTCAATTGGCAGAGCGTCGGTCTCCAAAACCGAAGGTTGTAGGTTCGATTCCTACTGCCCCTGCCACCCAAATGCGGGTTGCGAAAAGCGTGGCAACGAGCCCGCCGAAAGTCCCAAGGGCTTTGGCGGGCTTCGGTGTCTAAAGAATTCAGGCAAAGCGAACAGGATATTGCGCTCGATCATGGCCTCTCTCGAAGTCCAAACCGTCAGCACTGCGGCCGATAAAGCCAAAGTAGGCCTGGCCATAGTGCTGCTCATTGCTGCGCTGGCTGGCTTTTACCTGTTGGCCAAACAGGGGGCACTCGTTCAGTGGGCGACCCTGATCGCCGGCTTGATTGCCGCCGTGGCTGTTTTTGCCGTATCCGAATCGGGAAAGCAGCTCATCGCGTTCGGTCGTGACTCGGTGCGCGAGGTCAAAAAGGTGGTCTGGCCCACGCGCAAAGAAGCCGTGCAAATGACCCTTTATGTCTTCGGTTTTGTGGTGGTCATGGCCCTGTTTTTGTGGCTGACCGACAAGACCCTGGAGTGGTTGCTCTATGACCTCATCCTCGGGTGGAAAAAATAATGACTGATGTCAACACACAAGCCGAGAGCCCAGCTGCCAATGCGTTCGAGCCCGCACCGGGCATGCAGTGGTACGTGGTGCATGCTTACTCGGGCATGGAAAAGGCGGTAGAGCGCAACATCGTCGAGCGCATCAACCGCGCTGGCATGCAAAGCAAGTTTGGTCGCTTTCTGGTGCCCACCGAAGAGGTCGTGGAGGTCAAGAATGGCCAGAAGCGAACCACGGAGCGCCGTTTTTTCCCCGGCTACGTGCTGGTGGAAATGGTCATGGATGACGAGACGTGGCACCTGGTCAAGCACACCAACAAGGTGACCGGTTTTGTGGGCGGTGCCAAAAATCGGCCGGCCCCGATCTCTGAAGCCGAGGTGCGCAAGATCGTCGAGCAGATGCAGGTGGGCACGGACAAGCCGCGACACAAGGTTGAATTTGTCACGGGCGAGTATGTCCGCGTCAAGGAAGGCCCATTTACCGACTTCAACGGCACGGTCGAGGAAGTCAACTACGACAAGAACAAGGTGCGCGTCTCGGTCACGATTTTCGGTCGCGCCACTCCGGTGGAGCTGGAGTTCAGCCAGATCGAAAAAACCTGATTGATCGCGGGACAGACCAAGATAGACAGCGCGATGCCACTCGGCGCTCAACAAACAGAGTGGCATAACCCCGGGGAGCCAGTGTTCATCACTGGCGTTTGTACCCGCAAGGAGTAAAGCAATGGCAAAGAAGATCATTGGCTTCATCAAGCTGCAAGTGCCAGCGGGTAAGGCCAATCCATCCCCCCCGATTGGCCCGGCGCTGGGTCAGCGCGGCCTGAACATCATGGAGTTCTGCAAGGCGTTCAACGCCCAGACCCAGGGCGTCGAGCCTGGCCTGCCTCTGCCGGTGGTCATCACCGCATTTGCAGACAAGTCTTTTACCTTCATCATCAAGACGCCGCCGGCGACCACCTTGATCAAGAAGGCCATCAAGCTCGACAAAGGCTCGTCCACGCCACATTCGGCCAAGGTCGGCAAGATCACCCGTGCACAGCTCGAAGAGATCGCCAAGACCAAGATGAAAGACATGACTGCTGCCGATCTCGACGCTGCCGTGCGCACCATCGCCGGTTCTGCTCGCTCGATGGGTGTGACTGTGGAGGGCGTTTAAATGTCCAAGCTGACCAAGAAACAAAAAGCCCAGGCTGGCAAGGTCGACAGCAACAAGCTGTATCCGCTCGCCGATGCCCTGGCCATCGTCAAAGAGTGCGCCACGGCCAAATTCGATGAGTCCATCGACGTGGCCGTCCAACTCGGCGTTGACGCCAAGAAGTCCGACCAAGTGGTTCGTGGCGCTGTTGTGCTGCCCAATGGCACCGGCAAGACCAAGCGCGTGGCCGTGTTCGCTCAAGGCGCCAAGGCCGAAGAGGCCAAGGCCGCCGGTGCTGACATCGTCGGCATGGATGACCTGGCTGCCGAAGTCAAAGCGGGCAAGATGGACTTTGACGTGGTGATTGCATCGCCCGACGCCATGCGCGTGGTCGGCACGCTCGGTCAGGTGCTAGGCCCCCGTGGCCTGATGCCCAACCCCAAGGTGGGTACGGTCACCCCCGATGTGGCCACCGCCGTCAGGAATGCCAAAGCCGGTCAGGTGCAGTTCCGTGTCGACAAGGCCGGCATCATCCACACCACCATCGGCCGCCGCTCGTTTGACACCGACAAGCTCAAGGGCAACCTGGCCGCTGTGGTCGATGCCTTGAACAAGTCCAAGCCCGCTTCGAGCAAAGGTGTTTACCTGCGCAAGGTGGCTGTGTCGTCGACCATGGGCGTGGGTGTTCGCGTCGACACCCAGACCCTGGCTGGGTAAGAGATCTCGGGGGCCTTGAGAGAGGCCCTCGGATGTGGTGGGCTGCAGGCACGCGAGTGTCTGCAGGCCATCCAAGACCGCTGGCGTGGCCTTCACCAGAAGCCACTTAATCGCGAAAGCCAGCGCAGATGGCGGTCCCGCTGCTTGAAGGTTTTTGAAAAGAAATCCGAAACAGTTGGTCGCTGCATGAAGAAAGGCGTGTCCTGCGTGCGCAAGCCAGGGACATATTTTTGAAGGAGTAGACCTTGAGTCTCAATCGCAGTGAGAAACAGGTGGTCATCGATGAGGTGACCGCGCTGGCCGCTCAAGCTCAGACGCTCGTGATGGCGGAATACCGTGGCATCACGGTCGCTGACATGACCCGGCTGCGCAGCCAAGCCCGCGAAAAAGGCGTGAACCTGAGCGTGTTGAAAAACACCCTGGCCCGCCGCGCGGTCACTGGCAGCGCATTCGAAGTCGTGTCCGGCCAGATGACCGGCCCGCTGATTTATGGCTTTTCCGTCGATGCCGTCGCTGCCGCCAAGGTGGTCAGCGACTTTGCCAAAACCAATGACAAGCTGGTCATTCGTGGCGGTGCATTTGCGGGCAAGGCCCTGGACGTTAACGGCGTCAAGCAATTGGCCAACATTCCCTCCAAAGAGGTGCTGCTGGCCCAGTTGTGTGGCTTGCTCAAGTCGCCGATCTCCCGCACCGCCGTGGTGCTGGGCGCTCTGGCGGCCAAAAAAGGCGAAACGGCAGCCGCCTGATCGGCCGCCCGTGTGTTCAAACCCATTGTTTTGGAATTAGGAAATCAAAATGGCATTCGATAAAGACGCATTCCTGACCGCGCTCGACAGCATGACGGTCCTCGAACTCAACGACCTGGTCAAGGCCATCGAAGAGAAGTTTGGCGTGAGCGCAGCAGCCATGGCCGCACCGGCCGCTGGCGGTGGCGCGGGAGGCGGCGCTGCCGCTGCCGCCGAAGAGAAGACCGAGTTCACCGTGGTCCTGACCGAAGCGGGCGCCAACAAGGTCTCCGTGATCAAGGCCGTGCGTGAAATCACCGGTCTTGGCCTCAAAGAAGCCAAGGACCTGGTCGATGGCGCTCCCAAGCCTGTCAAGGAAGGCGCCAACAAGGCCGACGCCGAGGCCGCCAAGAAGAAGCTCGAAGAAGCTGGCGCCAAGGTCGAGCTCAAGTAATTGCTGGCTCGAAAGGGGCTGGAGGTTCTCTGTGTACCTCCAGCCTCTTGCGCTGTTTAAAGAGCGCACCCGCGCCAGTGCCTAGGCACCGGCGCACAGTGTCCGATCAACACCGATAAGCAGTCTCTGACGAGTCTTCTTATCCGTGTTTTCTGACCCCGACTGCAGAAAACGCCTTGGTTCGGGCGATGTGCAAGGCATCGCCGTCCGCCATTGGTTGGTAGTGGCCAACCACCAAGTCTGAGCTGGCGCTCGCGCCAGTGCTCATGACAGTCGCCAGAGCCCAGACCGTTTTATCTCGTCCCCTTCAAGCGGAGAACTCATGGCCTATTCCTTTACCGAGCGCAAGCGCATTCGCAAGAGCTTCGGCAACCGCGAAAGCGTGTTGGCAGTCCCCTATATGCTGCAGATGCAAAAAGACGCCTACACGGCCTTTTTGCAAGCAGATCGCGCGCCTCAAAAGCGCCAGCCTGAAGGCCTGCAGGCTGCATTTGAAAATGCTTTCCCCATCGTCTCGCACAACGGTTTTGTCGAGATGAAGTTTCTCGAATACAACCTGGCCAAGCCCGCCTTCGATGTGCGCGAGTGCCAGACCCGCGGCCTGACCTTTGCCTCGGCCGTACGCGCCAAGGTGCAGCTCATCATCTATGACCGCGAGTCCTCGACGCCGCAGTCCAAGGTGGTCAAAGAAGTCAAGGAGCAAGAGGTCTACATGGGCGAAGTGCCGCTCATGACCGACAAGGGTTCTTTCGTGATCAATGGCACCGAGCGGGTGATCGTCTCCCAGTTGCACCGATCGCCCGGCGTGTTTTTCGAGCACGACAAGGGCAAGACCCACAGCTCGGGCAAGCTGCTGTTTTCGGCCCGCATCATCCCCTACCGCGGCTCCTGGCTCGATTTTGAATTCGACCCGAAGGACATTTTGTATTTCCGTGTCGACCGCCGTCGCAAGATGCCGGTGACGATTTTGCTCAAGGCCATCGGCCTGAACGCCGAGGCCATTCTTGCCAACTTCTTTGTCTTCGACAATTTCCGTCTGATGGACAGCGGCGCACAAATGGAGTTTGTGGCCGAGCGCATGCGCGGCGAAGTGGCCCGCTTTGACATCACCGACAAGTCGGGCAAGGTCATCGTGGCCAAAGACAAGCGCATCACGGCGCGACACACCCGCGAGCTCGAGCAGTCGGGCACCAGCGCGATCAGTGTGCCCGAAGACTTTTTGATCGGGCGCGTTGTGGCCCGCAACATCGTTGACGCTGAAACGGGCGAGATCATTGCCAAAGCCAACGACGAGTTGACCGAAGCCCTGCTTAAAAAGCTGCGCTCCTCGGGCGTGACGCAATTGCAGGTGCTCTACACCAACGAGCTCGACCAAGGTGCATACATCAGCCAGACGCTGCGCATGGACGAGACGGCCGACGAATTTGCCGCCCGCGTTGCCATTTACCGCATGATGCGCCCCGGTGAGCCGCCCACCGAAGACGCCGTGCAGGCCTTGTTCCAGCGCCTGTTCTACAACGCCGACACCTACGACCTTTCGCGCGTGGGACGCATGAAATTCAACGCCCGCGTTGGTCGCGCCGAGTCCACGGGTGCCATGGTGCTCGACAACGACGACATCATGGCCGTGGTCAAGATCCTGGTGGATCTGCGCAATGGCCAAGGGCAGGTCGATGACATCGACCACCTGGGCAATCGCCGCGTGCGTTGTGTGGGTGAACTAGCCGAAAACCAGTTCCGCACCGGCCTGGCACGTATCGAGAAAGCGGTGAAGGAGCGCCTCGGCCAGGCCGAGCAGGAGCCGCTCATGCCGCACGACCTGATCAACTCCAAGCCGATTTCCGCAGCGCTCAAGGAATTTTTTGGCGCTTCGCAGCTGTCTCAGTTCATGGACCAGACCAACCCGCTGGCCGAGATCACGCACAAGCGCCGCGTCTCGGCCCTGGGCCCGGGCGGTCTGACCCGCGAGCGCGCTGGCTTCGAGGTGCGCGACGTGCACGTCACGCACTACGGCCGCGTTTGCCCGATCGAGACGCCCGAAGGCCCAAACATTGGCCTGATCAATTCACTGGCGCTCTACGCGCGCTTGAATGAGTACGGCTTCATCGAGACGCCGTATCGACGCGTGATCGATGCCAAGGTGACGGATCAGATCGACTACCTGTCGGCCATTGAGGAGGGCAAATACGTCATCGCCCAGGCCAATGCGGCTCTGGACAAAGACGGCAAGCTCACGGGCGAGCTGGTCTCTGCCCGTGAAAATGGCGAATCCATCCTCTGCGGCGCGCAGCGGGTGCAGTACATGGACGTCTCGCCCGCGCAGATCGTCTCGGTGGCCGCCTCGCTCGTGCCCTTCCTGGAGCACGATGATGCCAACCGCGCGCTCATGGGCGCCAACATGTCCCGCCAGGCCGTGCCTGTTCTGCGCCCTGAAAAGCCTCTGGTGGGCACGGGCATCGAGCGCGTGGCCGCCATCGACTCGGGCACGGTGGTCACCGCCACCCGCGGTGGTGTGGTTGACTATGTTGACGCGACCCGCATTGTGGTGCGCGTCAACGATGCCGAGGCCGTCGCAGGTGAAGTCGGTGTGGACATCTACAACCTGATCAAGTATCAGCGCTCGAACCAGAACACCAACATCCATCAGCGGCCCATCGTCAAGCGCGGAGACAAGCTGGCCAAAGGCGATGTGATTGCCGACGGTGCTTCCACCGACCTCGGTGAAATTGCGATTGGTCAGAACATGCTGATCGCTTTCATGCCCTGGAACGGCTACAACTTCGAAGACTCCATCCTCATCTCTGAGCGGGTGGTGGCTGAAGACCGCTACACCTCGATCCACATCGAGGAGCTCGTCGTCATGGCCCGCGACACCAAGCTCGGCCCCGAGGAGATCACGCGCGACATTCCCAACCTGTCGGAGCAGCAGCTCAACCGGCTGGACGAGTCGGGCATCATCTACGTGGGCGCCGAAGTGCAGCCCGGTGACACCCTGGTCGGTAAAGTCACGCCCAAAGGCGAGACCACCCTAACGCCTGAAGAAAAGCTGCTGCGTGCCATCTTCGGCGAAAAGGCCTCCGACGTGAAGGACACCTCGCTGCGTGTGAGCCAAGGCTCGCAAGGCACCGTGATCGACGTGCAGGTCTTTACCCGCGAAGGCATCACCCGCGACAAGCGGGCCCAGCAGATCATTGACGATGAGCTCAAGCGCTTTCGTCTCGATCTCAATGACCAGCTGCGCATTGTGGAAGCCGACGCCTTTGACCGCATTGAAAAGCTGCTGACTGGGAAGGTCGCCAACGGCGGTCCGAAGAAGCTGGCCAAGGGCACCAAGATCGACAAGGCCTACCTGGCCGACGTTGAAAAGTACCACTGGTTTGACATCCGTCCGGCCGACGAGGATGTGGCTGCGCAGCTCGAGTCGATCAAAAACTCGATGGAGCAAACCCGCCATAGCTTCGATCTGGCCTTTGAAGAAAAGCGCAAAAAACTCACCCAGGGCGACGAGCTGCCGGCCGGTGTGCTCAAGATGGTCAAGGTCTACCTGGCCGTCAAGCGCCGCTTGCAGCCGGGCGACAAGATGGCCGGCCGTCACGGCAACAAGGGCGTGGTCTCCAAGATCGTTCCGGTCGAGGACATGCCCTACATGGCCGATGGCACGCCGTGCGACATCGTGCTCAATCCGCTGGGCGTGCCTTCGCGCATGAACGTCGGTCAGGTGCTCGAAGTGCACCTGGGCTGGGCGGCCAAGGGCATCGGCCAGCGCATTGGCAACATGCTGCAGGCCGAGGCCAAAGCGGCTCAAGTGCGGCAATTCATGGAAGAGGTCTACAACAAGAGCGGCCGGGCCGAAACCTTGAATGCTCTGACTGACGCGCAGGTCGTTGAGATGGCCAACAACCTCAAGGAGGGTGTGCCGTTTGCCACTCCCGTGTTCGACGGCGCCTCAGAGGGCGACATCATGAACATGCTGCAACTGGCCTACCCCAACGACATCGCGGCGCTCAAGGGTCTGACCGCCACGCGCACACAGGCACAGCTCTACGACGGCCGCACGGGCGATAAGTTCGAGCGCACCACCACCGTGGGCTACATGCACTTTCTCAAGCTCCATCACCTGGTGGACGACAAGATGCATGCCCGCTCCACGGGCCCTTACAGCCTGGTCACTCAGCAACCGCTGGGGGGCAAGGCCCAGTTCGGCGGCCAGCGTTTTGGCGAGATGGAGGTCTGGGCGCTGGAGGCCTATGGTGCGTCTTATGTGCTGCAAGAAATGCTCACCGTCAAATCCGACGATGTGCAGGGCCGCACCAAGGTCTACGAGTCCATCGTCAAGGGCGAGCACGCGATCTCGGCAGGCATGCCCGAGTCGTTCAACGTGCTGGTCAAAGAAATCCGTTCATTGGGCATCGATATTGAGTTGGAGCGTTCATGAAATCACTACTCGACCTCTTCAAGCAGTTCACCCCTGATGAGCATTTCGATGCCATCAAAATTGGGCTGGCTTCACCGGAAAAAATCCGCTCGTGGTCTTTTGGCGAGGCGAAAAAGCCCGAGACCATCAATTACCGCACATTCAAGCCTGAGCGCGATGGCCTGTTTTGCGCCAAGATTTTCGGGCCCATCAAGGACTACGAATGCCTGTGCGGCAAGTACAAGCGTCTCAAGCACCGTGGCGTGATCTGCGAGAAGTGCGGCGTTGAAGTCACGCAAACCAAAGTGCGCCGCGAGCGCATGGGGCACATTGATCTGGCGGCGCCCTGCGCCCACATCTGGTTTTTGAAGTCCCTGCCCAGCCGTTTGGGCCTGGTGCTCGACATGACCCTGCGCGACATCGAGCGCGTGCTGTACTTTGAAGCGTATGTCGTGACCGACCCCGGCATGACCCCGCTGAAAAAATTCGCCATCATGAGCGAAGACGACTACGACGCCAAGCGCAAAGAGTATGGCGACGAGTTCGAGGCCAAGATGGGCGCAGAAGGCATCAAGGACCTGCTTGAAGGGCTGGACCTGGACGTCGAGATCGACAAACTGCGCAACGACTTGACCGGCTCTGAGATCAAGATCAAGAAGAACGCCAAGCGCCTCAAGCTGATGGAAGCGTTCAAGAAATCGGGGATCAAGCCTGGCTGGATGGTGCTCGAAGTGCTGCCGGTGCTGCCGCCGGACTTGCGTCCCCTGGTGCCGCTCGACGGCGGGCGCTTTGCCACCTCCGACCTCAACGACCTGTATCGCCGCGTCATCAACCGCAATAGCCGCCTGCGCCGTCTGCTCGAGCTTAAGGCCCCGGAAATCATTGCCCGCAATGAAAAGCGCATGTTGCAGGAGGCGGTTGACAGCCTGCTGGACAACGGCCGCCGTGGCAAGGCCATGACCGGCGCCAACAAGCGCGCGCTCAAGTCCCTGGCCGACATGATCAAGGGCAAGAGCGGCCGATTCCGCCAAAACCTGCTGGGCAAGCGAGTGGACTATTCGGGCCGCTCGGTCATTACCGTGGGCCCGACCCTCAAGCTGCACCAGTGCGGCCTGCCCAAGCTGATGGCCCTGGAGTTGTTCAAGCCATTTATCTTCTCTCGCCTCGAGGCCATGGGCATTGCCACGACCATCAAGGCGGCCAAGAAGGAAGTGGAATCGGGCACCCCCGTGGTGTGGGACATTCTTGAAGAGGTGATCAAAGAGCATCCTGTGCTGCTCAACCGCGCGCCAACGCTGCACCGCCTGGGCATTCAGGCCTTTGAGCCCATCTTGATCGAAGGCAAGGCCATTCAGTTGCATCCCCTGGTGTGCTCGGCTTTCAACGCCGACTTTGACGGCGACCAGATGGCCGTGCACGTGCCTTTGTCGGTCGAGGCGCAAATGGAAGCGCGCACACTGATGCTCGCCTCCAACAATGTGCTGTTCCCGGCCAACGGCGAGCCCTCCATTGTTCCGTCGCAAGACGTGGTGCTGGGCTTGTACTACGCCACCCGTGACCGCATCAATGCCAAGGGCGAGGGGCTGATCTTTTCCGACCTGCATGAAGTGCAGCGTGCCTACGATGCAGGCCAGCTCGACCTCAATGCGCGCATCAACGTGCGCCTGACCGAGTACACCAAGAGCCGTGCATCGGGTCAGTTCGAGGCGTCCACCAAGGTCTGGGAAACCACCACCGGCCGTGCCCTGCTGTCGGAAATCTTGCCCAAGGGCCTGTCTTTTGCGAATCTGAACAAGGCGCTCAAGAAGAAGGAAATTTCCAAGCTCATCAACGTCGCTTTCCGCAAGTGCGGTCTCAAAGAGACGGTGGTGTTTGCCGACAAGCTGCTGCAAAACGGCTTTCGTCTGGCCACCCGATCGGGCATTTCGATCTGCATCGACGACATGCTGGTGCCCAAGGAAAAGCACGGCATCATCGAGCGCGCCGAAAAAGAGGTCAAAGAAATCGAGCAGCAATACGTCTCGGGCTTGGTCACTGTGGGCGAGCGCTACAACAAGGTGGTGGACATTTGGGGCAAGGCCGGTGACGAAGTCTCCAAGGTCATGATGGCCCAGCTGGCCAAAGAAAAGGCGCTGGACCGCCACGGCGCATCGGTCGATCAAGAGTCATTCAATTCGATCTACATGATGGCCGACTCCGGTGCGCGTGGTTCGGCCGCGCAGATTCGTCAGCTCGCTGGCATGCGTGGCCTGATGGCCAAGCCCGATGGCTCGATCATCGAGACACCGATCACGGCCAACTTCCGTGAAGGCCTGAACGTGCTTCAATACTTCATCTCGACGCACGGCGCCCGCAAAGGCTTGGCCGACACCGCGCTCAAGACGGCCAACTCCGGCTACCTCACCCGCCGCCTGTGCGACGTGGTGCAGGACCTGGTGGTCACTGAATACGACTGCGGCACGCCCGAGGGTTCGCTCATGCGCGCCATCGTTGAAGGCGGTGAGGTGATCGAGTCTCTGCGCGAGCGCGTGCTCGGTCGCACCACGGCCGAAGATGTGATCCACCCTGAAACGCGCGATGTGCTCATCAAAGCCGGCGTACTGCTCGACGAAGATCTGATCGACGACCTTGAGGTCGCTGGTGTCGATGAGGTCAAGGTTCGCACGGCGCTGACCTGCGCCACGCGCTTTGGCCTGTGCGCCAAGTGCTATGGTCGCGACCTGGGTCGTGGCGGCCTGATCAACACCGGCGAGGCCGTGGGCATCATTGCGGCCCAGTCGATCGGCGAGCCGGGCACGCAGCTGACCATGCGCACCTTCCACATCGGTGGTGCCGCGTCCCGCGCGGCGGTCGCCTCGAGCGTGGAGGCCAAGTCCAACGGTGTGATCGGTTTCAACGCGCCGATGCGCTACGTCACCAACAGCGTAGGTGAGTTGGTTGTCATTGCCCGCTCAGGCGAGGTCATCATTGAAGACGAGCATGGTCGCGAGCGCGAGCGCCACAAAGTGCCTTACGGCGCGGTGCTCACCGTCAAGGCCGATCAACAGGTCAAGGCTGGAGCCATCTTGGCCAACTGGGACCCGTTGACCCGACCCATCATCACTGAATTTGCCGGCAAGGTTGCTTTCGAGAACGTCGAAGAGGGCGTGACCGTGGCCAAGCAGGTCGACGAGGTGACGGGCCTTTCGACCCTGGTGGTGATCGACCCCAAGCGCCGTGGCTCGACCAAGGTCGTGCGTCCGCAGGTCAAGCTCATCGACGCGGCGGGCAAGGAAGTCAAGATTCCCGGCACCGACCACTCGGTGACCATCGGTTTCCCGATCGGCGCCCTGGTTCAGGTGCGTGACGGCCAGGACGTGGGCCCCGGCGAGGTGCTGGCCCGCATTCCGGTCGAAGGCCAGAAGACCCGCGACATCACCGGTGGTCTGCCGCGCGTGGCCGAGCTCTTTGAGGCGCGCACGCCCAAGGACAAGGGCATCCTGGCCGAGATGACGGGCACCATCTCCTTCGGCAAGGAAACAAAAGGCAAGGTCCGCTTGCAGATCACTGACCCCGAAGGCAAGGTCTGGGAAGACCTGGTGCCCAAGGAAAAGAACATCCTGGTGCACGAAGGCCAGGTGGTCAACAAGGGCGAGAGCATTGTCGACGGTCCGGCCGATCCGCAGGACATCTTGCGCCTGCTGGGCATGGAGGAGCTGGCCCGCTACATCGTCGATGAGGTGCAGGACGTTTACCGCTTGCAGGGCGTGAAGATCAACGACAAGCACATCGAGGTGATCGTGCGCCAGATGCTGCGCCGCGTCGTGGTCGAAAACCCCGGCGACTCGAGCTACATTGCCGGCGAGCAGGTCGAACGCTCAGCCATCCTGGACGCGAACGACGCTTTGCGCAAGGACGGCAAGATCGCCGCGACCTATACCAACTTGCTGCTGGGCATCACCAAGGCCTCGCTGTCGACCGACTCCTTCATCTCGGCGGCCTCCTTCCAGGAGACCACCCGCGTGCTCACCGAGGCGGCCATCATGGGCAAGCGCGATGAGTTGCGTGGACTGAAGGAAAACGTCATCGTGGGTCGCTTGATCCCCGCCGGCACAGGCTTGGCCTATCACGAGGCGCGCAAAGCCAAGGACGCCATGGACGAAGCCGAGCGCCGTCAGATTGCTGACGACGAAGCGGCTGAGTTGCAAGCGGCCACCCAGGCCAGCGAAGAAGGCAGCGACAGCACGCCCGCCTGAGGCAATGGCAGCCTGTGGCTGCCACGGAAACGAGCCCCGTCCTGAAAAGGTGCGGGGCTCTTTTTTCTGGGCGGCTTTGGCCTCTGGGCTAAAGTCGAGGCTGATCCCATGTCCACGAACACGTTGATCCTTGTCGGCCTGTCGGCACTGCTGCTCTTTTGGGCGGTGGGCGCGCACAACCGTTTGGTGCGGCTGAGCAATGCGGTGGCCGCCGAGCATGGCCCGATCGACGCCCACCTGCGCCTGCGCCACCTGGTGCTCGAGCAACTGGCGCAGATGTGTCAGCCGCTCGGTGTGGCCGCCCCGATCACGGCCAGCGTGCGAGCCATGCAGATGGCTTTGGAGGCGCTGCGGGCTCGTCCATCGTCCGTCCGTGAATTGGCCCGGCTGATCGATGCCCACGATCGGATCGATCGCGAACTGGTGGCGCTGTGGTCCAGCCAGGCGCTGCAACAAGCGGGCGCGAGCGACCCGGGTTTTCGCCAGGCCGCGCTCGCCTGGCTGGATTTGCAGTCTCGACTGGCCCAACTGATCGGGCCCCATCAAGACAGCGTGCGTGCCTTCAACGATGCGGTCGCTGAATTCCCAGCCGTGCTGGTGGCCCGACTGGCTGGGCTCAAGCCTTTGCCCGCGCTCGATGCGCTCGAGCGCGGGCAGGCCAGTGACGCAGCCCGAGCCTTTGCCTCGATCCGGACCTCCGGCCGCTGACGGCGCCGAGAGCATCTGTCCGAGCGCGGGTTGGGTTTATAGTTGCAGCATCGGGTTCCGGCGGCGGCGCGACGGCCGGTCTGTGGGCTTGCCCGATTGCCAAGCTTGCTTGGGCCCCTTTGATGCATCAAGAAAGGCAGATTTACCCATGACCTCTCGAATTTTGTCCCTTGTACTGGCCGCGTTGGCCAGTTTGGCCGGCGGCACAGCCCTGGCCCAAAGTGCTGCTCCTCAGGACGCCCTCTACGTCAAGGCCCTGGCCGCCACCTGTGCCAACTGCCACGGCACCGCCGGTCAGGCGGTGGCCGGTTCGGCCAACGCCACTTTGTCCGGCCGTAACGACATTGCCGCCCAGATGCGGGCCTTCAAGAGCGGCGCCCGTCCGGCCACCGTGATGCACCAGCTGGCCAAGGGTTACAGCGACGCCCAGATTGAAGCCATCGCGGCCTACTTTGCCGCCCAAAAGAAATAAGGAGCTGTACATGACCTCGAAACACATGTCCCGCCGCAGCGTGCTTCAAAGTGCCGCCGCAATGAGTCTGTTGGGTTTGGCCGGTTGCGCCACCACGGCCATCCCGCAGCGTGCCAAGGTGGTGGTGGTCGGCGGCGGCTATGGTGGCGCCACGGCCGCCAAGTACGTGCGCTGGTTGTCCGACTACAAGATCGACGTGGTGCTCATCGAGCCGCAAGAGGCCTTTGTGTCCTGCCCGATTTCCAACCTGGTTCTCTCGGGCGTCAAGCAGATGGCCGACATCACCACGCCTTACTCGGCCCTGGCCAGCCGGCACGGCGTGACGGTGGTCAAGGACATGGCCAAGAGCATCGACACCCGCGCCAAGACTGTCACGCTCGGCGGGGGTGCGACCATCGGCTACGACAAGCTCATCGTCTCGCCGGGTATCGATCTGCAGCTCGACAGCATCGAAGGCCTGCGTGCTGCCAACGCATCGGGTCAGATCCTGCAGGCCTGGAAGGCCGGCCCCGAGACCATGGCCCTGCGCCGCCAGCTCGAGGCCATGCCCGATGGAGGCGTGTTTGCCATCACCATCCCCGAGGCGCCTTACCGCTGCCCGCCCGGCCCGTATGAGCGTGCCAGTGTGATCGCCGGCTACTTCAAGGCGCAAAAACCGCGCAGCAAGGTGCTCATTCTTGATGCCAATCAGGACGTCACCTCCAAGGGCCCACTGTTCAAACGCGTCTGGAACGAGCAGTACAAAGGGATTTTGGAGTACCGGCCGCAGCACAAGGTCACGGCTGTCGACGCCAAGGCTGGCGTGATCAAGTTCGACATTCAGGAAGACGTCAAAGCCCAGGTGCTCAATGTGTTGCCGGCGATGCGCGCAGGTGCCATTGCGGTGCAGACCGGTCTGAACAACCTTGCCAACAACCGCTGGTGCGGGGTGAACTACCTCAACTTTGAATCCACGGTGGCCAAAGACGTGCACGTGCTGGGCGACTCGATCCAGATCGCCCCGGCCATGCCCAAGAGCGGTCACATGGCCAACAGCCACGGCAAGGTGGCCGCGGCGGCCATCGTGGCCGAGCTCTCGGGCTGGCCGATCAACCCTGCCCCCATGCTCACCAACACCTGCTACAGCTTCATCGACCCCAAGATGGCCATCCATGTGGCCAGCGTGCACGAGTATGTGGCGGCGGAAAAAACATTCAAGACCGTTGCAGGCTCTGGTGGCGTGAGCACAGGTCCCACCGAGCTCGAGGGTGTTTATGCCTTGAGCTGGGCCAGCAACATCTGGGCAGACACGCTGGCCTGATGCGATCGACAAGCCCTGCCGGTTCCGTCGGGGCTTGGTCACCATGACCGAAGCGGCGCCGGCCCTTTGGCAGCAGCTGCAAGCCGCCGCCACGGTGCTCGCTGGCGTGCGTTCGGGCCGCTCCACCACCACAGAGTTTGATCGGATCGATGGGCGCTTGCGCTCCGGGGTGCAGGCGCTGTCGCTGCAGGTGCTGCGCAGCCTCGGGCTGGCCCAGGCCCTGCGCGGGCAAATGGCCCGTCGCCCGCCGCCGCCGGAGGCCGATGCACTGCTGTGCACAGCACTGGCTCTGCTGGCCTGCGATGAGCCGGCCTATCCGGCCCATACCCTGGTCAGCCAGGCGGTCGAGGCGGCCAAGCGATCGCCCGACACCCAGCACCAGGCTTCGTTCATCAACGGCTGTCTGCGGCGGTTTTTGCGTGACCGGGCGCTGCTGATGGAGGCCGTACA
>JAJTGH010000030.1 GCA_021299555.1 Comamonadaceae bacterium
CAGCGCAAACGCTGAGGTCAGGGGCAGTCCGCCATGCAAGGCGGCCACCATGATGAAGGCCGGCAGCATGACAAATTCGCCTTGTGCGAAGTTGATCGTCCCCGAAGCCTGCCATAGCAAGGTAAAGCCCAGGGCGGCCAGAGCATAAATGCTGCCCGTGGCCATGCCGCTGAAAAACAGTTGCAGGAAATCACTCATGAAACACCCCACCCGGCACAAGCCAGATCAGTACCTCGATGCGAATGGGGCGGTCCGAGAACCGGACCGCCCAGCAGGCCTCTTGACGGGCCGATTACTTCTTGACCAGACCGGCCGGCGGCAGGGTGGCTACCACTTCCGGACGGCCATTCTTGACTTCGACCAGGAAGCTCTCGCGGTCCAGATCGCCCTTGTCGTCGAAGCAAACATCCATCAGCACGCCAGGGTGCTGCTTGACCGAGAAGCAGCTGTTGCGGATGGCGGCAGCCACGGCTTTGCGATCAACTTTGCCTGCTTTCTCGATGGCGGCCTTGAGCACGTACACGCCGGTGTATCCCTTGATGCCGTTGTGGTCCGACTCGGACTTGTATTCAGCGCGGTACCTGGCACCAAAGGCCTTGAACTGCGGCGCATCGACCGTCAGCCCCACGTGGGCCTGCGCGCCATTGGCCGCTTCGCCAGCCAGCTCGATCACCTTTTGACCGGTCAGGGTGGTCTCACCGAGGATCAGCTTTTTGACGCCCTGCTTGCGCAGCTCGCGCAGCGCGCGGGCCGATTCTTCCTCGTTGGTGTAAACGAAGATCGCTTCGGCATCAGTCTGCTTGGCCTTGAGCACAGCCGCCGAGAAGTCGACCTGACCGGCGTCGGTGGAAATATCGGCTACCACCTTGGTGCTGCTGCCCTCTAGCAACTTGGTCAGGGTGTCACGACCGCCTTTGCCGAAGTCGTTGTTCACATAGATGATGGCCACCGACTTGGCCTTGCTCTTGATGAAGGTGGCCAACTTGGGGAAAGACACGCTCTGTCCGAAGGCGGTGCGAAACACGTAAGGGTTACCCTGGGCGGTGACGGCAGCGGCCTCGCCCCCGGTGAAGTTGGGCACCTCGCCGCGCCTGGATTCGGCCATCGAGACCATGATGGAGCCCGAGTAGACCGGACCAAAAATAGCCAGCACGTCGTTGTCGACCGCCTTCTGCGTCAGGCCCTTGGCCACGCCAGGGTTGGTCTGGGTGTCTTCGTTGGTGTGCGCGATCTTGCGGCCTAGGATTCCGCCGGACGCGTTAATTTCCTTGATCGCCAACTCCACACCGTTCTTGAACAGGGTGCCGGCAGTAGTGCCCGGGCCGGAAAGTTCAACGATGTTGGCGATCTTGATGTTCTGGGCATGAACTGAGCCTATGGCGATCAGTGCCGCGCTGGCAATCAGGGTCTTGGCGATGGTTTTCAAGGCAGTCTCCTTTTGGGGGGTGGGTCAACAAATCGGGCTCTGAACGGCCCTGGGGGAAAGGACGGCCGCTGTCCGGCAGCCGCAAAACAACTGAGAAGCACTGTAGAGCGCCAGACCCCGGACCGAGGGAACGGGCCTAAAGAGACGTTCAATAATCGCCCTAAATCGTTCGACAAATGAACGAACAGAGGGTTTTTCCCGGTTCATCATGGCGTCACTCCTAGAGCGTGTCGGGCTGCGATGCGAGCAAAGACCAAGCCGGGGCCGATGGTGATGCCCGGCGCGGGGTAGGCCCCGCCCATGATGGACTGCATGTCGTTGCCCACCGCGTACCACCCTGGCAGCGGCTGACCCTGAGCGTCAATCATTTGAGCGTTGGCAGTGGTTGCCAAGCCGGTGGCGGCACCAATGTCGCCGGGATAAAGCCTGATGGCATAAAAAGGCGCCTCGACGAGCGGACCCAGGCTGGGGTTGGGCCCCGGCCAGGCTGCATCACCCAGGTTTCGCTCATAGGCCGTCTGCCCCCTGCAAAAGTCGGGATCGACGCCCTGAAGGGCGTGGTGGTTGAAGCGCTCGACCGTGACCATAAGCGCCTTCGCGTCCAGGCCCAGACGCTGGGCCAGTTCGGCCAAGTTCGCCCCCTCGGTGAGGTAGCCATCGGCCAAAAACGGCTTCAGACCTTTCCCCCCGGGGCGCACCATGCCCAGGCCATAGGCGCGAAGGGCCCGTGCATCGCAAACCAAAAACGCCGGAATGCTCGGCGCGTGTAGGTGCGCCTGTTGCATGGCCAGGCCAAACAGATGATAGGAGGTGCTCTCGTTGACGAAGCGCTGTCCGTCCCCGTTGACCGTGATCATGCCGGGCTTGGCGCGGTCGAGCACGAAATGCGGAAACACGGCCGTGCTGCCGTCTTGTCGCTGACGCATGGACACCGGCGCCCAAAATGCCGCCGAAGGGCGCCCCTGGTGGTACACGGCACCGGCCTTGAGTGCCAAGTCGTGGGCCTGCCCCTCTCGACCTGGTGCGGCCGGCGACCATTGGTCGGGCAAGTTGGGCAACCACTTGGCCCGCAGAACGGGGTGTCGATTGAAGCCTCCACTGGCCAGCACCACGGCGCGCCGAACCCGTACCGCACACCTTTGTTCGCCGCTGCACAACTGCACCACCCGGACACCGTCGGCACCGTCTTCGATATGGGCGACCGTGGTGTTCAAGGACAGGGTGACCTTGGGATGGGCCAGCAGCGAATACAGCAGGCGAGCTACATGGGCATTGCCCATGACCAGACGGGTGCCACGCGGGTGGCTCAGGCGGTCCGCCGCATAACGCCCAAGCAAGGCCATCGAATGCCGAAATGAAGCCCAGGAGCGGTTCATGGCCAGCAGGTGACCAATGTCCGTTCGATCGACCATCATCCCGCCGAGCACGGTGAACTCCGGGATGGGCGGGCGCAGCAGGGCAAACAATTCGCCCAGAAGGCGGCCGTCAAAGGGCAGTGGCTCCAAAGCGCGACCGGCCAGAACGGCACCGGGTAACTCAGACAGGTAGTCGGGATGCTTGGGATAGGGCCGATAGCGCAAGGCGGTTCGCTGCTCGGCCTCATCAACTGCAGCCCGCCCCTGGGCCAAGAAGGCCTGTCGCAGGGCCGGTGGCGCCTGCTCACCGACCGCGTGATCGAGGTAGTTGGCCGCTTGCGCCAGACTGTCGCCAGGATGCACCTCGGCCGCATGCCGGGTGCCGGGTATCCAGCTGGTGCCGGCCGACCACGCGGTGGTGCCACCGACCTTCTCGGTCGATTCGGCCAGCAAGACACTGGCCCCTTCCAGTGCCGCGAACAGGGCCGTCGCCAGGCCCGCTCCGCCGGCACCAATGACCAGCAGGTCATGGTCGCTGCCCTCGGCCAGACCATTCAGGCCCGCCTGGAGCACCCTCATGACCGCGCTCCCGGTGACCGAGCCAGGCCAGGACCGACCGGCCGGCGCGGGCCGCTATCTCGACAGTGACTGACCATGCGGTTCAAAGACTTTCACCCCTCAAAAATCGCAGCAGCCGATCACGCACCTGCTCGAACATGTCAGCACCCGTGACCGTATGACAGCCAGCGGCGCGGGCGGCGGCAATCATGGGGGGGACGACCGGCTCGGTGATGACGCAGCCCACCCACTGGCCTGCCACCCAATGGTCCGACTCCAGGGGCATCGGATCGCCGAGCTTCATGCCCATGGGTGTGGCGTTGATGGCCAGATCAAAACCACGCGGATCGGCACTGCCCGGCCGCACCTGACTCAGGCCCAGGCTGCCCAGGCGCGCGATCAGGGCATCGCGGCGGACCAGATCAACATCGTGCAAAGCCAGTTCGGCCACACCGGACTCCAGCAGGGCATGGGCGATGGCGGTGCCTGCGCCACCCGCGCCCACCAGCAGCGTGCGCAGGCCCCTGAGTTCACAGCCCTTGGCCTGCAGCGCCCGCACATAGCCCAAACCGTCAACCATGTCACCGTGCCAGCTGCCATCAGCATTGCGACGCGCAACATTGACCGCCCGCAAAAAGGCGGCCCGCGGCGAAGTGGTGGCGCACAGCTCGAAGCTGGCGAATTTGTGCGGGACGGTGACGATGATGCTATCTAGGTTTTGCCCACGCGAGACGCCCTGCCACCACAACCGCAGGTCGGCGGGGGCAACATGGGCCGGGACACAGACCGCGTCGCACCCGGCTTCGGCCAAAGCCGCGGTCAGGCCAGCCGGTGCTTTGACCTGGACGATGGGGTCACCCACGATCAGATGGATTCGGGTCGCGCCGCTCAGGCTGGGACTCATTTTCTGGGCCTTCGAGATTTTGTTAATGGCTCGGCCTTGGTGAACCGCAGCCGACCCTCGCGGACCAGCGGCCGGCTCCATGGTTTGATGCCACTTTGGCTGAAGTATAAACAATTCTGGAATACAATTCAACTATTGAATTTAATTCAAAAAATCTCTATACTTCAGCCAAACGAATCCAGCACTGCCCTCCAGCCACCATGCCCATTGCCAGCACCCCCGGGTACCGCCTCAAGTGGTTCCAACCCATCGCCCGCCTCCGTGCGACAGGCAAACGTGCCAGCGGAGGCACGCAATGAACGGCGTTCTGGAACGCACACTGGGCATCCTGGAGTTGCTGTCACAGCACGGGGAGGGCATGGAGCTGGCCGCCATTGCCGACCAGCTGGATATTCCGCGCAGCGCGGTGCATCGCCTGCTGGCCGATCTGGTGCGCCTGGGCTATGTGCGACAAGCACGCGGCCATGGCGACTACCTGCTGAGCACCAAGCTGGTCTCCATGGGCCTGAGCTACTTGAGCAATACTGGCATCGTCGACATCGCCCAGCCCCTGCTCAACCGCCTAGCCGAGGTCTCTGGCGAGCTGGTGCGCCTGTCCGTGGTCGACGGCGACAGACTGACCTGGGTGGCGCGCGCCCAAGGCGCCCGTCAGGGCCTGCGCTATGACCCCGACATGGGCAGTGACGCCCGACTGTCGTGCTCGTCTTCGGGCTGGGCCTGGCTGTCGACCCTGAGCGAGGACGAGGGCTTGGGTCTGGTGGCCAAACAAGGGCTGGGACTGCCCGAACAGTACGGACCGGCCGCGCCCACCAGTCTGCAAGCGGTGATGCAGGCAGTGCGCGAGAGCCGCGACCGCGGCTACAGCATCACCACCGATACCTACACCGCCGGTCTGTCGGCCATGTCAGCGCCGGTGCGTTTTGCCGGCCAAAGCGCCTTCGGCGTGTTGACGATTGCCGGGCCCACAGTACGGTTTCATGCCCAGCGCATGCACTCGCTCGGGCCAGAGCTGACCGCCACTGCAGCGCAATTGGCAGCGCTCAGCGGTGCGTCGCCATTTTTCCAATTGACGGGCGCGGCCAGCAGCGTCGCCGCCGAGGGCCGCAAGCCCATCTACGCGGCTTGATCGCCCCACCGCTGGCCATGACGCCTCCCGTGATGGATTGCGACCTGCTGGTCATCGGCTCAGGCGCCGGCGGCCTGTCGGCGGCCGTCACCGCCGCGCACCTCGGCCTCAGGGTGGTGGTGGCTGAAAAAGAGGCGCAACTGGGCGGCACCACCGCATGGTCCGGGGGCTGGATGTGGATACCGCGCAACCGGCTGGCGGTGGCCGCAGGCATCCGCGAAGACATCGACGCGCCGCTGAATTATTTGCGCTACGAACTGGGCGATCGATTCGATGAGGCACGCGCCCGGACTTTTCTGGACAACGGACCGCGCATGGTCGAGTTTTTTTCCAGCCAGACAGCCTTGTCTTTTATTGACGGCAATGCCATCCCCGACTTTCATGGCCACTCGCCCCATGCCGCAACGGGGGGGCGGTCGGTCTGCGCCGCACCGTTTGACGGCCGGCGCCTTGGCCAGCACCTGCAGCAACTCAAGCCCGCGCTGCAAGAGACCACGCTGTGGGGCATGGGAATCGCGGCCGGGGCAGAGCTGAAGCACTTTTACAACGCAAAGCATCAGATTGAGTCCTTGCTGTATGTGGCGCGCAAGCTGATGCGCCACGGGTTGGACCTGCTGCTCTACAAGCGCAGCACCCAATTGGTCAACGGCCAAGCTCTGGCTGCTGCTCTGGTGCGCTCGCTGCTCGATCGGGGCACTCCCCTCCTGCTGAGCAGCCCGGCGACCGAACTGATCCAACGGGGCCAACGGGTCAGCGGCGCGATGCTGCAAACACCGCAGGGTCCGATGCGCGTCGAGGCCAAGGGCGGCGTTCTGCTGGCCTGCGGCGGATTCGCCCATGACGAGCAACGCAAGCGCCAGCTGCTGACGCACGCCCCCAGCGGCCGCGAGCATTGGTCCGCGGCCAGCCGAGGCAATACCGGCGACGGCCTGCGCCTGGGTGAAGATGCGGGCGGTCGCGTGGCGGACGATCTGGCACAGGCGGCTGCTCTGGCACCGGTATCTCTGGTGCCACGGGCCGACGGCAGTGTGGCGCATTTTCCGCACCTGATCGAACGGGCCAAGCCCGGCCTGATCGCGGTCACACAGACCGGTCTGCGCTTTGCCAACGAGGCCGACTCGTATCACGACTTCATGCAGGCCCTGCTCAGAGCCACGCCGGTTGGCGACTCGCCAAAGGCCTGGCTGATCTGCGATCACGACTTCATCGCCCAATACGGACTGGGCGCAGTCAAGCCCGCGCCGTTGCCCCAGGGCCGCTGGCTGAAAAACGGCTACCTCAAACGGGGCCGCACCCTGGCCAAACTGGCCCAAGCCTGCGGCATCGCGGCCGAGGCGCTTGAGGCCACAGTCCTGCGCTACAACCGCCTGTGTGGCGAAGGTCAAGACCTCGATTTCGGCAAGGGTCAGACGCCCTACAACCGGATCCAGGGCGACGCAGCCAGGGCCCGGGAGCGCGGCCTGCCCAATCCTTGCCTGGGACCGATAGAGCGCGGCCCGTTCTATGCAGTACAGATCGTTGCGGGCAGTTTGGGCACCTTCGCCGGCCTGCGGGTCAACCCGTCCGCCGGGCGGTCACTATCCGGCCGGCGGGATCACCCTGGGGCCGGCTATGACCTTTGGCTTCGTGGCGGCCCATCATGTCGCGGGCCTCGATCCGGCCGACAGCCCACTGAAGGCTCGGACTTAACTCTGAACTGAACACACCGAGAAGGTCGACCACATGTACTATGAACTCGCCACCCTGACTCTGCCCTTTGGCACAGCCGCACAGGCGGCCAGCCAAGCACAGGCGTTCAGCACCGAACCCGCAGCGCAGGGTCTGTTGCTGGCTTGCTGGTTCACCGACATCGGTGTGCTCAATCAGCTGATCGTCATGCGGGGCTTTCGAACGCTGCAGGCGCTGCGCGACGAGCGCGAGCGCACCCACAAGCATCCCAACCCCTTTGGCTGCGCCGCGCTCTACCAAAGGCTCGAACAACACAGCTACCAGGGCTTTGACTGGATGGCGCCTGTGCAGCCGAGCGACGTCTCGGGCATTCATGGGCCAGTCTATGAAATCCGAACCTACGGCATCAAGCCTGGCGGCGTGGAGGCCACCGTCGATCTGTGGCGCCAGGCCGTACCGGCGCGCTCTCGCCTGTCGCCTTGTGTGGTGGCAATGCTGGCGCTCGACGGACCGCTGCGCTTTACCAACATCTGGGCCTATAACAACCTGCAAGCACGCAGCCAGATTCGCGCTGAAGCGGTGGCCCAGGGCCTGTGGCCGCCCAAAGGCGGTCCGGCGCAGCTGACCACCGAGATGACATCGACCATCGCCCTGCCCCTGACGGGCTCGCCACTGAATTGAGCCGGCCATGGCACGCATCCACTCATTGGCCTATCTGAGCTCGCACCGATGCACGCCCGCCCAGGCGGTGCGCGTGGCCGCGCAGACCGGCTTCGAGCAGGTGGGCTTGAGGCTGTGGCCCAACGCCAGCGGCGCGCCGCATCAACACCTGATCGGTCAGCCCCAGGCCATGCGCGAGATGCTGGCGGCACTGGCCGACACCGGCATCGGCGTGCTCGACCTGGAAATCATCC
The DNA here is from genome assembly GCA_021299555.1 of Comamonadaceae bacterium. GTDB lineage: Bacteria > Pseudomonadota > Gammaproteobacteria > Burkholderiales > Burkholderiaceae_C > Polaromonas. Next base: position 7,952 of record JAJTGH010000030.1, read on the forward strand.
GCATCGGCACGGCGTTCGACCCCCATCAGTGGGACGCGCTCTACGACATCGGCGCACAGCTGCAGGCCCGGGCGATATTGGTCGCTGGCGACGACCCGAACGAGACGCGCCTGACCGAGAGCTACGCCCGTCTGTGCGAAGTCATGCAGCCTTACGGCATGAGCGCCGACCTGGAGTTCATGCCTTGGACGGCGGTCAAAAATGCCCAGTCTGCGCTGCGTATCGTTCAGGGCGCAGGCATGCCCGCCAACGCCGGCATCCTGGTTGACGCGCTGCACTTCGGCCGCTCCCACACCACGCTGGAGGACATCCGCGCCATTCCGCGCCAGCTGCTGCATTACGCGCAGATCTGTGACGCCCTGGCCGGCACCCACTTTAGCGACGAACAGATGCTGCACACCGCACGCTGTGAGCGACTGCTGCCCGGCCAGGGCAGTATCGACTTATGCGGCCTGTTCGCCACCCTTCCAGACGATCTGCCAGTCAGCGTGGAAGTGGTCAACCTGGTTCATGAAGCCCATCACAGCCCCGCCGATTGGGCGGGCCGATGCCTGAACGCCAGCCTTACCTATACCACCTGAGTAAAAACACCATGGACTTTTCACTCTCCGACGAACAGAAAATGCTGATCGAGACGGTACGCCGTTTCATCCACGAGGAACTCAAACCCCTTGAGGAGACGGTAGAAGAAACCGGCGAGTTACCCACGGCCGTGGCGCAGTCTATTCAGGACAAGGCCCGAGCTCTGGGGCTGTATGCGATGAACATGCCTTCAGAGCTTGGCGGCGGTGGGCTGTCTCACCTGGATCGCATCATCTGCGAAGAGCAGTTTGGCCACACCACCGACATCCTGATTCGGCGCGCCTTCGGCAATGTCTACGAGCCGCTGCTGCATTGCCAAGGCGAGCAAATTGAACGCTGGCTTAAGCCGGCCGTGGCGGGAAAGCGAACCTGTGCGATTGCCATCACCGAGCCCGGCGCGGGCTCGGACGCGGCTGGCATCAAGACTGCCGCCCTTAAAAATGAACGCGGCTGGCTGCTCAGCGGCAGCAAACACTTCATCAGCGACGGCCTGTGGAGCGACTTCTTTTTGGTGTCGGCCAGGACGGGCAAAAAATCCATCAGCATGTTCATGGTCGACAAGGGTCTGCCTGGCTTTACGGTTGGCAAGGACCAGAAAATGATGGGGCTGCGCGGCACGCCCCACCTGGAGCTGTTTTTCGACAACGTGCAACTCGAAGACGCGGCGCTTTTGGGCCAAGTCGGTCAGGGCTTCAAGCTGGCCATGGGCGCACTCAATGTGGTACGGCTGGCCCAAGTCGGCGCCCGCGCAGTGGGCAAGGCCAGCCATGTCTGCGAGATCATGCTCGATTGGGCCAAGGAACGGCAGCAATTTGGCACGCCGATTGGCGACTTCCAGATGGTTCAGCAGATGCTGGCTGACAGTGTGATCGAGATCAACGCAGCCCGCTGGATGGTCTACCACGCCGCCTGGATGCTCGACCAGGGCCTGGACGCCCGCGAGCAGATCGCGATGGTCAAAGTGCATGCCGCCGAAACACTGGGTCGGGTGGTCGACCGGGCGGTGCAGGTCTTTGGCGGCATGGGCTACTGCAGGGAATTGCCGATCGAACGATATTACCGCGATGCACGCATCTACCGCATCTACGACGGCACCAGCGAGATTCACCGGGGCGTCATTGCCAGGAGCGCCCTGAAAAAGGGCGCAGCCTTGTTTGATCTGAACCGGTGAATATAGGGGCGAACATGCAGACCAAATTCATGAGTGCCGCGCAGGCGGTTCAACTCATCAAGGACGGCGATACGGTGGGACTGATGGGTGGTGGCGGCGGCCTGATGGAGGCCACCCATGTGTTTGAGGCCTTGCAGGCGCGTTTTCTCAGCACCCGGCAGCCGCAAAATCTCACCGTCATCCACGCCCTGGGCATCGGCGACAAGAAAACCAAGGGCATGAACTGCTTTGCCCACGAAGGCCTGGTGCGGCGAGTGATCGGCGGACATTGGGTTTGGTCCCCAGCCATGCAACAACTGGCGCTGGACAACAAAATCGAGGCTTACATACTGCCCGGCGGGGTCAGCAGCCAACTCATGCGAGAAATCGGTGCCGGTCGCCCCGGCCTGATCACGCATGTCGGTTTAGGCACGGTATGCGACCCGCGCCAAGGCGGTGGGCGCATGAATGAAGCGGCCCAGGTCGATCTGGCCGAAGTCATCGTCATCGATGGCCAGCAGTGGCTGCGCTACAAGCCCTTTCCCATTCATGTGGCCATCGTCAGGGCCAGCGCCGCCGACGAAGACGGCAACATCAGCTTCGAGCATGAAGCGGCCAATCTGGACGCGCAGTCGCTGGCACTGGCCGCCCGCAACAGCCGGGGTATCGTGATCGTGCAGGTCAAAGAGCGCCTGCCCCAAGGCGCCCTCAAGGCCCGCGAAGTACGTATCCCGGCGGCCTGGGTCGACGCCATTGTGGTTGATCCGGACCAGCAAACCACTTACGACATCGCGTTCGATCCCGCCTTCAGCGGCGAGCTCACCGGCGGCGAGCGAGCCATCAGCGAAGCGGCCGACCAGGCCCGCGAGGTGGCAGCCGGGCAAGAGGCCTTCAGCGAACGCCAGGCGGTGGCACGGCGCGCCTACCGAGAACTGTTCAACACCGGCAAAGCCAGGCCCGTCATCAACTACGGGGTGGGTGTGCCCGACCCGGTGGCCAAGCTGATTGCCGCGCGCAATGAGCAGCACCGCATCTACCAGACCATCGAGCACGGCACCTACGGCGGCACACTGATGGACGGGGTACTGTTTGGCTACGCGCGCAACGCCAGCGCCATGATCGATGCAGCCACCCAATTCGACTTTTACGGCGGTGGCGGACTGGACATCGCTTTTCTGGGCTTTGGCGAGTTCGACGAACTCGGCTCGGTCAACGTCTCCCGACTCGGTGGGGTGACCGTGGGCCCAGGCGGATTCATTGACATTGCCCAAAATGCCAGAAAGGTGGTGTTCTGCGGCCCTTTCGCCGCCAAGGGAGTGCAATTGCAAACCGGCGACGGACAAATGCGGGTGCTCAGACACGGGGCCGTGCGCAAACTTGTCAAACAGGTCGACCAGATCACCTTCAGCGGCCCACAAGGGCTGCAGCGTGGCCAGCAGGTGCTCTACCTGCTTGATCAAATGGACTTTGCGCCACGCTTGGCCTCGCAGTTGAACATAACTGACCGCTCCTGCTACCTCGCCGATCCTCAATCGCATTTTTAATAAACACAGATGGAATGCTAACTTTCGTCCGTGCATGATGTGAGCCTTGGATGCCCGCAAAACCCAATACGAAGGGTGGTCGACCAGGTGTAGCGGGCCCTTGAAGACGCTCTGTTATCGATTACCGGGCGAGATCCGGGTGCAAAACCTTGCACCCAGGTATAGACTTTCAACGGTCAGCGCTTGGTCGACCACCGGCGGCGTCTACACCGCCAACGGCACGGGAAACAATTTCGCCATTGGCGAGGCTCTGGCAAAACAGCAACCGGCGGAGCTTGGCGGACCGCTGATGCCGATGGCCGCAACCCTGCCTCCCGTCAGCGCGCAGGTGACGTCCTTTCTGGCCCGTTGGGCGGTCGATGGACGTGCGCTCTATGCGGTCTGGGCAGGCGCCTCTAGCACCGACACTGGATCAACCGACGGGATGCAGCGAGGCATCAAGGTGCAGAGGGGCCACAACATGTCATCGGGTTCCCTGGGTCATGGTCCCCTCGCGGGTCTGGCCCGGGAAGAGATCACGGTCGACGCATATCAGGAAGCGGTAGGCAATTTCACAGCCATGCAGTGCGGAGAGAAAAAACGCAGACAACTGCATTCAAGCATCGGCCGCCAGTGGCACGGCACCACTGAAGTGGGTGGCCAGCGCTTTCGACCCGCTCGACTCAGACGTTAAAAAGAAAATTCATCACGTCCCCATCTTTGACGACGTATTCCTTTCCTTCGCTGCGCATCTTGCCAGCGTCCTTGGCGCCTTGCTCTCCCTTGAGGGCGATGTAGTCGACAAAAGCGATGGTCTGGGCGCGGATAAAGCCCCGCTCAAAGTCGCCGTGAATCACGCCGGCGGCCTGCGGGGCGGTGTCACCAATGCGTATGGTCCAGGCACGCACCTCTTTGACGCCGGCGGTGAAATAAGTCTGCAGGCCCAGCAGCTTGAAGGCGGCACGGATCAGGCGATTGAGGCCCGGCTCGCTTTGGCCCATCTCAGAGAGAAACAACTCCTTGTCCTCATCGCTCATGTCGGCCATATCGGCCTCCATCTTGGCGCAAATGGCCACCACCGGCGCATTCTGGCCGGCGGCATACTCTTTGAGCCGATCGAGCAGCGGGTTGTTTTCAAAACCGGTTTCGCTCACATTGCCCACAAACATCGCGCGCTTGGCCGTGATCAAGCACAGCGGCTTGAGCAAGGCGCGCTCTTCGTCGCTGAGCTCGAGCGTGCGCGCGGGCTTGCCCTCGTTGAGCACGGCCTGCACCTTGGTCAGCAGCGCCACCAACTTGGTCGCCTCCTTGTCGTTGCCGCTCTTGGCGGCCTTGGCACTGCGCTGCAAGGTTTTGTCGACCGTGCCCAGATCGGCCAGGCACAGCTCGGTCTGTATGACTTCAATGTCAGCGATCGGATCCACCTTGCCGGCCACGTGAATGACATTGGGATCTTCAAAACAGCGCACCACGTTGACGATGGCGTCCGTCTCGCGGATATGGGCCAGGAACTGGTTGCCCAGGCCCTCGCCCTGGCTGGCACCGGCCACCAGGCCGGCAATGTGGGCCGACGATCTGGGCCAGCTGGGCCAAGCGTGGATCGGGTACCTCCACCACGCCGGTGTTGGGCTCGATGGTGCAAAACGGGTAATTTTCTGCCGCAATGCCGGCTTTGGTCAGGGCGTTGAAGAGAGTGGACTTGCCCACATTGGGCAGGCCCACGATGCCGCATTTGAGGCTCATCGGAGTTCCTTGGGTGGCCAGACCCCGAGGCATCCTGGGCACAAGGCTCACAGGGCTGATGTCGCTGCTCGGGTGGAAAGCGCAAATTGTAATGAGCCAGGCGAGCCCAGCTCAGTCTCGCCACGCGCCGCTTCTCCCAAGCAGGGCGTGGGCCAGCAAGGCCACCATAGCCATCGTCAGCATGAGCAAGGACAGCTGCAAGTTGCCATCGTGCTCGACCAGACCGACCCAATAGCCCCCGACCGCGCCACAGAACTGTTGCAAGGTTCCGCTGAAGGCGGCCGCCGTGCCCGCCAGAGCGGGTACGGCTCCGACCGCACCCGAGAGCGTGGGCGGCACCAGCAGACCATGGCCTATCCCCATGATGGCCAGCGGCACCACCAGAGCCAGCGCTGACTTGAACCCGGCCAGGGCCAGGGCCAGCATGAGAACCAGACCACCGACGGTGCCAATCTGGCCCCAGAGCATGAGGCGCCGGTCGCCATAGCTGTGGATCAGGCGACTGGTCAGGACATTGCCCAACACATAGGGAACGGGAACGGCCATGATGAACCATCCCATCGACTGCGGGCCCACGCCATAGGCCTTGAGCACAATGGGCGCACCCGCGAAATAGGTGTAGGCCGTGGCCGAGGTGGTCGCCAGGATCAGCGCATAGAGCACGAAGGAGCGCTGGCCCATCAACTGCGCATAAGACGCGCTGGCCTGCCGCCACCAGGACGCCATGCCCCAAGCGGCCGGTCGAATGTCAGGCAGAAAACGCCAGGTGGCCAGCATCAGCAACATGACCAAGACCAGCAGGATGGCGAAATTGCTGCGCCATCCCAAGGCCACGTGCATCTGACCACCGATCAAGGCGGCCAGTGGCGGACACAGCCCCATGGTCATGCCCACGTAAGCCATCATGCGGGTGCGGTCAGGGCCTGTGAAAAAGTCCTGCACCAAGGCCCGTCCCACCACCATGCCGGCCGCACTGCCCGCGCCCTGCAACACCCTGGCAAGCACCAGAGCGCTCAACCCGTTGGCGGCCATGGCCAGGGCGCTACCCACAGCAGCGAGCAGCAGCCCTCCCATCAACACACGCTTGCGGCCGAGTCGGTCGGCCAACGGACCATAAACCAACTGCGCGCCGCCGTAGGCCGCCACATAGGCACTGAAGGTCAATTGCACGTGGGCCTGCGTGGCGCCGAAGAGGGTTGGCCAGTCCTGCATCGAAGGAATGCACAGGGTCATGGTCAGCAAGCCTATGGCCATCTGGGCCAGCAGCAACACGACCAGAGCAGGACCAGGGCCGGGCCTGTCTGCAGGCGCATGCGCGGAGCGCTCAGGATCGGCCGGGTGCACGAGAAGCTCAGCCCAAGACAAGAAAGGTCAACACAGGCTCCCGGATCGAGATCAGAAGACCCTAAGCACAGGGTCGAATGCGCCGGCTTGAAAGTGCAAGATCAAAAGCGCAGTGTCCAGCCACCGGTCAGCGTGTTGCTGGTCGATTGGGGCGAGTCGTTGTCAGAACTGCGTATCAGTCCAAGCGCCCAATCCTGCGACTTGCTGGGCGAGTAAATGGTGCCAATCTCGACAAATCGCGAGCGCAGCGCTGCCCCCTCCTGGCGCCGCACCGTTTGCTGCCCCAGATCAAGCGCAAGCTTGAAAGAGACGCTGACATCCCAGACCGATGCCACCGAAAGCCTCTGGTGGCGCTCATTGTCTTGCGCGTTGCGAAAGCGGTCGCGCCCCATCTGGGCATTAAGGTGTATGGCGCCGAAAGGCACCTCCTGCGTGGCGATCAGCGTCAAGGCATAGGAGGCCTTGCCAACCCCCAGTTCACTGGACTCGCGCGCGCCACTGACGGGCATGATCCACTCGGGTTTGATGGCCAAGCTGATTTTGCTCGACTCCAAGTCCCAAAGGCGCCACTTGGCTCCAAGTACGGTGCTGCCCCAACCCGAAGTTGGCGCGCTGTTTGCAGGCCTCAGACCCAAAAAAGAGGTGCCCAGAAAAACGTCGGCCTGCTCACTCACGCCAAAGGTGTAGGTCAAACCACTGGCCCGGCTGCGGCTTCGAAGGCCCGCCTGGCTGGCGCGCTCAGAGGACTGAGACAGTTCCACTTGCTGGCCGCCGCGCCCCTGGGTGCCAGTGTCGTCGGTGATCAGGGGCTGGGCGGCCCGAGCCGGGGCCGCGAGCGCCAAGGTTGAGAAAAGGGCGATAACAACAAAAGGGATCATGGTCGGCTTCCCAGGCGGCTAAACACTCCAGCTCAACTGTAGCGCGAAAGTGAGCGGTCTTCGTACAAAGGCGCGCAGGACCGCGAAATTGGTGTGAACCAGTAGATACAAACACTTGTCATGGCACTAGCATAGGCAGCCTGTTCAACGCCCGGGCGCCAGAAATCCCGAGGCTTGCCGCGAACGGTCATGAATGGAGACGTTGGGTATGAAAAATTGGATCTGCGTGTTGCTCGCAACAATGGCCATGGGCCAGGCCCAGGCCTGGCCCGATGCCAACCGGCCCGTGACCTTGGTGGTGCCCTTCCCGCCCGGCGGCTCGACCGACCTGATTGCGCGCACACTGGCACCGAAACTGCAAGAAAAGCTCGGTGGGCGCTTCGTGGTGGACAACAAGGCCGGCGCCACGGGCACCATCGGCACCGGGCAGGTGGTGCGCTCGGCCCCGGACGGCCAGAGCCTGCTGGTGTCCTCGCTTGGGCCTTTTGTGATCGCACCGCACCTGATCAGGGCGCCCTATGACGCGCTCAAGGACCTGGACTATATTTCGGTGGCCGTGCAGGCGCCCAACGTCTTGGTGGTGCCAGCGGCTTCGCCGCACAAGTCACTGGCCGACGTGATTGCCTTTACCAAGGCACAGCCCAATAAGATGACCTTTGCCTCTTCGGGCAACGGCAGCAGCGATCACCTGACGGCCGAGCTGTTCTGGTTGCAAACTGGCACCAGCGGCATCCACGTGCCCTACAAGGGGGGCGGACCGGTGATGACCGACTTGCTGGGCAATCAGGTGGACTCGTCGTTCATGAACATCAACACCGCCATGCCGCAGATCCTGGCAGGCAAGTTGCGGGCCTTGGCCATCACCAGCGCCCGTCGCTCTGGCCTGCTGCCCAATGTGCCCACGCTCGAGGAATCGGGCATCAAAGAGGCCAACGTGTACTCGTGGCAGGCCATTGCGGGGCCCAGGGGCTTGCCGGCCGACATCAAAACCCGCTTGCACGCAGCGATTGCATCGAGCCTGAACGATCCGCAGATCAGGCCCAGGCTGCTCGAGCTGGGCTTTGAGATTGTGGCCAGCACCCCGGAGCAGTTCAGTGCCTATCAGGCCGCCGAATTTGCGCGCTGGAAGCGGCTGATCGAGTCGCGCGGCATCAAGGCCGATTGAGTCAAGCGCATTGACGCGCGAAATCGGCCAGCGTTCGATTGAACGCCGCGGGCGCCTCGACCTCAGGCAGGTGGCCCACGTCTTGCCAGACCCACAACTGCGCATGCTGCACAGCCTCGAGCAACAAGTCGGCGTTTTCATGCCGCGGGTTGACGCCGTCACCGCTGCCCTGGACCATGAGCAGCGGCATGGTCAGGCGCTGTGCATGGTCGGGACTGAAAAATGGCGAGAGCCTGAAGGCTGCAGCACGCTCCAGGCCCGCGGCATGCAGGCCGCGCGATAGCTCGGTCACCCAGGCGCGCAAGGCCGCAGGAGCGTTCGGGCCCACCAGATGGTCCACGCCCCGGTCACCGTACTGAAAGGCGCCATCTCGGATGCGTGCAATGCGCTGCGCGATCGCAAAGGCCTGTGCCACCGCTTAGCCAAAGGAGTTGCCCACCAAAGCACAGCGGTCGACCTGCACTGCATCGAGAAAATCCGCGACCGCCTGCGCGTAATCGTCGGCCTGCGGCTGCGGGTTGCTCAAATTGTCACTGAGCCCATAGCCGGGCGCGTTCCAGGCGATCACGCGCCAGTGCGCGGACAAGGCCGCCAATTGAAAACGAAAGTACTGCGCGTGCGAGCCTATACCGTGGAGCATGAGCAGCACCGGGCCATCGCTCGGGCCAGCCTCCAGGTAGGACCAACGATCGCCCAGGTAACGAGGTCGCGCGCAAGCGCCGATGCGCGCCAGGCGCACCGGGGGAAGGTTGGGCCAGGTCTGGGTACGGCTCAAATCGAAAGAACCCGTCAGAGGGGTCAAGTCGGCATCGGCATGGGCATGGGCTGTGACCTGCATAGAATGCGTTCGACCTTGCGGCGCAGTGGATGGTGCCGCGATTGAATGCTGAGGAAATTTTGATGACACGTTGTTCAAAAATTTTGGCCTGGGCTCTGGGCTTGCTGGTAATCACTGGATGGGCCCAAGCGCAGAGCACCGAGTGGCCGAGCCGGGCCGTCCGGGTCATCGTACCGTACCCGGCCGGTGGCGGCGTGGACGTGCTGGCCCGCGCGCTGGCCCAAAGGCTGCAGGAGCGCTGGCAGCAACCGGTGACGGTCGACAACCGACCCGGCGCCAACACACTGATCGGCACCGAGATGGTGGCCCGCGCCACGGACAACCACACCTTGCTGCTGACCACCGACGCCACCTTCACCATCAACCCGCACCTTTACAGCAAGCTGCCCTATGACTTCGAGCGTGACTTTGCGCCGATTTCGCGCATGGTGTCGTTCAGTCAGTTGCTGGTGGCCTCCGCATCGCTGCCGGCCAACACCCTGCCCGAACTGGTGAACCTGGCCCGCAAGCAGCCAGGGGCGCTTTCTTATGCCTCCTACGGCGCAGGCAGCCAGCCGCAACTGGCCACAGAAATGCTCAAACAAAAGGCTGGCATCTTCATCCTGCACATTCCTTACCGGGGCATCCCGCAGGCGGTCAGCGCTGTGGTCAGCGGTGAGATCCCGCTGACGTGGGCGGGCATTCCGTCGGCGCGCCCGCACCTGCAAAGCAAGCGAATGAAGGCGCTCGCTTATGGTGGCAAGACGCGTCACCCGGCTTTGCCAGACGTGCCTACCGTCGGCGAGCTGGGCTACCCAGAGATCGACGCCAACGTTTGGGTCGGTCTGTTTGCACCGATCGGCATGCCGGCGGGCCATGTCGAGCGCATTGGCCGCGATGTGGCCAGCGTGCTCGTGGAGCCGGGCTTCAAAGAGCGAGAGATCGACGGCAAAGGCTACGATTTGGTCAGCGGCAGCGGCCAGGAGCTCGCTCGCCACATCCGTCAGGAGCTGGCGACTCGCGCAGGGCCAATTCGCTATTCAGGCGCCAAGGTTGACTGAGCCGGTGGCCGGCCAGGTGCTCTCGCCGGCCACCGGACGCACGGTGCTGCTGCTGTCGCTGGCCTGCTGCGCCAGCATGATGAGCCAGCGCATCTGCGATGCCATGCTGCCCGAGCTGGCCCGTCAATTTGACAGCACGCTGGCCGCCACCTCGCAGGTGGTCTCGGTGTTTTCCGTCTGCTACGGGCTGGCGCAGCTGTTTTACGGTCCAATGGGCGATCGCTACGGCAAGCTTGGGGTGGTGGTGTACACCACCATCGGCTGCGGTTTGGGCAGTTTGCTGGCCGTGGCGGCGGGCAGCTTGCAGGCGCTGGTGCTCGCCCGGATGTTGGCGGCGTTGTTTGCGGCGGCCATCATTCCCATGTCATTGGCCTGGACCGGCGACGCGGTGCCCTACGAAAGGCGGCAAGAAACACTGGCGCGTGTGGGGCTGGGCACCACGCTGGGCAACTTCACGGGACAGTTGCTCGGCGGGGTGCTGACCGACACCGTGGGCTGGCGCTGGGCCTTTGCAGTGCTGAGCGTATTTTTCTTGGTCGTCGCCGTTTTGCTCTACCAAGATTGGACCGGTCAGCGCAAGGCCAGCTCCGCTGCAGAAGCAGCAGCACCGACAGCAGGCATGGTCGTGCAAATCCTGATGCTGCTGCAAGACCGGTGGGTGAGAAAAATACTGATCTTGTCGGTGGTCGAAGGCGCCGCTGGCTTTGGCATCATGGCCATCGTGGCCTCGCACCTGCACCTGCAACATGCGGTATCGCTTTCGATGGCCGGGGCGGTGGTGGCGCTGGTGGGGCTGGGAGGGGTGTTTTACATGGTGCTGGCACGCCATGTGATCCACCGGCTGGGCGAACACGGGATGGCCTTGACAGGGGGTTTGGCCATGGCGCTGGCCATGCTGGTGGCAGCGTGGAGTGCCTCGTGGCAACTGACGGCCGCATTCATGCTCATGGGCGGCTTTTGCTTTTTCATGTTGCACAACACCATTCAAACCCTGGCCACACAAATGGCGCCCAATAGCCGCGGTTTGGGCGTTTCAATCTTTGCCAGTGCCCTGTTTTTGGGTCAGGCGCTGGGCGTGCTGTTCGCTTCGCTGCTGATACCGCACTGGGGCTCGAGCGCGGTCATCGGCGTTGGCGCCGCCATGATGGCCAGCGTGGGCGTGGCGCTGCATCGGCAGTTGCTAAGGCGGCGCGCGGGGCGCACGGTCTGAGCCAGAGGGCTGCTCAGTCCAAGCGCAGGCTGGCGCTGACCGACTGCCCCACAGCCAAGGTTTGATCAAAGCCCTGGAGCACCATCAGGTTCATGCCAAAACTGATCGCACCGTCGAGTCGTGGGTCACGCCGATAAGTCTGCAAGGCGCCGAGCACCCGGTTGCCGGTTGCGGCCGTCTGCGGATCGACATCGACCATGGTGCACCGGCTGCATGGCTTGGCAGGCTTGAGCTGCACCCCATCGCCCTCAGTGGCAATGTGTAAAACGTCCACCCGGTCCTCGTCGTGCGCCTGCCACTGCTCCGAGTCGCTGGCCGACAACACGATGTTGGGGCGAAACCGCAGCATGCTGACCGGTTCCTGGCCAGCGCTTTGCAAGCGCGCATTGAGCCCGTCAAGCGAGGGCTGGCTGATGAGCATGAGCGGAAAGCCATCGCTGAATTGGTTGAGCACCGTCCGGCCGCCGGTCCAACGCCGGCTAGAGGGCCGGTCGAACTGCGGATCGAAGCGCACCAGACGAGCGGGGCAACCCAGAAAGTCGCTGAACCACTGCGCAGCCACGGCGCCCATGTCCCAGGCGTCTATGGCCTCGTCCCAAAGCCAGACCTTCATGGCCCGCTCCACCCCATCGATGCTCAGATGCAGGCCCAACATGCCTGGGGCCCGCAATATCAAGTCCGAAAGCCGCAGTTGGGGCTCTACCAGGGCCAGGCGTGGGTATTCGCGTTGCGACAGGCACTGGCCTTTGTCGTCAACCACCATCCAGGCGCGGTCAAGATCGAGGCCCTGATCGGTCAGCAGCGCCTGTTTGAGCGCCACGGGCGCGCAGGACTTGACCGGATAGATCAGCAATTGAGAGATGACCGCTCGCAGCGGATTGTTGGAAGAGCTCATGGACCAAAAGTGTTTCGTGTTGTAAGGCGATTGCCCGTGATTTTGACCGGCTTTCTACAATGGCGCATGACCCAAGCTTTTGACGTGTGTATCCGCGGTGACGCCATCGTTGGCCGCAGCCTGGCCCTGCTGCTGGCCCGCGAGCGCATTCGGGTGGCCATTTGCCGCTCGCCGCGCAGCGGCAACGCGCAGGCCGATGTGCGCGCTTACGCGCTGAACCGGGCATCGCGCGAGCTGCTCGACGGGCTGCGCGTCTGGCCCAGCCAGGCCACCCCCGTGCGGGCCATGCAGGTCTGGGGCGATGAGGGTGGACGCATCGACTTCACTGCTCCAAAAGCGTCGGGCGAAATCGCCTGGCTGCTCGATGCCCAACTGCTGGAAGACCAACTGGCTCAGGCACTGCGCTTTGCGACATCGGTTCAATATGTCGACGCGCCTGAAGACGTGCGGGTGGCACTGACCGTGGTTTGCGAAGGCAAGGACAGCAGTACCCGCCAGGCATTGGGCGCCGGCTGGAGCGCCAGGCCGTATGAACACAAGGCGCTGGCGGGCCGCCTTTTGGGTGAGCATCCGCATGGCGGCGTGGCCCGACAGTGGTTCATGGGCGCAGACATCCTGGCCCTGCTTCCCATGGGCGGCGAACAAGGGCGCGAGATGGCCCTGGTCTGGTCTGTGCCGCTGGAGCGCGCCGAGCGACTTCAAGCGCTTTCGGCATCTGAGTTCACGCACGCTCTGCAAAGCGCATTGCCGGCCGATGTGGGTGCGCTGACCCTGAGCAGCGACATCATGGCGTGGCCGCTTCAACTGGCACAGGCCCAGCGCTGGGTCGGCCCGGGCTGGGCCCTGGCTGGCGACGCTGCGCACACGGTTCACCCACTGGCTGGACAGGGACTTAACCTGGGCCTGGCCGATGCGCGCGAACTGGCCCGGGTACTTGGCGCGCGCGAATATTGGCGCGACTTGGGCGATCTGCGCCTGCTGCGCCGCTACGAGCGTGCGCGCAAGGCCGACGTGCTGGCCATGGGCCTGATCACCGACGGTCTGCAAGGCCTTTTTTCACACACCGACGCCCGCTGGCAGGCCTTGCGCAACTGGGGCATGAACGCGGTGGGTGCCAACCCCTTCATCAAATCTTGGCTGACGCGCCAGGCCATGGGCTGAGCAGCCCGCAGGAGAGACCCATGAGCATTTTTCAACTGCCCAGCGCCGCTCTGGCGCGCACCGTGCTTGGCACGATTGCCCTGATCGGTTCCCTGGTGCAGCCGGCCCTGGCCCAGGTGCAGCCCATCCCTCAAGAGGCGACCATCCGCAAAAACCTCAGCGACCGCCTCCAGGGACTGCCCAGGATCGACGAAATTCGCCGCACCCCTATGACCAATCTTTTTGAGGTGCGCCTGGGCAGCGAGATTTATTACACCGACGCCGAGGGCAACCACCTGATTCAGGGTCAATTGATCGACACCCGCTCCCGCCGCGACCTGACGCAAGAGCGGCTCGATAAGATCAACGCAATCGCCTTTGACAGTCTGCCTGTCAAAGATGCGATCACCATTGTTCGCGGCAACGGCAAGCGCAAGCTGGCCGTCTTCGAAGACCCCAATTGTGGTTATTGCAAGCGCTTTGAGCGCGACCTGCAAAAGGTCAGCGATGTGACCATCCATCTGTTTCTCATGCCCATCTTGGGCCCGGACTCCACCGAACAATCGCGCAACGTCTGGTGCGCCAAAGACAAGGCGCGCGCCTGGATGGATCTGATGGTGGCCGACAAACCCGTGGCTGGCGCCGCAGCCGGCTGTGACAGCAGCGCGCTGACTCGCAATGTGGAGTTCGGTCGCAAGCACCGGATCACGGGCACACCCACCCTGGTGTTTGCCAACGGCAGCCGCGTGCCGGGGGCCATCGCCGCAGCACAGGTCGAAAAGTTATTTGCAGAGGCACAGACGCCCTGAGGGTCCCAGGGTTTGGCTGTGCGCCCAGTACGCTGCGGTATCCTTGCTCCATGGCCCGAACCGTTTCGCCCACCCTTGTTCACCGCGTCGAGATTGCGGACCTGCATGCGCACCTGTTTCGGGTGACCTTGACCCTAGCACAGCCTGCTTCTGGGCAGTGCGTGAGCCTGCCGGTCTGGATACCGGGGAGCTACCTGGTGCGCGAGTTCTCGGGTCAACTGCAGCGCCTGCGAGCCAAGCAAGGGCGCAGACGCCTGAGCGTGGACCAATTGGACAAGTGCACCTGGCAAGTGCCGTGCAAAGCGGGTGAGCCCCTGGAAATCGTCTACGAGGTGTATGCCAACGACCCATCTGTGCGCACTGGCATGCTCAGCCACGAGCGGGGGTTTTTCAATGCCACCAGCCTGTGCCTGCGGGTGCACGGGCAGGAGGATCTGGCGCAGGGGCTTGAGGTCCCGGCACCCAAAGGCCAAGCCGACTGGCTGCTGGCCACAGGACTGCAACCCGTGCGGGTGGACCGCCGGGGCTTTGGTCGCTACCTGGCGGCCGACTACGACGATCTGGCCGACTCTCCGGTGACCTTTGGACGCTTGTGGAGCGGCCAGTTCAAGGCCGGCGGCGTGCCCCACCGTTTCGTGGTCAGCGGTGCGCCAGCCACCTTCGATGGGGAGCGATTGCTGAAGGACGCCCAAAAAATTTGTGAGACCCAAATCCGCTTCTGGCATGACAGCGGCAAGCCTGCCTTCAAGCAGTATGTGTTCATGCTCCATGGCGTGGCCGACGGCTACGGCGGGCTGGAACACCGCAACTCGACCGCGCTCATTTGTGGGCGCAAAGACCTGCCAGCAGTCCAGCGGCCCAAGGCCTCAGAGGGCTACATCACGCTGCTGGGACTGATCAGTCACGAATACTTTCACGCCTGGAACGTCAAGCGCTTGCGCCCGACTCAATTTGCCCGCTACGACTACGGCCGCGAAAATTACACGCAGCTCCTGTGGTTCTTTGAAGGCTTTACCAGCTACTACGACGACCTGCTGCTGCGCCGAGCGGGTTTGATCGACAACGCCACCTTCCTCAAACTGCTGGGAAAAACCATCAACCAGGTGCTGCAAACGCCCGGGCGGGCGGTGCAGTCGGTGGCGCAGGCCAGCATGGACGCCTGGGTCAAGTACTACCGCCAAAATGAAAACACGCCCAACGCCACGGTGAGTTACTACACCAAGGGCGCCCTGGTGGCCCTGTGCTTGGACCTCACTTTGCGCTCGGGCACGCCGGCAAGCAGCCTCGATGCGGTCATGCGCGCACTGTGGCATCGGTGCAAAGGTGGGCCGATGGACCAAGACGACCTGTTGACCCAACTGCAAGCCGTCAGCGGGCGATCGTTTGCCGCCGAGATTGAGCGCTGGGTTCATGGCACGCAGGAGCTTCCCCTACCAGATCTGCTTCAGGCCCACGGGGTAATGATCCTGCAAGAGCCCGACCAACTGGCCCAGCGCCTGGGTCTGCGGATCGACGAGTCCCAGGGCATCAAAATCAAAACCGTACTCAGCGGCGGGAGCGCGCAGGAGGCCGGACTGAGCGCCGGCGACGAATGGCTGGGCATCGAAGTGGGCAAGTCAAAGGCCCAGGCCTGGCGCCTTCGCAAGCTCGACGACCTGCTGCTCTACGCGCAAGAGGGCGACAAAATCGTGGCCCTGGTATCGCGAGACGAGCAGATGTTGCGCCTGCCGTTGCGTCTGCCGGCGCCTGGAACCACCTGGCGTCTTGCTGCGCAAGACCCGGCTCGCCTGGACAGCTGGCTGGCAGCAGCCTCGGCCTGATGCCCGAGGCGCAAACCCCATTTCCCAAAAACAAAGAGGACACCATGAGCTACGAAACCATAGAAACCAGCACACAAGGCCCCGAGGGCCAGCAGGTGGGCATCGTCCGACTGAACCGGCCCAAGCAACTCAATGCATTGAACGATCAGTTGATGGACGAGCTCGGAGCCGCCCTGCACGGCTTTGATGCAGACGATGGCATTGGCTGCATCATCGTCACCGGCAGCGAAAAAGCTTTTGCCGCCGGCGCCGACATTGGCGCGATGGCCAGCATGACCTTTGCCGACGCCTATGGCCGCAACTTCATCAGCCGCAACTGGGAAAAGATGGGCCAGGTGCGCAAGCCCGTGATCGCAGCGGTCAGCGGCTTTGCCCTTGGAGGCGGCTGCGAATTGGCCATGATGTGCGACTTCATCATCGCCGCCGACAACGCCAAATTCGGCCAGCCCGAAATCAAGCTGGGCATCATCCCGGGTGCCGGCGGCACCCAACGGCTGCCGCGCGCCGTGGGCAAATCCAAGGCCATGGACCTGGCCCTGACCGGGCGCATGATGGACGCGCAAGAAGCCGAGCGCGCAGGCCTGGTCAGTCGGGTCGTGCCGCTGGACAAACTGATGGACGAGGCCCTGGGTGCGGCGCTGCAAATTGCCCAGTTTGGCCGTCTGGCGGTCATGGCCACCAAAGAGTCGGTCAACCGTGCCTTTGAAAGCCCACTCAGCGAAGGACTGACCTTTGAGCGACGCCTGTTTCATGGCCTGTTTGCCACCGAAGACCAAAAAGAAGGCATGGACGCCTTTGTCAACAAACGGGCGGCCCGCTTCAAGCACCGATGACCAAAAACGCTATAATCTGCGCCCTGCGGTGATATAGCTCAGTTGGTTAGAGCGCAGCATTCATAATGCTGATGTCGGTGGTTCAAGTCCACCTATCACCACCATACACAAGGGCTCGGACACTCTCCGGGCCCTTTTCTTTTCACGCATCGAATCTCAGTTCGTGCTGGTATGACCTGGAGTTAGGGCTGCGTTGTCTCTAGCGCAAGCGGCTTGCTCTTGGTGTAATCGTCACCATCTGTGTTGCTTGGCGCAGCATGGGTCGACAAGCTGATCTGTTTGAAGGAAAGGCATGCAGACGTCCGAATACTGGGACAACATCTATCGCAGCAAACGCTTTGATGCTGTGAGTTGGTATGCGCCTCACCTCGGGGAGTCGCTGCGCCTGATCGAGCAGTTGTGCCCGGACAAAACGGGGGCCATCGCGGACATCGGAGGCGGGGAGTCCACACTGGTTGATGACCTGTTGAGCCGTGGCTACGAGGATCTGGCGGTGCTGGACATCTCAGCCGCCGCCATTGACTTCACCCGACACAGGCTCGGGCCCAACGCCCAACGGGTGAGGTGGCATGTCGGCGACGTCACGCAACACGACTTTGGCAGCAAGCAGTTCGACGTGTGGCATGACCGTGCGGTGTTTCACTTCCTCACCGATGCAGCAGCCAGACAGGCGTATGTGAATTTGGTTCGCGCAGCGGTAAAACCCGGGGGCTATGTTCTGATGGCCACATTCGGTCCCGACGGGCCTGCCAAATGCAGCGGCCTTGATGTTGTTCGCTACGATGACCAACGACTCCATGGTGAGTTTGGCCATGGGTTCGAAATGCTGGGCAGGCAGATGGCCGAACATCACACGCCCATGGGAACGAGTCAGCAGTTCCTGTATTGCTGGTTCCGACTCAACGATTGATGCTGTCGTCGCGCTTTTGCAATGCTGCGGTCGTTAACCCCGGTGTGGCTTTTTTCTCTTGAGGCCACACTCGAGGCCAGCGGGGTCTGCAGGTCCAGGTCTTAACGCCAGCGCGGATACCAGGCGCCCACAAGGATCAGGGCCATGCCGACGAGCATGGAGACGGTGATGGCGTCGCCAAAAAACCAGGCGCCGGCAGCCAGGCCGGTGGCAAGTCTGAAGTAGGTCAGCGGGGCCAGCAGGGAGGGCTTGGCATGGCGGTATGCATCCACATGGGCCCAGCTGGCCAGCGTGCCAAACACAGCAAATAAAAAAAGATCGGCGCCGTCACCCAGCGACAGGGGCCGCCAGTCCAGCCAGATCTGGACGATCGCGCTGAGCAAGACCATCAAGGGCATGTAAAACAAAATTGTTTCAGTGGACTCGGTCTTGGTCAACGATCGGGTGAGCAGCAGCATGACCGCGCCAAGCAATGCGCTGACAAAGCCAAAGATCACGCGCCAGTCCACCTCCTGGGGCTGCCAAAGTCCAGCGGCCACGATCACACCGACAAACCCGATGCTGGTGGCAACAACGCTCTGGCGTGAGACACGCTCCTTGAGCATGGGTCGCATGAGCAGCAGCACAAAAAATTGGGAAGAAAACATCAGCGTGGTGGCCAGCGCAATGGGCAAAAGCTGAAAGCTCTTGTAGTAGCACCACCATGAAACGGCCGTCAGCACACCGCGCAGCAGGTGGGCACCCGGCCGGGGAGTGGCCAGCAAAGCCAGCGCCCGACCCTGCAGCACCCGGCTGATCCCAAGGGCCAGCACGATTTGCGCCAGAGATCGGATCAGCATCAACTGGCCCACACTGATGCGATCGGCCATCAGGCGCACAACCACCGCCTCCAAAGTAGCCAGCACGATGGACAGCAGGAGCAAAAGCACCGCGACCGTGTCGCTGGACAGGCGCTGCAGTTGCTTCTTCACGCCAGGGCCGGGGTGCGGTAAAGCACCCGTCCCTTGACCCGAATTTCTGTGTCGACCACATAGCCAGCCAGAGCGGGCAGATCGACCTGCATGCCCAGGCCCGGCCTCTCAGGGGCGCTCACTTGCCCGTTCGCATCGCGCAGCAGGTGATCGGTGGTGATGGCCAGGGCCAGCGGCTTGGGTGAGCCAGGGTATTCGCAGATCACGTGCTCGGCCAGGCCGGCGTAGGGCTGCAGCGAAGCGCTGAGCGCCAAATGCGAGGTGAAGGTGTGGTTGACGTAGGTCACACCACGCGAGCGCGCATGATCGGCCACGGCCTTGGCCGGACCGATGCCACCAATGCGTCCGCAGTCGATCTGCACATAGCCCACCGAGCCGTAATCGATCAGGTGCCTAGCCATGTCCAGGTTGTGGGCACCCTCGCCACCGGCCAGGCGCACGCTGCCCGAGCGCTCGGCCAGTGCCCGGTAGCACGCGTAGGCACTGGCCTGAAACGGCTCCTCGAGCCACAACGCGCCAGCCTGCTGCAGCGCCGGCAGACGCTCGGCCGCCCGGTCGACATCGGAAGCAAAAATCTGGCCCACATCGACCAGCAAGACACCATCGCTTTGCAAGCCCTCGCGGGCCGCCATGAAGTGCTCGCGATCGATCTCTGCGCTTTCCCGGCCAATCGGTCCCCAGCCAAATTTGGCCGCGCGAAAGCCACTGGCACGCGCCTGACGAGCCCGCTGCAATGTTTGCTCGGGCGTGTCGCCAAACAGCACGGAAAAATACGGCGTCTTCGGATGACTGCGCTGGTAACCGAGCATCTGCCACACGGGCTGGCCGCGCGACTTGCCCAGCAGATCCCAAAGCGCCATCTCAATGCCCGACCACGTGTGGGCGGCCTGCAGCACATCCATGCTCTGGTAGGCCACCAGTTGGGCGATGCGCTCGATATCGGCCGGGCCCTCGACGCTTTGGCCCAGCACAGAGGCCGATACCGGCTGACACGCCCCATGCGACAGCGGACAGACGAAGGCCGCGATCGAGGGCAGGGGTGCAGCTTCGCACTCGCCAAAACCTTCATAGGCACCGGCGCGCACACGCACCAGCAAAGCGTCTTGGCTGCCGTCGGCTTCGGTGGTGACCCGCGGCATGGAGAGGTAAAAAAAGTCAACCGATTCGATGCGCATGAAGCCCGATTTTATGTGGGACCCTCAGGACCAGGCCTACAGGCTGCGGGTATAGTTCGAGGTTTAGCAAGCTTTGCAGATGGCTCGCCACGCGCCTGCCATCCTGAAGCTCGTCCAACAGCCTCTGGACACACACCATGAACCGCTGCAAAACAACCCGGCTCGCCAGGCCCTGCCTGCCGTGAGCAAAAAGGTCTATATCAAGACCTTCGGCTGCCAAATGAATGAGTACGACTCGGGCAAGATGTCCGACGTGCTGCATGCGGCCCAAGGCTATGAGTCCACCGACGACCCGGAGCAGGCCGACCTGATCTTGTTCAACACCTGCTCGGTGCGGGAAAAAGCACAGGAAAAAGTTTTCTCCGACCTCGGTCGCGTCAAGCACCTCAAGGACAAGGGGGTGATCATCGGCGTCGGGGGCTGCGTGGCCAGCCAGGAGGGACAGGCCATTGTGGCGCGGGCGCCGTATGTGGATCTAGTGTTCGGTCCGCAGACCCTGCACCGCCTGCCCCAAATGCTGCAAGAGCGCCAGCGCCAGAACCGGCCTCAGGTGGACATCAGTTTTCCAGAGATCGAGAAGTTCGACCACCTGCCGCCGGCGCGCAAGGACGGCCCGAGCGCCTTCGTATCGATCATGGAGGGCTGCTCCAAATTTTGCAGCTACTGCGTGGTGCCCTACACGCGCGGCGACGAGGTCTCGCGCCCACTCGATGACGTGCTGGTCGAGATTGCCGAGCTGGCCGATCAGGGCGTGCGCGAGGTCACGCTGCTCGGCCAAAACGTCAACGCCTATCGCGGCGCCATGGCAGGCGGTGCCGAGATTGCCGACTTTGCCACGCTGATCGAATACGTGGCCGAGATGCCGGGCATAGAACGCATCCGCTACACCACCAGCCACCCGAACGAATTCACGCAGCGGCTGATCGATGTCTACGCCAGGGTGCCCAAACTGGTCAACCACCTGCATCTGCCGGTGCAGCACGGCAGCGACCGCATCCTCATGGCCATGAAGCGCGGCTACACCGCCTTGCAATACAAAAGCACGGTGCGCAAACTGCGTGCGATCCGACCCGACCTGGCGATGAGCAGCGACTTCATCGTGGGCTTTCCGGGCGAGACCGACGAAGACTTTGACAAGCTGATGCGGCTGATCGACGAGGTGGGATATGACACCTCTTTTTCCTTCATCTTCAGCCCACGGCCGGGTACGCCGGCGGCCAATTTGCACGACGACACGCCGCACGCGGTCAAGCAGGCACGCCTGGCACGGCTGCAGGCCAGGCTGGACGAGCAGGTGCGCGCCATCAGCGCCAGCCGTGCGGGAACCGTGCAACGCATTTTGGTCGAGGGCACCTCACGAAAAAACAGCCAGGAACTGATGGGCCGCACCGAATGCAATCGGGTGGTGAATTTTGAAGGCCATCCCCGGCTGATCGGCCAAATGATCGACGTGCAGATCACCGAGGCGATGCAGCGCGCGCTGCGCGGGCAAGTGGTCCAAGCCCTGGCATAAGCCGGCCGGAGCGGCGGCGCAGGGTCTTCAGAACTTGGGCATGCCTGGCATGCCTTTCATGCCGGCCATGGCCTTCATGCCGCCCATGCGCTTGAGCATTTTCATCATGCCGCCGCCCTGCATCTTTTTCATCATGCCCTGCATCTGCTCGAACTCGTTGAGCAGGCGGTTGACGTCTTGCACCTGAACGCCGGCACCCAGGGCGATGCGTTTTTTGCGCGTGGCCTTGATCAGCTCGGGTTTGCTGCGCTCCTTGGGAGTCATGCTGTGAATGATGCCTTGCTTGCGCGCAATGTCTTTCTCGACCTTGCCCAGATCCATGTCAGCGGCCTTGGCCGACAGTTGGGTGGGCAGCTTGTCCATCAGACTCGACAGGCCGCCCATCTGTTTCATTTGTTGGATCTGTGCCAGAAAGTCGTTGAGGTCAAAGCCGGCACCGCTCTTGACTTTGGCAGCGAGCTTTTGCGCCGCCTGCATGTCCACACCGGCGCTCACTTGCTCGACCAGGGCCAGGATGTCGCCCATGCCCAGCACACGACCGGCGTGGCGCTCGGCGTCGAACACTTCCAGCCCGTCGATTTTTTCGGAGACGCCGGCAAACTTGATCGGCGCGCCCGTGATCTGCCGCACCGACAGCGCTGCACCGCCGCGTGAATCACCGTCGAGTTTGGTCAGCACGATGCCCGTCAACGGCAGCGCCTCACTGAAGGCCTTGGCGGTGTTGATCGCATCCTGACCCTGCATGGCATCGACCACGAACAGAGTCTCCACCGGCTGGAGTTCGGCATGCAAATCGCGGATTTCACGCATGAGCGCCTCGTCGATGGCCAGGCGACCGGCGGTATCGACCAGCAGCACATCGAAATAGTGGTTGCGGGCGTATTGGAGCGCCGCACGCGCAATGTCGACCGGTTTTTGGTCGGCGCTGCTGGCAAACCACTGCGCGCCGGCCTGGGCGGTCACCGTCTTGAGCTGCTCGATGGCAGCGGGCCGGTACACGTCGCCAGAAACCGTGAGCACCTTCTTCTTGCGTTTTTCAATCAGGTGCTTGGCCAGTTTGGCGGTGGTGGTGGTTTTGCCGGCACCTTGCAAACCGGCCATCAAAATCACCGCCGGAGGCTGCACCGACAAATTGATGTCAGCCACGCCTTCACCCATGGTGGCGGCCAGCTCGCGGTTGACGATGCCCACCAGCGCCTGCCCCGGCGAGAGCGAGCCCAGCACCTCTTGGCCCAGCGCCTTTTCCTTGACCCTGGCGATGAAGTCGCGCACCACCGGCAAGGCGACATCGGCCTCGAGCAGGGCCATGCGAACCTCGCGCAGCATGTCCTGCACGTTGGACTCGGTGATGCGGGCCTGCCCGCGCAATTGCTTGACGAGTCTGGAAAGTTTGTCGGTAAGGGCTGAGGCCATGGCAGCTCGCTGATGGGCGCGATCAGCGCTGGGGTGATGAGACGGCTAAACTGTGCGCATGATTCTAGCCGTGAGCCCCGCCTGGGCTTATGTTGTCGCCACCGTCTCGGCACTGGCCTATTTGCTGCTGGCCCTCTGGAGTCCACGCATGGGCCCGGGGCTGAGCCGGGTCGTGTTCAGCCTGGCCTGGCTGCTGCATGCGGTGAGCCTGGCTGAAGGGCTGTTCGGTCAGCCGCCGCGCTTTGGCTTCGCGCCAGCGCTGTCCATGACCGTATGGCTGGCGCTGGCCGTGATCGCGATAGAAAACGAGTTGCTGCCCAACCTGCGCTCGGGCTCCACGCTGGCCGGCGTGGGCACGGTGGCGGTGCTGCTGCCTCAGCATTTCCCCGGCGTGAGTTACGAGTCGATCGGCTCGGCCTGGCTGCCGCTGCACTGGGCCTTGGGCATCGCCTCATATGGCCTGTTCACAGCGGCCGTCTTGCACGGCTGGTTAATGGCGCGGTCGGAAAAGCGCCTGCGTGAAATGACCGACAGCCCGCAAGGCCTGCCCCTGCTGGCGCTCGAGCGGCTGACTTTCCGATTTGTCCAGGCCGGCTTTGTCATGCTCACCGCCAGCCTGATCGCTGGGTGGTATTTCGCCGATACCGTCTACGGCGGCAAGCTCGGTTCGATCTGGAACCACAAGACCGCGTTTTCTGTGCTGGCCTGGTTGATCTTTGCCGGCCTGCTGCTCGGGCGACGCCTGCGCGGCTGGCGCGGTCGACAAGCGCTGCGGGTGCTGTATCTTGGGGCCGGCTTGCTGTTGCTCGGCTATCTGGGCTCGCGCTTCGTGCTCGAGGTCGTCCTGCACAGGGGCTAAGGCCGCATGAAGTACCTGCTGCTCATTGCGCTGGCCCTGGCACTGCTGTGGTGGTGGCGCACCACCGTTCGCAAATCGATCGACGAACGAAATCGCG
>JAJTGH010000195.1 GCA_021299555.1 Comamonadaceae bacterium
CTGTGGGTGATTCCCAGTCCTTCGCAAAGCCACAATCCGTCAAAAATCGACAACGATTGGGCCCTGCCGGATAATCCCCAATCATCCGACGCGAACCTCAGACCTCCCTGTTTTGATCATACAAGCCGACGCAATGCCCGGTTGCTACGTTGGGCTGCACGCCCCACGCCAAGCCGCGCCACTCCGAGGGGTTGCGCCATGATTGATCGCCTGGCGCAAGCCTGGCATGGGCGCGGCCCGCTGACCCGGCTGCTTTGGCCCATGTCCTTGCTCTACGGTGCCTTGGGCGCCGGGCAGCGCTGGCTGTACCGCCGGCGCTGGCTAGACGTGCAGAAGTTGCCCGTGCCAGTGATTGTGGTGGGCAACGTGCTGGTCGGGGGCGCGGGCAAGACCCCTCTGGTCATGGCCCTGGTGCAGCACCTGCAATCCCTGGGTTGGCGGCCCGGCGTGATCTCGCGAGGCCACGGCAGAACCGAAACAGCATGCCGCGAGGTACGGGCACATCTGAGCGCCGAACAATGCGGCGACGAGCCCCTGCTGATCCACCAGCGCACGGGGGCGCCCGTGTTTGTGGCGGCGCGGCGCGATCAGGCGGCACGGGACTTGCTGCGCGCCCACCCCCAAGTCGATGTGATCGTGGCCGACGATGGCCTGCAGCACCATAGACTGGGCCGCGACCTCAATATTGCTGTTTTTGACGAGCGCGGCACTGGCAACGGCTATCTGCTGCCCGCAGGCCCTTTGCGCGAGCCGTGGCCACGACAGGCAAAGGTCGATGAGCACGACCGGCTGCGCCCCACTGCTCTGGTCGTGCACACTGGCGCAAACCCGCAGATCAGCGGATTTGTCTGCCATCGCCGTCTGGCAGACCATGCGCTGGCGGCCGACGGCTCGCGCATGGCCCTGAGCGATTTGCGAGCGCAGACCGCACTGCACGCGCTCGCTGGCATCGCCAAGCCGGCCTCTTTTTTTTCCATGCTCCGCCAGGCTGGTCTGAACTTGCAAAAAACCACAGCCTACTCCGACCACCACAACTTTACCGTTGCCGATCTGCCTGCCGATCCCCGAGTGACGGTATTGGTCACAGAAAAAGACGCGGTCAAAATCATGCCCTTGGTCATGTCCAAGAGCCATTGCGGCTCAACGGGCCCACGCCTGCTGAGCGTGCCGCTGCTGATCGAGCCCGAGCCTGCCTTCTTTGAGGCACTCGAGCCTTACCTGAAAAACTGGCGGGCCGGGTCCCATCCCTTACCATCTCACCATGGACACAAGACTTCTTGAATTGCTGGTTTGCCCCGTCACCAAGGGGCCGCTTCAGTACGACCGCGACAAGCAGGAGCTGGTCTCGCGCAGCGCCCGCCTGGCCTATCCGGTGCGCGACGGGCTGCCCGTCATGCTCGAAAACGAAGCGCGCACACTGACAGACGAAGAGCTCGAACGAGCGCGCTGATCCGGTCATGGATTTTTCAGTCCTCATTCCTGCCCGGCTGGCGTCAACGCGCCTGCCCAACAAGCCCCTGGCCGACCTGGCCGGTCAGCCCATGGTCGTGAGGGTGGCGCAACGCGCAGCCTTGAGCCAGGCCGAGCAGGTCGTGGTGGCTGCCGACAGCCCATCGATCGTGCAGGCGTGCCGCAGCGCGGGCGTGGCCTGCGTGCTCACCGACCTCGACCACCCCAGCGGCAGCGACCGCCTGGCCCAGGCCTGTCAACTGCTGGGCCTGGACGATGATGCGGTGGTGGTCAATGTGCAAGGAGACGAGCCGCTGATCGAGCCGCAGTTGATCGATGCCGTAGCCGCCCTGCTGTACCAACGGCCCGACTGCGCCATGGGCACGGCAGCCCACCCCTTTGAGGCCTGGGCCGATTTTCAGAACCCGAACATGGTCAAGGTGGTCACCGATGCGCAGGGTACGGCCATGTATTTCAGTCGTGCCCCGATTGCCCACGGGCGCGACTTTTCTGGCCAGCCCTGGTGGCAAGAAGATGCCTGCGACCTGCCGGCGCCTCTGCGCCATGTGGGCATCTATGCCTACCGGGTCGGCTTCTTGATGCAGTTTCCAAAGATGGCACGAGCCCCTCTGGAGCGGCTCGAATCGCTTGAGCAGCTGCGCGCACTCTGGCACGGCCACCGAATCGCTGTACACACCACCACACAAGCGCCTGGGCCCGGCGTGGACACGCCCGAAGACCTCGAACGCGTGCGACAGATCCTGCAACTGCACCAGCAAACCAGCCTGTAAGCCTGCCCGCCGGGCCTGCGTGCTATCCTCCGCTCGATCCCCAGCGCAACGAGACAAGCGCAGCGCAGTCGCAAGTTACTCCAAGCGACCGCAAACGCGGCACCGCCAGAACAAGACAGCAGAGGACAGCCATGAAACTTATCCTTTTGGGCGCACCCGGAGCCGGCAAAGGCACTCAAGCCACCTTTATTTGCCAAAAGTACGGCATCCCGCAAATTTCAACCGGAGACATGCTCAGGGCCGCTGTCAAAGCGGGTACCCCGCTGGGTCTACAGGCCAAAGCAGTCATGGAGTCGGGCGGTCTGGTCAGCGACGAGCTGATCATCAACCTGGTCAAGGAACGGATCGCCCAAAGCGACTGCGCCAACGGATTTTTGTTCGACGGCTTCCCGCGCACCATTCCTCAAGCCGATGCCATGAAGGCCGCCGGCGTCAAGCTCGACTATGTGCTTGAGATCGACGTGCCCTTTGAGGCCATCATCGAGCGCATGAGCGGGCGCCGTTCGCACCCAGCCTCGGGGCGCACGTATCACATCAAATTCAACCCGCCCAAGGTCCAGGGCCAAGACGACGTGACCGGCGAGCCTTTGGTGCAGCGCGCCGACGATCAGGAAGAAACCGTCAAGAAGCGTCTCGACGTCTACAGCGCCCAAACCCGTCCGCTGGTCGACTACTACTCGGGCTGGGCCAGGCGGGATCCGGGCGCCGCCCCCAAATACCGCGCGATCAGCGGCTCTGGCAGCGTCGAAGACATCACCGCTCGGGCGCTGCAGGCTTTGTCGAGCTGAGCGGCCTCAAGGCGGCCGTGCTCAAGGCCTAGAGGGCCCAGTAGAGGCTGCAATCTGATGCCGATCAAGCCATCAACTCGAGCATCAGACTGATGCGTGCTTTGTAGGGATTAAGGCCATGCTGGGCCAGAGGCAGTTCGCTGCCCGCGCCCACAATCTGCCCCTCGATGCAACGTGTGCTCAGCCTGACCAGCACCGCCTTCGACTGAGCCTCGCGCAAGGCCCGACCCAAGGCTTGGTGAACCGTGCCATTGCCGGTGCCAGCCACCAGCAGACCGCGCACACCAGCGGCCACCAGCGCCCGCACCTGCCGGTCGTCTGCACCTGCATGGCTGTGCAGCAACTCCACCCACGGCCATTGGCTCACCGGCGTGCTCATCGCACGGACCGCACCGGGCTCAGGCGCCGGCACCGACTCCAGTGGGCCCGCCCAGCGCACCCGACCCTGCTCCACCCATCCGGCCGCCCCAAAATCGCCCGACTCAAAGGCATCGAGCCGATACGGATGCACCTTGCTCACACGATCGGCAGCATGAATGCGGCCGGCGCATACGGTCAGCACCGCACCGGGGGCAAAATCAGCCGTGCCCGGATCGGCGGCCAGGGTGATCGCATCGAGCAGGTTCTGCGGCCCATCGGGCGCCAAGGCCGTGGTCGGCCGCATGGCGCAGGTGATCACCACCGGCTTGGATGGGGCCAAGACAGATTGCAGAAACCAGGCCGTTTCCTCCAGCGTGTCGGTGCCGTGGGTGATCACCAAACCGCCGAGATCGGGCTGGGCGAGCCAGTGCGCGCAGCGCCGGGCCAGCAGCTGCCAGGTAAGCCGTGTGATCGCTCCCTCCCGCGCCCACCCCGGCAATGGTGCCTCCAGTCCCAAGAACAACAATTTTTTTTAATCCCACTTGCGATCTCCAAAAAACTGGATAAAAATACAGATACTGTTTTTACAGACAGTCCTGGGCGCCAACCGGGCGCCACGCATCTTTCCCCCGGCCCTTATTCGGAGGTCCTGACATGCTCGACGAACGTTACCCAGAAAGCCCCAAACTCACGGCCCGCCAGCAGCAGATCCTTGACCTCATTGAAAGCGCCATCGCGCGCACCGGCGCCCCGCCCACCCGGGCTGAGATCGCAGGCGAGCTCGGTTTCAAGTCTGCCAACGCCGCCGAGGAGCATTTGCAGGCACTGGCCCGCAAAGGCGTGATCGAGCTGGTCAGCGGCACCTCCCGGGGCATCCGCCTTCGCGGCGAGACCCTGCGCTCGCTCCACGCCTCGCGCATCAAACAACTGAGCCTGCCGCTGCCAAGCCTTGCACAACTGGCCCTGCCGCTCATCGGCCGGGTGGCGGCAGGACACCCGATTTTGGCTCAGGAACACGTGGATCAAACCTACTATCTCGAGAGCAGCCTGTTTCAGCGCAAGCCCGACTACCTGCTCAAAGTGCGCGGCATGAGCATGCGCGATGTGGGCATCATGGACGGGGACCTGCTGGCCGTCGAGCAAGCCAAAGAAGCACGAAATGGTCAGATCGTGGTGGCCCGTCTGGGCGACGAGGTCACGGTCAAACGCTACCGCCGGGGTAAAAGCGGCATCGAACTGCTGCCCGAAAACCCGGATTTCGAGCCCATCGTCGTGGGCCCGGAAGATCCTTTTGAAATCGAAGGCCTGGTCGTTGGCCTGATCCGCAACACCATGCTCATCTAAGAGCCGTGAATGCCCGAAACCAAGTCACCTCAGAGCGAGCAAAACGAGCCAGTGCCTGGGCTCTTGAGCCCAGGCCAAGCAAGCGGCGAGTTGCCCTCAGCGCAATTGCTGCGCGCTGCAAGCTGCGCTCTGATGGGTGGCCTGGTGGGCGTATTGATCGATGCGGTGGCCCCGGCTGCAAGTCAGCGTCCCGACTCCGGCCGTAGCCCCTGACCCTCAAAAGGCGGCCGGGTCGCCTGTGAGTCAATCTGGGTCGCCGAGATTGGGCCAGCCCATGACGATCCTGAGAGGCGAGCCATAGAAACTGGCTGACCGCCCGGCGACAGGCGGGCGACTTGAGCACCGCAGCACCCGTCAAGGCGATCCAGGCTTGCAGGCACAATAACGGCATGAACATCGTGATCCTGGACGATTACCAAGACGCCGTCCGTAAACTTCAGTGTGCGTCCAAGCTCGACGCCTACCCCGCCAAGGTCTACACCAACACCGTCAAGGGCATGGGGCAGCTGTCGGTGCGCCTCAAAGACGCCGAGGTATTGGTCCTCATCCGGGAACGCACTGCCATCACCCGGCAACTGGTGGAAAAGCTCCCCCGTCTCAAACTCATTTCTCAAACCGGCAAAGCTGGCGGTCACATCGACATTGCCGCCTGCACCGAGCGCGGCATCGCTGTGGCAGAGGGCACCGGCTCGCCAACGTCCACCGCCGAGCTGACTTGGGCACTGGTCCTGGCTGCAACACGGCGCATTCCGCAGTACGTGGCCAATCTCAAACACGGCGCATGGCAGCAGTCGGGCCTGAAGGCCGGATCCATGCCGCCCAACTTCTGCCTGGGCACGGTGCTCAAGGGCAAGACCCTGGGTGTGTGGAGCTACGGCAAGATTGGCCGGCTGGTGGCCGGCTACGGCCGCGCCTTTGGCATGCGCGTGATCGTCTGGGGCAGCGAGCAGTCGCGTGCCCAGGCGCGCGCAGACGGCTACGAAACTGCGCCAAGTAAAGCAGACCTGTTTGCCACGGCCGACGTTCTGAGCGTGCACCTGCGCCTGGCCGAAGGCACCCGGGGTTGCGTCACGCTGGAAGACCTCTCGCGCATGAAGCCAACGTCCTTGCTGGTCAACACCTCACGCGCTGAGCTGATCGAACCCGAAGCACTGATCGCTGGGCTCAACCGGGGCCGGCCGGGCATGGCTGCGATTGACGTGTTCGAATCCGAACCCATCTTGCAAGGCCATGCCTTGCTGCGCCTGGAAAACTGCATCTGCACACCGCACATCGGTTATGTGGAGCATGAAAGCTACGAGCAGTATTTCGGCTCGGCTTTTGACAACGTGGTCAACTTCATCAAAGGCACACCCACCAACATCGTCAACCCGGGCGCGCTCCAAGTGCGCCGATGAACCAGCCACAGCCTGAAGTCCCCACAACCGATGAAAGTCATTTTCCCCAACATCTCCGTCATCGGCGCCGGCGCCATGGGCCGTGGCATTGCACAGATCGCGGCGCAGGCCGGCAGCGTGGTACGCCTGGTCGACAACAATCCCGAGGCGAGCGTTCAAGCCAAAGCGGCCCTGGCCGAACAGTGGGACAAGCTGGCTGCCAAAGGCAAGCTCGATGCGGCCCAAGTCCAGATCTACAAAGACCGCGTACGGGTCTCCAGCCTCAGCGATTTGGCAGACTGTGACCTCGTGATCGAGGCCATCGTTGAGCGTCTGGACATCAAACGCGCCTTGTTTGCGCAGCTCGAGCAGATCGTCTCGCCCACGTCGGTGCTCGCCAGCAACACCTCGTCACTGTCCATCACAGCCCTGGCGGCTGAACTCAAACGGCCCGCGCAAATGGCGGGGCTGCACTTTTTCAACCCTGTGCCGCTGATGAAAGTGGTTGAAGTCATTGGTGGCCTGAAGACTTCACCGACCGTCACCCAGGCCTTGACCGACTACGTCCGCCAGACAGGCCACACGCCCGTGCAGGCCGCCGACACCCCGGGCTTTATCGTCAACCACGCTGGCCGTGGCTACAACACCGAGGCGCTGCGCATCGTCAGCGAAGGCGTGACCGATTTCGTCACCATCGACCGGATCTTGCGCGATCAAGTGGGATTCAAACTCGGCCCATTCGAGCTGATGGATCTCACCGGCCTGGACGTGTCCCACCCGGTGATGGAGTCCATCTACAACCAGTACTTCCAAGAGCCGCGCTATCGCCCGAGTGCAATCACCTCCCAGCGTCTGGCAGGACGGGTCCTTGGCCGAAAAACCGGCGAAGGCTTTTACAAGTACAGCGATGGCAAGCCCGAACTGACCCCCGAAGCGCCAGTGCCGGTGGTGCAAGACATGCCGCCGGTGTGGGTCTCGACGCGCGCCGCACGCCGCGCTGAGTTGTATCAGTTGCTCAAGGATCTGGGCGCATCGATCGAAACCGGCCAGTCCCCTTCAGCCCAGGCCCTGACCCTGGTGGCCCCCCTGGGCTTTGACATGACCACTGTGGCTGTGGTTGAGCGGCTCGACCCCGCACGCACTGTCGGCATCGACCTGCTCATTGACGACGCGGCCACCAAGCGCCGTGTTCTGGCCACCAACCCAGCCACCCGAAACGACATGAAGGCTGCGGCACATGCCCTGTTTGCTCGCG
>JAJTGH010000031.1 GCA_021299555.1 Comamonadaceae bacterium
ATGCCAGGATGGTCGTGATGGCTGCCGTCAGGGTCGTCTTGCCATGGTCCACGTGGCCGATCGTGCCCACGTTGACGTGCGGTTTGGTCCGCGTGAATTTCTCTTTTGCCATTTCTAAAACTCCAAAAAGAACTCGCCTCGTGTCACAGGTTTAAGGTCTGCATGCTGTTGCTGATTCCCCCACCACGGGCAACGGGGGGCACGGCATCGCAGACCGGGAAAAATTTTCCAATTTGAGGTGCCCGAGCAAATTCGCTTCGCAAATTTGGTCCGGCACGCTGGTTTCTAATTTGAGGTGCCCGAGCAAATTCGCTTCGCAAATTTGGTCCGACACGCTGGTTATTACTTTGCCCTTGCCGCCATGATGGCTTCGGACACATTGCGCGGGGCTTCCGAGTAATGCTTGAATTCCATCGTGTACGTGGCGCGGCCTTGCGACATGGAACGCAGGGTGGTCGAGTAGCCGAACATCTCGGACAGTGGTACCTCGGCTTTGATGGCTTTGCCACCGCCGACCATGTCTTCCATGCCTTGCACCATGCCACGGCGTGAGGACAGGTCGCCCATGACGTTGCCGGCATAGTCCTCAGGGGTCTCGACTTCCACGGCCATCATGGGCTCAAGGATCACGGGGCTGGCTTTCTTGCAGCCTTCTTTGAAGCCGAAGATGGCGGCCATCTTGAACGCCAATTCGTTGGAATCCACGTCGTGGTAAGAGCCAAAGTGCAGGGTCACCTTCACGTCGACCACTGGGTAGCCGGCCAGCACTCCGGAGGTAACTGCCTCGGTGATGCCTTTTTCAACAGCAGGGATGAACTCGCGCGGAACCACGCCGCCCTTGATCGCGTCGACAAACTCCACGCCCTTGCCCGCCTCGTTGGGCTCGATCTTGAGCACCACGTGGCCGTACTGACCCTTACCGCCAGACTGACGCACGAACTTGCCTTCGGCCTCTTCAACGATCTTGCGGATGGTCTCGCGGTAAGCAACCTGCGGCTTGCCCACGTTGGCCTCCACGCCGAACTCGCGCTTCATGCGGTCGACAATGATCTCCAGGTGCAATTCACCCATGCCCGAGATGATGGTCTGGCCGGATTCTTCGTCGGTCTTGACGCGAAACGATGGATCTTCTGCAGCCAGACGCTGCAAGGCAATGCCCATCTTTTCCTGGTCGGCCTTGGTCTTGGGCTCGACCGCCTGGGCGATCACGGGCTCGGGGAAGACCATGCGCTCGAGCGTCACAACTGCGCTCGGGTCGCACAGGGTCTCGCCGGTGGTGACTTCTTTGAGGCCCACGCAGGCGGCGATGTCGCCGGCACGAATTTCTTCAATTTCTTCGCGGTTGTTGGCGTGCATCTGAACGATCCGTCCGATGCGCTCTTTCTTGCCCTTGACCGAGTTGTAAACCGTATCACCCTTGGACAAAACGCCCGAGTAAACGCGCACAAAAGTCAGTTGGCCGACGAAAGGGTCGGTCATCAATTTAAAGGCCAGGGCAGAGAACTTCTCGCCATCGTCGGCCTTGCGGGTGACTTCTTTTTCGTCTTCGTCAAAGCCAGGCACCGGAGGCACATCCAGCGGTGAGGGCATGAGCTCAACGACGGCATCGAGCATGCGCTGCACGCCCTTGTTCTTGAAGGCCGTGCCGCAGAGCATGGGCTGGATCTCGCCAGCGATCGTGCGCGTGCGCAAACCCAGGGTGATTTCCTCTTCGGTCAGGTCGCCCTCTTCGAGGTACTTGTTCATCAGTTCTTCGTTGGCCTCAGCGGCCGCCTCGACCATGCCTTCGCGCCATTTTTTGGCGTCTGCCACCAAATCGGCCGGGATGTCTTCGAAGGTGAACTTCATGCCCTGCGAGGCCTCGTCCCAGATGATGGCCTTCATCTTGCGCAAATCGATCACGCCCTTGAAGTTTTCTTCAGCGCCGATCGGGATCACGATGGGCACGGGGTTGGCTTTGAGGCGCAGCTTCATCTGGTCATAGACCTTGAAGAAGTTGGCGCCCGTGCGGTCCATCTTGTTGACGAAAGCCAGCCGCGGCACGCGGTACTTGTTGGCCTGGCGCCAAACGGTTTCCGATTGCGGCTGCACGCCGCCCACGGCGCAGTAAACCATGCACGCGCCGTCGAGCACGCGCATGGAGCGCTCCACCTCGATGGTGAAGTCCACGTGGCCGGGGGTGTCGATGATGTTGATGCGGTGCTCAGGAAAGGAGTTGTCCATGCCCTTCCAGAAGCAGGTGGTCGCGGCCGAGGTGATCGTGATGCCACGCTCTTGCTCTTGCTCCATCCAGTCCATGGTGGCGGCGCCGTCATGGACCTCACCGATTTTGTGGTTCACGCCGGTGTAAAAAAGAATGCGCTCGGTCGTTGTGGTCTTGCCAGCGTCAATGTGCGCCGAAATACCAATGTTGCGATAGCGCTCGATGGGGGTCTTGCGAGCCATGATGAACCTTAGAAATTGGGAGAGTCAATAAAACGGGTGGGGCATGCACTCGACAAGGCCGGGCGCTAGCCACAAAGGGCGGCCTTTCCGCCACAAGTGCGCTCGGCCTGGGCCGCCGCACCTGCCGGACCTGCTAAGCGGCCATCGGAGACAGCCGCTGCGCCCAGCCCTTTTCTCGAAACAATTCTTAGAACCGGAAGTGGCTAAATGCCTTGTTGGCCTCGGCCATGCGGTGCACTTCGTCACGCTTTTTCATGGCACCGCCACGGCCCTCGGTGGCCTCCATCAGCTCGTTGGCCAGGCGCAGGGACATCGACTTTTCGCCGCGCTTTTTAGCCGCTTCCTTGAGCCAGCGCATGGACAGGGCCAGGCGGCGCACCGGACGCACTTCAACGGGCACCTGGTAGTTGGCACCACCGACGCGGCGGGACTTGACCTCGACCATGGGCTTGATGTTGTTGATGGCGATGCTGAAGGCTTCGAGCGGGTCTTTGCCCGGATTCTTTTTCTCGATGAAATCCAGGGCGCCATAGACGATGCGCTCGGCCACCGCTTTTTTGCCGCCTTGCATGATGACGTTCATGAATTTGGCGAGCTCGACATTGCCGAATTTCGGATCGGGCAGGATTTCACGTTTAGGGACTTCGCGACGACGTGGCATGAATAACCTCTTTGCTTCAGTTGGAGCCGCCAGTCTGGCGGCCCCTCGAGGGCCATAAAACCCTCACTTACTCGACCGGCGCCCACCATGGGCACTTGGGTCAATGGCTTCCTCGGGCCGGCCAAGGCCCCAAGATCGCCGACTTTGCGGCAACTGCACGCTCCGTGCAACCGCCACGGGAAAACCGATCACTTGGCCTTGGGCTTTTTCGCACCGTACTTGGAGCGGGCCTGCTTGCGGTCCTTGACGCCCTGCAAATCGAGCGAGCCACGGACAATGTGGTAACGCACACCGGGCAAGTCCTTGACGCGACCGCCGCGCACGAGCACCACAGAGTGCTCCTGCAGGTTGTGGCCTTCACCACCAATGTAGGAGATGATCTCGAAACCGTTGGTCAAGCGCACCTTGGCGACCTTGCGCAAGGCCGAGTTCGGCTTCTTGGGCGTCGTCGTGTAGACGCGCGTGCACACGCCACGGCGCTGCGGCGAGTTTTGCATCGCGGGGCTCTTGGACTTGGTCTTCTCGACCTCGCGGCCCTGACGCACGAGCTGGTTAATGGTTGGCATTAAAAACGTCCCTAAACGTTGAAGCGGCCCGCACTCAAACGGGCAATATTGTTTCTTCCGGCAAAAGTCGGAAAGCCTTCTAGTGTATCAGGTCAAGAACGCAGGGGCAAATCCGGGGTTTGCGTCCGACGTGTCGCAGCATCGCCAAAACGGCCCAGGTTTCG
Source organism: Comamonadaceae bacterium (assembly GCA_021299555.1). Lineage (GTDB taxonomy): Bacteria > Pseudomonadota > Gammaproteobacteria > Burkholderiales > Burkholderiaceae_C > Polaromonas. The sequence goes on from JAJTGH010000031.1 coordinate 3,837, forward strand.
GCCTAACCGCTTTGTTGTTTAAATACAACGCCGGAGGTTCACTTGATCCACAGGCGCAGTGCATCCCAGGTTCGACCCAGAACACCCGCCTCGTCAACCGCCTCCAGCGCCCCCAGCGAGATCTCGATGGGCTGCGTCTGGCCTTCTACTGTGATGCGCAGCGTGCCGATGGTCTGCCCACGCTGAAAGGGTGCCACCAGCGGATCGCGCCTGACCACCTCGGTCTTGAGCTTGGAGCCCGAGCCTGAGGGGACGGCCACCACGATGGGCTGGGCACGACCGAGTTTGACCACCGATGCGCTGCCTTTCCAGACCTTGGGTGAGACCACGGCCTGATTGGCGTCAAAAAGCTTGATCGCCTCAAAGGCGGTATAGCCCCAGTTCAACAGCTTTTGGGCCTCGTTGGCGCGAGCGTTCTCACTGGCTGCGCCCAGCACAATGGCCAGCAGACGCCGGGGGCCGGCTTGCGCACCAACGCCCAAATTCGGGAAGTCCCTGCGGGCCGTGGCGATCAGACAAAATCCGGCAGCCTGGGTGTGCCCGGTTTTCAAGCCATCGACCGAGGGGTCGCGAAACAGCAGCAGATTGCGGTTGCTGTCATTGGATGCAGGTGTTCCCGGGTAGCGGTATCTTTTGACCGCATAAAAGGACATGTATTCCGGAAAGTCGGCCATCAGCCGCATGGCCAAGGTGGCCAAGTCTCGCGCCGTGGTGGTGTGACCGGCTTCGGTCAGGCCTTCCGGGTTTTTGTAGGTCGTGCTCTTGAGCCCCAAAACCTTGGCCTGCTCGTTCATGCGCGCAACGAAACGCCCCACATCGCCGCCGACCCCTTCGGCCAGAGCCACTGTGGCGTCGTTGCCCGACTGGACCACCATGCCCTGAATCCAGTGAGCGCGTCGAAAACCAGATAAGCGGTCATCAGCTTGGTCAACGAGGCGGGCTCGATCGGGGTATCTGCTTCTTGGGAGGCCAATGTTTGACCGGCCGTGACATCAATGAGCAGGTAGGCGCGGGCCGCGATTTCGGGCGCTCGCGGGGCCTGAGCCCAGCTCTGTGAGAGCAAGGTCGCCCACAGAGCCGAAAAAACAAAAAAGCGAGAAAGCATGGGGCAGAGCATGGATGAGGCCGGCAGCAACGCCCGTTCCAGGAGCCGCGGGCGCGGGCCTCGGATTCAGGCGCTCAAATGGCGAACGACCAAGTTTTTGAGCAGTGGCAATTGTCCATGAAAGAAATGCCCACCCCCGGGGATGACCAACACCGGCAGCACCTGGGGTCGGGCCCAATCCATCACCGCCGACAGGGCGACGGTGTCGTCGGCCTCGCCATGAATCACCAAGGTGCGCTCATGGGCAGACGCTGCAATCGGCGGCACATCGAATCGGCTGGCGGCTGTGCCCACGAGCACCAAGCGGTCGATGGGCCGGCCATCGTTGAGCGCGGCCATCGCCCGGGCAGTGACAAAGGCGCCAAAGGAAAAGCCGGCCAAACTCAGGGCCCCCTGGGGTTGAACCTGCTCAATGACAGCCAGCAGGTCATCGCACTCACCGCGTCCCTCGTCGTAAACACCCTGACTGGCGCCCACACCCCGAAAGTTGTAGCGCACCGAGTCCCAGCCGCACTGGTTGAAAGCGCGCGCCAGGGTCTGCACCACCTTGTTGTCCAGCGTGCCACCAAACAGGGGATGGGGGTGCGAAATCACGGCCACACCCCGCACAGGGCCCTGGGCGGCATCGCGTGCGATTTCAATGGCGCCAGCAGGTCCGGCGATGCTGAACTTGCGAGTCTGTGAATTCATGGGCCCGGGGTCAGCGGCCCGCCTCAGGGGGCGTGAGCAAGCGCTCAACCACCTGCCCACGCTTGAGGTGTGACTCGATGATCTCGTCGATGTCGTTTGCATCGACATAGCTGTACCACGTGCCCTGGGGGTAAACCACCATCAGCGGTCCGGCAGAGCAGCGGTCCAGACAGCCGGCTTTGTTCACTCGCACGCCGCCCGGGCCGGCCAGATCGGCTGCCTTGACCTGCGCCTTGCACCGGTCGAACGCCTGTTGCGCCCCATGATGGCCGCAGGCGTTTTCGCCATTGCTGCGTTCATTGAGGCAAAAAAACACATGGTGCTGGTAGTAGGCGTTTGGCTTTTCGCTGTGTTTGAGGTCATTCATGGGCGCAGATTTTAGAGTTGGCTTTGCTCTGTCCGTGCAGGCGTGGCCGACAAGCAGAGCAAAAGATGGACAAGGGCAGCAAACGGCCAGAGCCAACCGATCCACTGGGTCAAGCCGTTGAACCGTATGAATCGCCCCTGCTCCCATATTTGGCGCGTCTGCTCAAAGTAGGGATCGATCGAGGCGTGATTGAGCAGCGTCAACTGCACTCCGAGGGCCAACAGGGCCAGCGCCAACATGCCGCGTACCGGCAGCAGCATCGCCATGGCACAGGCAAGCAAACTCAGTCCCAGGCCCATGCCCACAGGCGCTTCAAGCCAAGCCCAGGCATGCTCAGGCCCAAAGCTCAAAGCAGACGACAGGGTCTGAATCAAGGTGCCCACGGCATAAACGCAGGCCAGCAAAACCGGGCGTTGCCACGGCCGACGCACGATGGCACAAGCCATCAAAACCGGGACCAGCACCCCCAAGGCCACGCAAACGCCCGCGGCTCCCGGCAACATGGGCTGCAACTCCACATCGCGCACCGGGATCCAATCCAAAAAAGGCGTGCCCGACAACAACTGACCGAGCGCTTCCTCCAGGCGCTGCACCACCTGGCCCAGGCCAAATGGCACGGGCACCGGAAACAAAAGTGCAGGAGGCCACAGGGCCAGCAGCACCAAGGCCCCGCGGGACTGCCCAACAAACCAGCGCCGCCGAAAGTCGCTCCATCGCTGCAGCACGCCCCAGCGCTCGAGATAAAAGGCCAGAAGCGCCCCCAGCCAACCGCCCAGTGCATTGAGGGCGAAGTCCAGGTTGGAAGACACCCGGGAGGGCAAATAGCCCTGCACCGTTTCCATCAGAAAAGACAGCCCGGCCGCACCCAAGCCGGCCACGGTCACCGGCCAGCGCCAGGTCGTGCCACGCATCACCGCCAGGGCGGCCAAGAATCCCAGGGGGCTGTAGCCCAGCAGATTCACAGCCAGATCAAAACCGGTCCAGTAGCGTGGCGGCGGTGCGAACAGGAAGGACAGGGGCCAAAGCCCCTGATCGCGCCAGCCGGAAAAAGGATAGAGGCTGGCATAGGCCACCAGGCAAGCGAGCGCCAGCGTCAAGGGCCAAGCCGAGGTCTGGCGCGAACCTGTGGCCATGGAATCAGCCCGCTGCGGGCTTGATGACTGCGTCTACCGACATGCAGCCTCAGCCCTGCCAGGGCTTGACCACGACCAGCACCACAGCCGTAAGCATGAAGAGCACCGGCAATTCATTGAACCAACGAAACCAGACATGGCTGCGGCTGTTTTGGCCGCGCTCAAATACCCGCAAAAGGCGGCCGCACTGATGGTGATACGCCAGGGTCAGAAGAACCACCGCCAACTTGGCGTGCATCCAGCCACTGCCCGGGCCAGAACCTATCCCGTAGCCCAACCACAGCCAAAGGCCCAGGGCAAGTGCCGGGACGGCCAGGATGTTTGTAAAACGCATGAGCTTGCGCGCCATCAACAGCAGGCGATCACGCTCGGCATCGCTGCCAGCAGGCACCATGGCCAGATTCACGAAAATGCGTGGCAGATAAAACAAACCCGCGAACCAACTGGCCACCAACACGATGTGCAAGGCTTTGATCCACAACATGCCTGCAGTGTAGTGGCGCTGGCCGAGGCTGCGGCAGGTCCTGTGCGCTTGCCCACAGGGGTCCGGCGCGCCACCTTGGTGTAATCCCTTAGACAAGTGAATTTGTCAACGTTATTTGGCACAATTTCGGCATGACTCCCTACGCTGCCTTCCCCGCTGGCCGCCCCCGGCGCCTGCGCCGCGACACCTTCACCCGCAACTTGGTGCGTGAGCATGCCGTCACAGTCCACGACCTGATCTACCCGGTGTTTGTCACCGACGGGGTTGGGCAGCGTCAAGCGGTGGCGTCCATGCCAGGCGTTGAGCGGCTGTCCCTGGACCTGCTGCTGCCCGTGGCCGAGGAATGCCAACAGTTGGGCATTCCTGTGATGGCCCTGTTTCCGGTGATCGACGCCAGCCTGAAAACGCCTGACGGGCGTGAAGCGGCGAACCCAAAAGGCTTGGTGCCGCGCGTGGTCAGCGAGCTCAAGAAGCGCTTCCCCGATCTGGGCATCATGACCGACGTGGCCCTGGACCCTTACACCAGCCACGGACAAGATGGTCTGCTCGACGAGACCGGCTACATCCTCAATGAACCCACGGTGGCCATGCTGGTGCAGCAGGCGCTGGCTCAAGCGGCCGCCGGCGTCGACATCGTGGCGCCCAGCGACATGATGGACGGGCGCATCGGCGCCATCCGGCAGGCCCTGGAGGCCCAGGGCCACATCCACACGCGGATCATGGCCTACAGCGCCAAATACGCCAGCGCCTTTTATGGCCCCTTCCGCGATGCGGTCGGTTCGGCCGGCAACCTGGGCAAGGCCGACAAAAAGGTCTACCAGATGGACCCCGGCAACACAGACGAAGCGCTCAAGGAAGTGGCGCTGGACATCGCCGAGGGCGCAGACATGGTCATGGTCAAGCCCGGCATGCCCTACCTGGACGTGGTGAGGCGCGTGAAGGACGAATTCAAGGTGCCCACCTTCGCCTACCAGGTCTCTGGTGAATACGCCATGCTCAAAGCGGCCGCCCAAAACGGCTGGCTTGATCACGATGCGGTCATGATGGAAAGCCTGCTGGCTTTCAAACGCGCGGGCGCCGACGGCATCCTGACTTATTTCTCGCTGGACGTTGCACGCAAGCTGCGCCGCTGATTGAGGCCGCCGCCGAGCGGGCGTGGCAAACTGCACGCAGAGTCGGGACACAGCCCTGCGCCCGGGCCGAAGGCTTTCACCATGCACGCAAACGCCGCCCCCCTGCGAATTTTCCACATCGCCGCCAATCAGGTCACTGAGAGCGACGAATGGCCGCTGCAATTGCCCGAACAGGGCTTTATCTGGTTGGCCATCAGCCGCAGCCTGTTGCAGGAGCAACCCGACGTTGTGCAGCAAACACTGCACAGCCTGTGCGGCCAGCCGCTGGTCGATCTGCATGTCTCGGACCTGCTCAACCTGCAACTGCCCTCACACTACGACTACACCTCGCAATACGACCTGCTGGTGTTCAGGCGTTTGAGCAGCTGGCGCACCGCATCGGGCAACAGCGAGGCGACCGGGGCTGAACGCGATGGCCAGAGCAAGCGGCGGGTGCGCGGGCCGGTGATCCTGCGCCGCATCGATACCAGCCCGGTGGGGCTGGTCATCTTCGATCGGGTGTTGCTGTCGGTCCACCCCGACGACATGAGCGTGCGCGAGCACTACGCGGCTCGTTTGCTGGAGGCCGGCTCGCAAGCGAGCCGAAGCACCGGCGCCAAGCTGCCCACCAGCCCGGCCGACCTGATGCTGCGACTGGTCAACCTGATGGTCGACCAGTACCTGGACCTGCGCCGCGAACTCAACAGACAGCTCGACCACTGGCAGATCGAGCTGCTCAAGCCAGGCTCGCGCTTTGCCAACTGGAGCGCGGTGCTTGACGCACGCATCACCCTGCACAAGCTCGACGAGATCTGCGAAGACCAGCGCAGCGCCATTCAAGACTGGATCGACGCCCTGGAGACCTGGCCCGACGACAGCACGGCGGTGCTGCAGCGCGAGCGCGAGTTGCTCAAGGTGCGTTCACGCGACGTACTCGAACACATTGAACGGGTGGTGCGGCACGTGCAGAGGCTCGAACACAGCACCGAGGCAGCCGTCCAAATGCATTTCTCCGCGCAGAGCCATCGCACCAATGACATCATGCGCATCCTCACCGCGCTGACGGCGGTATTTTTGCCACTGAACCTGATCACGGGGTTTTTCGGCATGAATTTCGATTTCATGCCGGCCATCCACAACAGCGCGGGGCTGTGGTGGGTGATGGGCCTGATGGTCACGCTGGCCCTGACGGTGATCGGCATCTTCTGGCGCAAGCGCTACCTGGCCAGCCGCTGAGCGAGCGCGCCCAAATGGCCGGCGCGATCAGTGCCCGAGAATCTTGGAGAGGAAGTCCTGGGCGCGGTCCGTTTGCGGGTGATTGAAGAACTGCTCGGGCGTGTTTTGCTCCACGATCTGACCCTGATCCATGAAAATCACCCGATCGGCCACCGCTTTGGCAAAACCCATTTCATGGGTCACGCAAAGCATGGTGATGCCCTGGTTGGCCAGCTCAATCATGACGTCAAGCACCTCCTTGATCATCTCCGGGTCGAGCGCCGAAGTGGGTTCATCAAAGAGCATGATCTTGGGCGTCAGGCACAAGGCGCGGGCAATGGCCACGCGTTGCTGCTGACCGCCCGAGAGCTGCAGCGGGTACTTGAGCGCCTGCTCGGCAATGCGCACACGCTCGAGCTGAGCCATGGCCCGCTCCTCGGCCTCCTTCTTGGGCAGCTTGCCAACCCACATGGGCGAGAGCGTGAGGTTTTCGAGCACCGTCAGGTGCGGAAACAAATTGAACTGCTGAAAGACCATGCCCACCTGCTTGCGGATGGCATCGATGGCCTTGAGGTCATCGGACAGCTCTACGCCATCGACCACCAGGCGGCCTTGCTGATGCTCCTCCAATCGGTTGATGCAACGTATCAAGGTCGACTTGCCCGAACCCGATGGCCCGCAAATGACGATGCGCTCGCCCTTGGCGACGCTCAGGTCAATGTCGCGCAGCACGTGGAAATCGTTGCCGTACCACTTGTTGACTTTTTCAAAGCTGATGATGGGGGTGCTCATAAAGGAACCTGTTCAAAAAATCAGCGCTGCCGCCCTTTGTTGACCTCACGTTCGACCCATAGGCTGTAACGCGACATGGCAAAGCAGAAGGAAAAATAAATCAGGGCTATGAAGACATAGCCTTCAATCTTGTATGGCCGCCAGTCCGCGTCGGAATTGAGCGCCAAGCCCAATGCCCCGGTGAGCTCATAAAGACTGACGATGGTCACCAAAGAGGTGTCCTTGAAGATGGCAATAAAGTTGTTCATGATGCCGGGCACCACCATGGCCAAGGCCTGTGGCAAAACAATCTTGCGCTGCGTCTGCCAATAAGACAGTCCGAGCGAGGCCGCCGCCTCCACCTGCCCTTTGGGGATGGCCTGCAAACCACCGCGGATCACCTCGGCCATGTAGGCCGCGGCAAACAGCGTGATGCCGGCCAGCACGCGGATCAGCACGTCGATCTTGGTGCCCTGCGGCATGAACAGCGGAAACATGAAGGAGGCCATGAACAGCACAGAAATCAGGGGCACGCCTCGGATCAGTTCCACATACAGGGTGCACAAGGTGCGTATGGCCGGCAAGTCTGAGCGACGACCCAAGGCCACCAGCAAGGCCAGCGGAAAAGCCATGGCAATGGACAGCGTGGCAAGCAGCAGCGTCAGGGGCAGGCCACCCCAGCGATCGGTCTCGACCTTCGACAAACCCATGCCACCGAGCATGAGCCAGAAAAACACCCACAGGCCGACCACCCAGACCAGGGCCAGCCAGGGCTTCCAGAAGATCCGAATGCAGCTGACAACCAACAGCGTCATCATCAGCACGGTGGCCACCAAAGGGCGCCACTGCTCATCAAAGGGGTAACGGCCAAAAATGATGAGCCGATACTTTTCGGCCACCACGCCCCAACAGGCGCCCACCTCAACCGCGTGGCAGGCCTGTGCATCAGGGCGCCAGAAGGCTGAAAAGACGGCCCAGTTGAGCAACCCGGGCAAATACCACAGCAGCAGGCCGCCAACGATCAGCGTACTGACCGTGGTGCGGACATCGGCAAACAGATTGCTCTTGAGCCATCCGGCCAGCCCGTCGGTGCGCACTGGCGCGGGGCGGGCGGCAATCGATTGAAAAATGCGGGCGCTCATGCTCAACGCTCCTTGATCGCCGCGCGTGCGTTGTACCAGTTCATCAGGCCAGACGTCGCCAGGGACGTGGTCAGGTAAACGAGCATGACGATGGCGATGCATTCGACCGCACGACCGGTTTGGTTGATCGCAGTGTTGGCGATCGACACCACGTCCGGGTAGCCGATGGCAACCGCCAGCGACGAATTTTTGGTCAGGTTCAGGAACTGATTGGTCATGGGTGGGATGATCACCCGCAGAGCCTGGGGCAGCATGACCAGACGCATCTCCTGCCCTCGCGACAGACCCAGAGCGGCTGCGGCCTCACTCTGGCCCCGCGCCACCGAACCAATGCCCGCTCGCACCACCTCGGCCACGAAAGCGGCGGTGTAGATCACCAGGCCCAGGAGCACCGCCATGAATTCAGGCGTCAAGGCGCCACCGTTTTCAATGGCAAATTCGCCCTTGGTCGGGAAGTTGGCCTCCAGCGGGGCCCCTCCGAGCAACCAGCCCAACACCGCCATGGCCAGCACAATGAGCAGCGGCACCCAAAACACGCTGCGCGGCTGACCTGTGGCTTCGAATTGGGCGCGGGCCCAGCGGCTGCGCAGCCAGGCCAAGACCAAACCGGCGAGCAGACCGATGCCCGCCCAGGCATGGCCATCCGCCCAGACCGGCACCGGGTAGTTCACGCCCCCCTTGCTCAGAAAGACACTGCCGACCTGCCAGGCCTCGCTGGCATCGGGCAACACCTCGGTAAAGAGCAGGTACCACATGAGCAGCTGCAACAAAATCGGCACGTTGCGAAAGAATTCGACATAGGCTTGGCACAAGCCCCTGACCAGCGCGTTGCGCGAAAACCTCCCGATACCCAGCAAAGTGCCCAGCACCGTCGTCAGGATGATGCCCAGCACCGCCACCCGCAGCGTGTTGACCAATCCGACCACAAAAGCCATCAGGTAGCTCTGGGTTGACTCGAAGGCAAACAGGCTCTCGCCGATGTCAAAGCCAGCGGTCTGGGTCAAAAACCCGAACCCGCTCTGGATCCCACGCTCGCGCATGTTGACCAGGGTGTTGTGACCCAGGTACCACAGCCCCAGCGCAATCAAGGCCAGGGCCAGCGCCTGATAGACCAGGCCACGAAACGCCTGGCTGCGCCAAGACCAGTTCTTTTTCTTCGGGGGGGCAGAAGGAGGACGGTTCATGCGATCAATCCATGCAAGCCTCGGACCGGGCACAGTGCTTGACAAACACCCTGTCCATTGGAGAAAAACCGCCTGCCAGGCCGGGCCCAACAGGCGGTTTTCAAGGGTGCAGCTTCAATCAGCGGATCGGGTAGGCGTACATCAGGCCGCCCTTGTTCCACAGATTGTTCACGCCGCGTGGCAGACCCAGAGCCGACTTCGGACCGACATTGCGCTCGAAAATTTCGCCGTAGTTGCCGGTGGCCTTGATGGCGCGGGCCATCCAGTCTTTGTCCAGGCCCAGCAGCTTGCCGGTGTCTTCAGTGCTACCGAGCATGCGCTGCACCACCGGATCGGTGCTGCTGGTCTTGAGCTGATCGACGTTGCCCTGGGTCACACCGTACTCTTCGGCCTCGAGCAGGCCATAGAGGGTCCACTTGACGATGGCAAACCACTCGTCGTCACCACGGCGCACCATGGGGCCCAGAGGCTCCTTGGAAATGAGCTCGGGCAAGATGATGTGGTCTGCCGGGTTCTTGGCTTCCTTGTTACGCACCGAAGCCAGGCCCGAGGCATCGGTGGTGTAAGCCACGCAGCGGCCCGAGAAATAGGCGCCGGTGGCAGCCTCAACCTTCTCGAACACCACAGGCTTGATGCCCAGATTGTTGGCGCGCGAGAAGTCGGTCAGGTTCTTCTCGGTGGTCGTCCCAGACTGCACGCAGACGGTCTGGCCTTTGAGCTGCTTGGCGCTCTTGATCTTGCTCTTGACCGGAACCATAAAGCCTTGACCATCGTAGTAAGTCACCACGGTCTGATGCAGGCCCAGGGATCCATCACGGGTCAGGGTGAAGGTGGTGTTGCGCGAGAGCATGTCGATCTCGCCGGACTGCAGGGCGGTAAAGCGCTGCTGGGCGTTCAGCGGAACGTACTTGACTTTGGTGGCATCGCCCAGGGTGGCGGCCGCAACGGCCTTGCACATGTCCACGTCCAGACCGCTCCAGTTGCCGCTGGAATCGGCTGCGGAAAAGCCGGCCAAGCCGGTGTTCACACCGCATACCACCTGGCCGCGCTGCTTGATTGCGTCCAGGGTCTTGCCTGCATGGGCCGGGGCCAGGATGACCAGCGCCAGGCCAGCAGCGGCCAGGGCCTTGAGGCCCTGTTTTTTTGTCAGATTCACCACAACGTACTCCCGTGAAAAAGTTGGGTGGCCCACACCACATGTGTCGGCCCAGAACCCGGAATCCTAAACCAAACCACCGACTTTGACCCCCGCCTGAACGGCGATACCCCTAGGACTAACCCGGGTCAAAGGTCGCCACATGCCCGCCAGGCATGGCCTTATGCCCTGCGCAGCATGAAGCGCTTGTCGTCGATCGCGCGGGCTCAGGCCAACTCGGTGCAAACCCGCACCACATCGGCGCCATAGGCCTGCAGCTTTTTGGCGCCCATACCGGAAACGCCCTCGAGCGCACGCAATTGCTGTGGATTGAGCTGGGCAATTGCGCGCAAGGTGGCATCGTGAAAAATGACGAACGCAGGCAGGTTGTGTTCGCGCGCGACCTCAGCACGCCAGGCCTTGAGCCGCTGCAAGCGCTCCAGAGCCCCTGCATTGAGGCTGGCCTCGGCCAGGCCACGCGCCGACGTGCGGACCTGGCGCTGGCGCGTGCGAGCCGCTGGCTCGGCGCTTTGGCGCAGCAGCAATTGCCCCTGACCGAGCAACAGGCCACGCGCGGCCGGCAGCAGGCTCAGGGTGCTCATGCCCTCGGAGTCGACCCGCACCATGTCGCGCGCAATCAATTGGCGCAGCACGCCGCGCCACTGGGTCTCGGACAAATCAGCGCCGATGCCAAAGGTCGACAGCCCCTCGTGCCCGTACTGGAGCACCTTGTCGGTCCGCTTGCCCCGCAATATGTCCATCAGATGACCTGCGCCGAACGACAGGCCGCTGGCCTGCTGCACCCGGTAGATGCAACTGAGCAGCTTGCGGCCCGCTTCGGTGGCGTCCCACAGCGCGGGCGGCTGCAGGCAGTTGTCGCAGTTCATGCAGGCGCCACTGGTCTCGCCAAAATAGCCCAGCAGGCTGACCCGGCGGCAGCCCGTGCCTTCGGCCAGGCCCAGCAGGGCATCGAGCTTGCCGCGCATGACATGCTTGAATTCCTCGCTGGCCACCTCGCTGGCGTCGATCATCCGCCGTTGGTTGACCACATCCTGCAGTCCGTAGGCCATCCAGGCATCGGCCGCCAGCCCGTCGCGGCCCGCTCGTCCGGTCTCCTGGTAGTAGCCCTCGATGTTCTTGGGCATGTCCAGGTGGGCCACAAAGCGCACATCGGGCTTGTCGATGCCCATGCCAAAAGCAATCGTGGCCACCATGACCATCCCGTCCTCCCGCAGGAAACGGTCCTGCCGCTGCTGGCGCAGTGCGGTCTCCAGACCGGCGTGGTAGGCCAGCGCCTTGACCCCTGCGGCCTGCAACTGCTGGGCCACCTCCTCGACGCGCTTTCTGGACTGGCAGTAAACAATGCCCGCCTCACCCTCGTGCTCGCCCTCGATAAAGCGCAGCAGCTGACGCATTGGATCGGTTTTTTCAACAATGGTGTAGCGGATGTTGGGCCGATCGAAGCTGCTGACAAACTGGCGCGCCGCACCCAGCTGCAGCCGCTCAACCATGTCTTGGCGCGTGATGTGGTCGGCCGTGGCGGTCAGCGCCACCCGCGGCACCGATGGGAACTGCTCGTGCAGCAACGACAGGCCGCGGTACTCGGGCCTGAAGTCGTGCCCCCATTGGCTGACGCAATGCGCCTCGTCAATCGCAAACAGGCTCAGCAGACCGCGCTCGTGCAGCCTGGAGAGTGCATCGAGCATGCGCGATGTGTTGAGCCGCTCGGGCGCCACATAGAGCAAGGTCAATTCGGCGCGCTGCAGCCTTCCTTGCACCTCCTGGGACTGCTCCAGACTCAAGCTGGAATTGAGAAACGCAGCGGCCACACCGGCCTCGTGCAAAGCGCCCACCTGATCGTGCATGAGCGCAATGAGCGGCGAGACCACCACGGTCACGCCCCGCCCGGCCCGTTGCCGGGCGATGGCAGGGATCTGATAGCACAGGCTCTTGCCACCGCCCGTGGGCATGAGCACCAGGGCGTCGCCGCCGGCGATCAGATGCTCGATGATGCCCTGCTGCGGCCCGCGAAACGATTCATAGCCGAAGACGTCATTGAGAATCTCCAGCGGCGCCGACCCCGTCATGACCAAAGCCTGAGTCGGGCCTTCACATTTGTTCCCAAGGCAGGCCCTCGAATCGCCAGCCCGAGACACTCGAGCGCTTGAAATGCGCATCGAGCTCGCCCTCGAAACCATGAACGACATGGGCCACCTCAGAAAAGCCAGCCGCCTCGAGCGCCGCGCCCGCATCGAGCGTGCGCTGACCAGAGCGGCACAACAGGAGCACAGGGCGGTCCCTGCCTCCAGCCTCGCGCTCCACTTGGGCCACGAACTGCGCCGGATCGGCCTTCATTTCAGGGTACTCGTACCAGGGGATGTTGACCACCCCGGGGGGGCGCCCCACGTACATGGACTCGATTTCCATGCGCACATCGACGAAAAGTACGTCGCCGCGGCTGCTCAGCCATTGCCAGGCTTGCTGGGGTTGCAGATGCTTCATGCGTCGGGGGAACAGTGTCGGTGAACCAAAAACGCTATTGTCGAGCAAGATGCGGCGCCTGGCTTGGACACCAGCCGTCCAGGCCAGCGCCCCCATCGGTCTGCCTGGCCGGCCCGCCTGGTTGGACCGCTTGATCGGCCTGAGCGATCAGCAAGCTGATCCTGGAGTCGATCGATCGGTCAGATCCAGCAGTCAGGGTGCTGCCTAAAATGCAGACATGTCCACACCGACCTACACCCGCGCCCAGGCTTTGCCCGGCATCTTGAGCCGACGCATCGCCATTCTTGACGGTGCCATGGGCACCATGATCCAGCGCTTCAAGCTCACGGAAGCGCAATACCGGGGCGAACGTTTCAAGGACTTCCACAAGGACGTCAGGGGCAACAACGAACTGCTCAGCCTGACCCGCCCAGACGTGATCAGCGACATCCACGAAGGCTACCTGGCCGCCGGGGCGGACATGATCGAGACCAACACCTTTGGCGCCACCACGGTGGCTCAGGCCGACTACGACATGGCCCACCTGGCCGCCGAGATGAACCTGCAATCGGCCCGGCTGGCCCGCGCGGCCTGCGACAAATACAGCACCGCCGAGCACCCGCGCTTTGTGGTCGGCGCACTCGGCCCCACGCCCAAGACGGCGAGCATCAGCCCCGACGTCAACGACCCGGGAGCGCGCAACACCAGCTTTGAAGAGTTGCGTGCGGCCTACTCGGAGCAGGTGCAGGCGCTGGTGCAAGGCGGCAGCGACGTGCTGTTGGTCGAGACGATTTTCGACACGCTCAACGCCAAGGCGGCCTTGTTTGCCATTGACGAGTACTTTGACGCCAGTGGCCAGCGCCTGCCACTGATCATCAGTGGCACCGTCACCGACGCCTCGGGGCGCATCTTGAGCGGGCAAACCGTCAGCGCCTTTTGGCACAGCGTGCGCCACGCCCAACCCCTGGCCGTCGGGCTGAACTGCGCTCTCGGTGCGGCGCTCATGCGTCCCTACATTCAAGAGCTTGCCCGCGTGGCCCCGGAGACCTTCATCTCCTGCTATCCCAATGCGGGCTTGCCCAACCCGATGAGCGAGACCGGCTTCGACGAAACGCCTGAAGTGACCAGCCGCCTGTTGCGCGAATTTGCCGAGCAAGGCCTGGTCAACATCGTCGGCGGCTGCTGCGGCACCACACCCGAGCACATTGGGGCCATCCATCACGCCGTGGGCCCGCTGTCACCCCGCACACTCAGTCCCGGGCCGTTCTACCGCGAAGCGGCCTGACTCGGGCCATGCCCCACCCCCACCCCCACCACCTGCTCAGCGCATGCGAGGCGGCCGAACAACTGGCCCAACGCAGCTTGCGCGCCGAGGACCTGGTGCGCGACTGTCTGGCCCGCATCGACGCCCGCGAGGCTCAGGTGCAAGCCTGGAGCCATGTGGCGCGTGATGCCGCGCTCGCGCGCGCTCGAGCCTTGGACCAGGGCGCGCACCAAGGCCTGTTGCACGGCATACCGATGGGCGTGAAAGACCTGATCGCCACCGCCGACATGCCCACGGGCTATGGATCGTCCATTTACACGGGCCATCAGCCGGCCAACGACGCCAGTTGCGTGGCCTTGGCCCGCGCCGCCGGTGCGGTAATCATGGGTAAAACCGTGACCACCGAGTTCGCCACCTTTGAACCCAACCAAACCCGCAATCCGCACAATCGGGCGCACACCCCCGGGGGCTCGTCGTCCGGCTCGGCGGCGGCTGTGGCCGATGGCATGGTGCCGCTGGCACTGGGCACGCAAACCGCAGGCTCGCTCACCCGGCCGGCGGCCTACTGTGGTGTGGTGGCTTTCAAACCGAGCTTTGGCGGCATCAACCGCTCAGGTGCCAAACCCCTGTCTGACACCCTGGACACCGTGGGCACCCTGGCCCGCAACGTGCCCGATGCGGCCTTGTTGGCCAGCGCCCTGAGCGGGCGCGCCGACTGGTTGCTGCGCCCCCTGGCGCAGGTGTTGGGCCGACCATTGCGCGTGGGCCTTTGCCGCACTTACGAGTGGTCGCACGCCCTGCCCGAGACCCACACGGCCATGGCGCAAGCGGCTTCGCTCATCGGGCGCGCCGATGGCATGACCGTGCAAGACAAGCGCTTGCCCAGTGACTTTGAGCAATTGGCCCAGGCCCAAACCCACATCCAGTTGTACGAGCAAGCGCAATGCCTGGCTTATGAGCGCTTGCAGCACTTTGAGCGCCTGAGCCCACGCCTGCAAGGCATCATGAATGCCGGTATGGCCGTGACCGTGGCGCAATACGACCTGGCTCAAGCATGGGTGGCGCGCTGCCGAGCCCAGCTGACCGAGGCGTTCAAAGACATCGATGTGCTGCTCGCGCCCAGCGCGCCCGGCGCCGCCCCGCTGGGCCTTGACAACACGGGCGACCCGATCTTTTGCCGGATCTGGACCGTGCTGCACACCCCCACCGTCAACATCCCGGCTGGGCACGCAGCCAACGGCCTGCCCGTGGGCTTGCAAGTGGTGGGGCCGGTGAGCGGTGATGCTCTGGCGCTGGCAGCCGCCCATGCGCTGCACCGGGTGTTGGCTGCGACCTGAAATCGGCGCTGAGCGCGCCAGTGGCCGGGTCTATTGACACCTCCCGACCCAGGTCTTAAAATAGGAACCGAGTTCCACCAATGGCAGATTTTCATGAACCAATCGGCATCCAGGCGGGTTCTGCTTGTCCTGGAGCATCTGACCGGTCATCCTGAGGGCGCGGGCCTGACGGACATCTGCGATGCCCTTGGCCTGCCCAAGAGCATCGGCCACCGGCTGCTTGCCCTGCTGATTGAGTCTGGCTATGTGGTTCAAAACAGCCAAAGCGGCCGGTATGCCCTGACCCTCAAACTCACCATGCTCGGGATGCGCCACTACGTGCACACCGGGCTGGACGACTTGGCGCAACCCATCCTCGATCAGGTTGCCGCAGATACCGGTGAACTGGCGCGCCTGGCCGTGGTCGAAGCCGAGCGATTGATCTGGGTCGCAAAGGCACAGGGTGCGCGATCTGGTCTGCGCTACGACCCCGGGGTAGACCACGATACCGGCCACGATGTGGTGCTGCATGCCACTGCCACCGGCAAAGCCTGGCTTGCCACGCTGCCCGAAGAGCAGGCCCTGCGCATCGTCTCGGCCACCGGGCTGCGGCTGCCCCCACGGTCCCTCGGGTGCGGGCGCAGCCGTTGGCACGCTCAGCCTGGCCGGCCCGCTGTTGCGTTTTAACGAGCAACGCCGCGCGGTTTTTGCCGCACGCCTGCATCGGGCCGCCAAGGAATTGGGCGGCATCTGGCCTCTGCGCAGCCCGGGCAGCGTCTGGCCAACGCGATCCGCAAACGCGATTCACTCTGGCAAGCCGCGACTGAAAGACGCCCATGTCACAAGCCTCACCCCCGCTCTATGAAGGGCCGCTGGAACTGTCCAGCGCCCGCTCCCAATTCAATTTGCTGGCGTTGAACGAGGCCGATTTCACGCGCGATGGGCCCCGCGCAGATGCAGAATACCGCGACCTTGGACTCGAAAAAGCAAGCGGCGGACGCATCGGTGCCAAGCACATTCGGGCGGTCAAGCCGTTTGAGCAAGAAACCGGCTGGCATTGGCACGACATGAGCGGGCATTTCGTCTACGTGCTCAAAGGCTGGATCAGCTTTCGGTTCGAGGGCGTACAAGGCACGGTGACCGCCCAAGCCGGCACTTGCCTGAGTCAGCCTGCCGGCGTGCCCCACAACGTGGTGGCCAGGTCCGACGATCTCGAGCTGATCGAGATCAATCTGCCGGCTCAGTTCGGCACCTTTGATCTGACAGCGCCTGCGGCCCAGGCGAACAAGGCGGTCCAGCCATGAGTCAGGACAGCGCCCCGACCAGCGCCCCGACCAGCACTTTGCCCGGCCTGCGGCGCTCGAGCCGGCGCTGGGTCGGCGCATTGGTCATGTTCATCGTGCTGTTCCTGGTCTGGGAATTCGCGGTCAAGCTGTTTGGCATCAAGGAGTACCTGCTGCCGCCTCCGACCAAGATCTGGTCGGAGTTTGTCAAGCGGCAAGCGACCGTGATGAGCGGCGCGTGGATCACCACGGTCGAGATCATCGGCGGCTACCTGCTGGCCGTGGCGGTCAGCATTCCCCTGGCCATGGCCATTGCCTACTCCCGCTTTGTCGAAAACACCATTTACCCGAGCATCGTGTTTCTGCAGATCATCCCGAAGATCGCGATCGCACCGCTGTTCATCATTTGGCTGGGCTTTGGCCTGATGCCCAAGCTGCTGATCGTCTTTCTGCTGTGCTTTTTCCCCATCGTCGTCTCCAGCGTTGCCGGCTTCAAATCCGTTGATCCCGATGTGATGGATTTCGCGCGCTCAACCGGCGCCAGCCCAACCCGCATGTTCTTCAAGATCCGGCTGCCGCAAGCGCTGCCCGAAATCTTTACCGGCCTGAAGATCGGCGCGGCGCTGTCGGCCACGGCCGCAGTGGTGGCCGAGTTCGTAGCCTCCGACCGTGGCCTGGGCTATCTGCTGCAGCAATACAACGGGCAACTGGAAACTCCCATGGTCTTTGCCATCATCGTCTTGCTCAGCGTGATCGGGCTGACCATCTACTATCTGGTCGAACTGATTGAACGAATGGTCATTCCCTGGCATGTGGCGCAGCGCCCGACCGAGATGACCGGGATCTGAATTTTTTGGTACGCAGCTAACAAGGAGACAACCATGACGATGAGACGGAAAATTGGCAAAGCTATCCTCGGCCTGAGCCTGGCACTGCCCTTCATGCTCAGCACTCAAGCCCAAGCGCAAGACAATGCGTCCCTGCGCCTGAACTGGTATCTGGGTGGCTTGCACGTGCCGTTTTACTACGGCGTCGACCGCGGCTTCTACCGGCAGGAGGGCATCAATCTGACCATCAATGAGGGCCGTGGCTCGGCCAATACGGTGCAGGTGGTCGGCGCCGGTACAGACACCTTTGGACTGGCGGACAGCTCGAGCATCATCAACCTGGTCTCCAAAGGCGGCGAGATCAAGTCGGTGATGAACATCTTGAGCTCCACCGGCTTTTCAGTGGTCTCGGCCGCATCGGCCGGTATTCGCACGCCCAAGGACATCGAAGGCAAGACCCTGGCCGTCTCGCCTGGCGATCCGATCCGCGGCCTGCTCGAAGCCCTGGCAGCACACAACAAGGTCGATACCAGCAAGATCAAGTTTGTGCAGGTCGACCCGGCTGCCAAGGTGGTTACGGTGCTCGAAAAACGCGCAGACGGCCTGCTCGGCGGGGCCGACGACCAGTTCTTCCTGCTCAAGTACCGGGGTGTGGAGCCGCATGCGCTGCGATTTGCCGATCATGGCGCCAACATCGTCGGGATGGCGATTTTCACGGGTGGCAACACGATCAAGACCAACCCGGACCTGGTGCGCCGCTTCGTCAGGGCCACCAAGCGGGCCTGGGAAGAGGCCAAGAAGAAC
>JAJTGH010000032.1 GCA_021299555.1 Comamonadaceae bacterium
ACCGTGGGCGTTAATTTCCTGCTTTCTGTTCTGACTCTGGTCTGGATGGCCGATGTGGCAGCCTACTTTGCGGGCAAGGCCTGGGGCGGCCGATGGATCACTCGCAAACTCGCTGCAAGCATCAGCCCAGGTAAAAGCTGGGAAGGGGCCATTGGCGGGGCCGTGGGTGTGCTGGCCATGGGTGTGTTGTGGTCCGAGCTGGAATTGCAGCAGACGTTGGCAGCAAAGCACAGTTTGCATGGTCAGTTGCTGATCAGCCATGGCCCGTGGCTCTTGCTGGCCGCCTTGCTCTTTTTGACGGCCATGAGCGTGGTCGGGGACCTCATTGAGTCTCTGCTCAAGCGCAGCGCCGGCGTCAAGGACTCCAGCGGTTTGCTGCCCGGACACGGTGGGGTACTTGACCGCATCGATGCCCTGCTGCCGGTTCTGCCACTGGCCATGATGCTTTGGAGTTTTTCGAGTTGACCGCCATGAAGCAACGCATCACCGTACTCGGTTCGACCGGCTCCATCGGGGTCAATACCCTGGATGTGGTGGCTCGCCACCCCGAGCGTTTTGAAGTTTTCGCCCTGAGCGCGGCCTCGCGGGTTGACCTCATGTTCGAGCAGTGCCGTCGGTTCGAGCCGGTTTACGCGGTCATGGCCCACGCTCATGCGGCTGCCCAACTGGCCGATCGTTTGCAGCAGGCCTCACTCAAGACGCGTGTGCTCGGCAGTGCCGATGCCCTGCAACGCATTGCCAGCGACGAGCGGGTGCATGTGGTCATGGCAGCCATCGTCGCGCTGGTGGTTGGCGCAGAGGTGTTCCTAAAAGCCGTGCGTGAGGGTGGGGCGCAAATGCTCCCCATCGACAGCGAGCACTCGGCCATTTTTCAATCTTTGCCGGACGACCCGGCGACCTGGCCCAGCCGGGTTGAAAAGATCATCTTGACCGCATCGGGCGGTCCGTTCCTGCAGCGCGATCCTGCCACTTTTCACGAGGTGACCCCGGCGCAAGCTTGCAAGCATCCCAACTGGGTGATGGGGCGAAAAATCTCTGTGGATTCGGCCACCATGATGAACAAGGCCCTGGAAGTCATCGAGGCGCGCTACCTTTTTGGCGTGCAGCCCAAGCAAATTGAGGTGGTGATCCATCCGCAGAGCATCATCCATTCGATGGTTCAGTACCGCGACACCTCGGTGGTGGCCCAGCTGGGGACGCCCGATATGCGCGTGCCGATTGCCTATGGGTTGTCATGGCCTGAGCGCATCGAGTCCGGGGCGTTGGCGCTCGATTTTCGGGCCTTGCCGACCATGACCTTTCTGGCGCCCGATGACCTGCGCTTTCCGGGCTTGCAGTTGGCTTGGGAGGTGCTTGCTGGACCCGTGGGCAGCACCGCTGTTCTCAATGCCGCCAACGAGGTGGCGGTCCAGGCTTTTCTTGACGGCCAGATTCGTTTTGACCAGATTCATCGGGTCAACCGGGCCACGCTCGATGGTTGGCCTGCACCGCGTGTGGAGGGCCTGGATGATTTGCTGGCCATTGACCGCCAGGCCCGTGAACGTGCCCGCACCCTGGCCCATCAGATGGGTCAAAGATGACGACCGTTCTGGCCTTCGTGGTTGCCCTGGGGCTGCTCATTGCCGTCCATGAGTACGGTCATTACCGCGTCGCCCGCGCCTGCGGTGTCAAGGTGCTGCGGTTTTCGATTGGCTTCGGGCGTCCTTTGCTTCGCTGGCGCCTCAAAGACAACCCGACCGAATTCGTCATTGGTCTGGTGCCTCTGGGCGGCTATGTCAAGATGCTCGACGAGCGCGAGGAGGCGGTTGATCCGTCTGAGTTGCATTTGGCCTTCAACAGGCAGCCTCTGCGCTCTCGGGTAGCGGTGGTCGCGGCCGGCCCGCTGGCCAATTTTCTGTTGGCCGCTGCGATCTATGCTGCGGTCAGCTGGATCGGGGTGGAGGAGCCTCGGGCCATTTTGTCGACTCCGGTTGCAGGGTCGCTGGCCCAATCGGCAGGCCTGCGCTCGGGCGAATCCGTGATCGAAATCGGCGTGGAGGGTGAGGATCTGGAGCCGGTCCGCTCTTTTGATGACCTGCGTTGGCGCCTGGCCCAGGCGGCCATGGAACGTGAGCGCCTGAAATTGGTGCTTCAGCCCCAGGCCGACCGCGGCGGCGTGCGCGAAGTGGTTCTCGATCTCAGTGGTTTTGAGCGGGCGCAGGCCGATGCACAGTTGTTCAAATCCATTGGTATCGTCGCCCCCTTCAGCCGACCGATCTTGGGCGAGATCCAGCCCAACGGAGCGGCCGCTCAGGCGGGCCTGCGGGCTGGAGATCTGGTGCTTCGGGTCGACGGGCGGCGCGTTGACGATGCCAGCCAGTTGCGAGAGGGGATCAGGCAGTCGGTCGATGGGCGGGTTCAGCAGTGGGAGATTGAACGCGCAGGGGGGGCGCTGCAGTTACAGGTGCAGCCCCGGGTTTTCGATGATGGGGGCGCCAAGATGGGGCGCATCGCAGCCTTTGTCGGTGAGCCGGCTCAGAAGGTGCTGGTGCGCGAGGATCTGCCGGACGCGCTGTGGGAGGGAGTGACCAAGACCTGGAGCGTGAGTTTGCTCACCCTCAGGACCCTGGGCAAGATGCTCATTGGGCAGGCCTCGCTGAAAAACCTCAGCGGGCCGCTCACGATTGCCGACTACGCGGGCAAGTCGGCCGGTCTGGGCCTGATCGCCTACATGCTTTTCTTAGCCATGATCAGCGTCAGTCTGGGTGTGCTCAATCTCTTGCCTGTGCCCATTCTCGATGGGGGACACCTGATGTATTATCTTTGGGAGGGGATTACGGGCCGCAGTGTCTCCGACGCTTGGATGGATCGATTGCAGCGCGCCGGCATTGCCGTCTTGCTCACGCTCATGTCCATCGCCCTGTTCAATGACGTCATGCGCTTACTCGGGTGACGTGGTTTTTCACCGAATGCGACGCTTAAAACCTTCATGAAACCCGCGCTTCAACGTATCAGACTTCGCTCAGCCACTTTTTTGCTCGCGGGGCTTTTGTCTTGCATGCTGTCCTGGGCCTTCGAGCCTTTTGTCATCAGTGAAATTCGGGTCGAGGGTTTGCAGCGTGTCGAACCGGGCACCGTGTTTGCGTCCATCCCCTTGCGGGTCAACGAGACCTTCACCGAAGACAAGGGCTCGGCCTCGATTCGCTCCCTGTTTGGTCTCGGGCTGTTCAAAGACGTTCGGCTGGAAGTCGAAGGCACGGTGCTGATAGTCGTCGTGCAAGAGCGTCCCACCGTAGCCGATGTGGATTTTGTGGGGGCCAAGGAATTCGACAAAGACGTCTTGCGCAAGGCCTTGCGCGAGTCTGGCTTGTCTGAGGGGCAACCCTTTGACAAGGCGCTGGCAGACAAGGCAGAACAAGAGCTCAAGCGCCAGTACATCAACCGCAGTCTGTACGGCGCTCAGGTGATCACCACGGTGACGCCGATCGAACGCAACCGGGTCAACTTGACGTTCACCATCACCGAGGGTCAGGTCGCCAAGATCAAGGAAATGCGCATCGTCGGCGCCAGTGCCTTCAAAGAAAGCACCTTGCTCGATCTCTTTGATCTGGACACCGGCGGCTGGCTCAGCTGGTACACCAAGTCCGACCGCTATTCGCGCGTCAAGCTCAATGCCGACATCGAAACGTTGCGCTCGTACTACCTGACGCGAGGCTACCTGGACTTTCGAATTGATTCGACCCAGGTGGCCATTTCTCCCGACAAGCAGCAGATATCGGTCACCATCAACATCACGGAGGGCGAGCGTTTCGTGGTCTCAGGTGTGCGTCTGCAAGGCAACTACCTGGGGCGTGACGAGGAGTTCAAGACCTTCGTGACGATCAAGCCCGGTCAGGCTTACAACGCCGATCAGGTGACGCAGACCACCAAGGCCTTTGCCGACTACTTCGGTGGGTTTGGCTACGCGTTTGCGCGCGTGGAGGCGGTTCCTGAAATCGATCGTGCCAACAACCGTGTGGCCTTTGTCCTGCAGGCCGATCCGTCGCGCCGCGCTTATGTGAGGCGCATCAACGTGGCGGGCAATACGCGTACCCGTGATGAGGTGGTTCGGCGCGAGTTTCGGCAGTTCGAGTCCTCTTGGTACGACGGCGAGAAGATCAAACTCTCGCGTGAACGGGTGGATAGGCTGGGCTATTTCACCCAGGTCGATGTTGAAACCCAGGACGTGCCAGGAACGCAGGATCAGGTGGACCTTGCATTCAATGTGACTGAAAAGCCGACGGGCAATTTGCAGCTTGGCGCCGGATACTCCAGCGCCGACAAGATTTCCATCATGGCCGGTATCCGTCAGGAAAATGTGTTCGGCAGCGGCAACTACCTGGGCCTTGAGCTCAATACCAGCAAGTCGAACCGACAGCTTGTGCTGACCACGGTCGACCCCTATTTCACCGCCGACGGTATTTCACGCGCCTTTGACCTGTACAGCCGGACCAACCGTCCACTGGCCGGCGAGGCCACCGACTACACGCTCAAGACGCAAGGTGCGAGCGTGCGTTTTGGTGTGCCCTTCACGGAAAGCGATACGGTTTACTTCGGTCTGGGCGCCGAGACCTGGGCGATTACCCCTGGATCCAATCCTGGCTTGCAGGAATTCACCATCGATTATGGCTCGACCGCCAAGTCATTCCCTATCACGGTTGGATGGCAGCGCGATCAGCGAGACAGCGCTTTGGTCCCATCGAAGGGCTGGTATCAGCGCTTTAACAGCGACTGGGGCGCTGCCGGTGACGTGAAGTACTTGCGTACCGTGTATCAGGTGCAAAATTATGTTCCTCTGAACCGGCAATTTACGGTGGCCCTGAACGGCGAGCTCGGCTGGGGTTTGGGTTTGGGTGGCCAAGCGTTTCCGGTGCTCAAGAATTTTTACTCCGGTGGCCTGGGGTCTGTGCGTGGCTTTGAGCAGGGCTCGCTTGGACCGCGCTATTCCAACGGTGCCGCTCGGGGTGGCGCCAAGAAAATCACACTCAATGGCGAGTTGATCGCGCCTTTCCCGGGTGCCGGCAACGATAGAACCCTGCGGATGTTTGGCTTTGTCGATGCGGGCAATGTTTACGCGCAAGACTCTCCGGTGCGTCTGCAGGACCTGCGCGCTTCAACCGGCTTCGGTGTGAGCTGGATTTCCCCGGTAGGCCCTCTGCGTCTGGCGCTTGCAAAGCCCTTGCGGCGCGAGGCTGGCGATAGAATACAGAGTTTCCAATTCCAGATCGGCACGGCTTTCTGATGATCAAGTCCCTACGCCCATTTCTTTTGTACGCATTTCTGTGGCTCTTGGCATGGCCAGCGGCAGCCCAGGAGTTCAAGATCGGCATTGTCAACCTCGATCGCATCGTGCGCGAATCGGGTCCAGCCAAGCTTGCACAGACCAAGCTCGAACAGGAATTTGGCAAGAAGGAAAAGGAAATCAATGATCTGGGAAATCAGATCAAGGTCCTGTCGGAGCGCTTCGAGCGCGAAGGCCCCACCTTGTCTGAGAGCCAGCGGGCGGCGCGCCAAAAGCAGCTGGTCGACCAAGACCGTGAGTTCCAGCGCAAGCGCCGGGAATTCCAGGAAGATCTTAATAATCGCAAGAACGAAGAGCTGCAGCTGATCATTGATCGAGCCAACCGTGCCGTCAAGGCTTTGGCAGAGAGCGAGAAGTTCGACCTGATCATTCAAGAGGCGGTCTATATCAACCCCAAGCATGACATCACTGACAAGGTGATCAAGTCTCTCAGTGTTGCGGGTCCGCGTTGATGCACGGTCCGAGCGATCGCAGACGCCCCGATGCTGCTTCTAGGTCAAATTTTTGAGGCGCTGGCGGCGCAATTTGATGCCCGACTGATCGGCCCGGCCGACTTGCCAATCGCTGGATTGGCGCCGCTTGAAACAGCCAACGCCGAGCAGCTGAGCTTTCTCAGCAACCCCAAGTACCAAAGCAAACTCGCCGGCTCCCAGGCCGCATGCGTCATTGTTTCAGGCGCGCTCGAAGCGCAGGCCCGCGAGCGCGGCGCCGCTATTTTGGTCGATCAACCCTACCTGTACTTTGCCCGGGTCACGCAGATTTGGAAGCAGCGTCACTCGCTGGCGCCAGCCCCCGGCATACATGCTTCAGCCTGCGTGCACCCCCTGGCAAAAGTCTCTGCGTCTGCGGTGGTGGACGCATTTGCTGTGATTGAGGCCGATGCCGTGGTGGGTGAGGGCGCTTTCATCGGAGCGCATTGCGTGGTTGGAGCCGGTGCGCACATTGGTGAGCAGACCCGATTGGCCGCGCGCGTGACCGTTACCGAGGGCTGTCGGGTCGGCAAGCGCTGTATCTTGCACCCTGGCGTGGTGATTGGAGCCGATGGTTTTGGCTTTGCTCCGGCGGGTGGGCGATGGGAAAAAATCGAGCAGCTCGGTGCGGTTCGCATCGGTGATGACGTGGAAATCGGTGCCAACACCTGCGTCGACCGAGGTGCTCTGGGCGACACGGTGATCGAGGACGGCGTCAAGCTCGATAACCTGATTCAGATCGCGCACAACGTGCATGTGGGAGCGCATTCGGCCATGGCGGCGCTGGTGGGCGTCGCTGGCAGCGCCCGCATCGGCGCACACTGCACCATCGGCGGGGCCGCTGGCGTTCTTGGTCACCTCAGTATGGCCGAGGGCGTTCATATTTCAAGCTTTTCGCTGGTCACCCGTTCGATCAACAAGCCGGGCCTCTATAGTGGCTTTTTCCCCATCGATGAGAACGCGGACTGGGAGAAAAACGCCGCCACGCTCAAGCAGTTGCATGGCCTGCGCGAGCGGATCCGCCAACTCGAAGCACAGGCCCAGACACAGAACAAGGCACCATGATGGACATCCACGAGATTCTCAAGAAGCTCCCCCACCGCTACCCTTTCCTGATGGTCGATCGGGTGATCGAGTTGAACAAGGGCAAGAGCATCAAGGCCTTGAAAAATGTCACCATCAACGAGCCTTTTTTCACCGGGCACTTTCCGTATCGCCCGGTCATGCCTGGAGTTCTCATGCTTGAGGCGATGGCCCAGGCCGCAGCTTTGTTGGCCTTCGATGCGGCTGGCGCGCAGCTTGATGACAACACGGTCTATTACTTTGCCGGCATCGATGGGGCACGTTTCAAGCGACCGGTGGAGCCGGGTGATCAGTTGGTGATGGATGTGACGCTCGAGCGCTCCCGCGCTGGCATCTACAAGTTCAAAGGCATCACCAGTGTAGGCAGTGAAGTTGCCTGCGAGGCTGAACTCATGTGCGCTGTGCGCGCCATTGCCTGATGGCTTTGCTGGCACCGATCATGTCCAACATTCACCCCACAGCCATCGTGGATCCGCAAGCCCGGTTGGGCGAGCGAGTGAGCATTGGCCCTTACACCCTTGTTGGCCCGCATGTGACCATCGGTGATGGGACCAGCATTGGTGCCCACTGCGTGATCGATGGCCACACGGTCATCGGCCGGGACAACCGCATTTTTCAGTTCAATTCCATCGGCGCCATTCCGCAGGACAAGAAGTACAACAACGAGCCTTGCGAGCTGTCGATTGGCGACCGCAATACGATTCGTGAGTTTTGTACCTTCAACATTGGCTCGCCCGGTGGTGGCGGGCTCACGCGCATGGGCCATGACAACTGGATCATGGCCTACGTGCATGTGGCCCACGACTGCATGGTGGGCAACAACACCATCATTGCCAACGCCACTCAGCTCGGTGGCCATGTGCACGTGGGCGACTCGGTGGTGCTCGGTGGTTTGACGGGTGTGCACCAGTTTGTCCGGGTGGGTGCCCACGCCATGGCAGGTTTCCAAACCCGGTTGTCGCAGGACGTCCCGCCCTTTGTCAACGCGGTGGGCAATCCTGCGCAGGCGCAAGGCATCAATGCAGAGGGTTTGCGCAGGCGAGGTTACTCCGATGAGCGGATCGCGGCGATCAAGCGCATGTACCGTGTCCTTTATCGCCAAGGCTTGAGCCTGGCTGATTCCAAGGCTGCGCTGCAAGCCATGCGCGGTGAAGCAGGGTCGAATGAGGCCGATCTTGACCTCATGCTCTCTTTTCTGGATTCCGCCGAGCGCGGCATCGTTCGTTAGGCGCGCCATGTCTGACTCCCCGCGGTTCGCCATGGTGGCCGGCGAAGCGTCGGGAGACCTGCTCGCTGGCGCCATGCTGGCCGCCTGTCGCGCACGCTGGCCGCAGCTGCGGGCGGTGGGAATAGGCGGCGCGGCCATGGTCGCCCAAGGCTTTGAGGCCTGGTGGCCTGAGCGCAAGCTGGCGGTTCGCGGTTATGTGGAGGTGTTGCCCCACTTGCGTGAATTGCTGGCCATCCGCCGTGATCTCAAGCGCCGGTTGCTGGCCGATCCGCCCGATGTTTTCATAGGCGTGGATGCGCCCGATTTCAACTTCGACCTGGAAATCGCGCTGCGAGCCAAGGGCATTCCGACGGTTCACTTCGTCAGTCCTTCGTTTTGGGCCTGGCGGGCCCACAAAGTGAAGAAACTGCAGCAGGCCGCAGATCAGGTGCTCTGTCTTTTTCCCTTCGAGCCCGAGTTGTTGCACGGTCACGGTGTGCAAGCCACTTACGTCGGGCATCCTTTCGCCAGCATGATTGCCATGCATCCCGATCTCTTGGGCGCTCGGGCGAAATTGGGCTTGCCTCCTGAAGGCTTGGTCGTGGCCATTTTGCCGGGCAGTCGGCAATCTGAGATCAAGCACCTGGCCCCGCGTTTTTTTGCTGCCGCTCGGCTGTTGCAGCGTCGGCGGCCGGACCTGCAATGTGTGGTTCCCGTGTTGCCCGCTTTGCGTGCTCAGGTGGAACAAGCGGCTCTAGCGGCCGGATATGCCCGGCATGACCCAGCCCTGCGCCTTGTGGATGGCCAATCGCATGCGGTGCTCGCCGCTTGCGATGTGGCGCTGGTGGCCAGTGGGACGGCTACGCTGGAGGCAGCCTTGTTCAAGCGGCCCATGGTCATCGCCTACCACATGCCCTGGCTGAGCTGGCAGATCATGCGCCGCAAGCAATTGCAGCCCTGGGTGGGTCTGCCCAATATCCTTTGTCGGCAATTTGTGGTGCCAGAACTGCTTCAGGACCAGGCGACGCCGCAGGCTCTGGCGCAGGCTGTTGTGCATTGGCTCGATCACCCCGAGCAGGCTCAAGCGCTCAGGCAGCGTTTTGAGCAGATGCACCACTGGCTCAAGCGCGATACAGCCCGGTTGGCCAGCGATGCGATCGAGAAAATCCTTCGTGCTTGAACAAGCTGTTCTGGCTTGGGACACGCCTGGCCTGGTGGCAGGCGTCGACGAGGCCGGACGCGGCCCGCTGGCCGGCCCTGTGGTGGCAGCGGCTGTGATCTTGGACGACCTGCGTCCGATCAAGGGCTTGGCTGACTCCAAGAAGCTCTCGGCACTGCGCAGACAGGCGCTGTATGAACAGATCATGGCCCGCGCCCTGTGCTGTGCGGTCGGCCAGGCCAGTGTTCAAGAAATTGACAACATCAACATTTTGCAAGCCACTTTGCTGGCCATGCGCCGCGCGGTCGATGGCTTGCGGCTCAAGCCAGTCAAAGTACTGGTCGATGGCAATCGACTGCCGCAACTGCCCATGATGGCTGAAGCCATTGTGGGGGGAGATGCCAAGGTGCAGGCGATTTCTGCAGCCTCCATCGTCGCCAAAGTCACGCGCGACCGCTGGTGCGAGCAGTACCACCAGACCTTCCCCCAATACGGGTTTGCCGACCACAAGGGGTATGCAACGGCCGAACACCTGGCCGCTTTGAGGAGGCACGGCGCCAGCCCTGAGCATCGGCGCACCTTTGGGCCGGTGGCCCAGGTACTGCATCACCGAGGCGGCACATGACTGAGGTCGAAACCATCCGTTCGCGCAGCAACACGCTGATCAAGGAGTTGCGGCGACTGGCCCATGACAACACCGGCTATCGCAAGCAGGGCGCGATCTGGCTGGAGGGTGATCATTTGATCACCGCCGCCCTGGCCCGTGGGCGGCGCCTGCAAACCCTGGTGCTGGCGGAGTCGGCTCAGGGGCGGCAACCGACTTCCTGGGAGACGGTGGCCAATCGCACCGTTGTGGTCCCTGATGCCCTGTGGGGCGAGTTCAGCGTGCTGCCATCGCCCGCGGGCATGGGCGCTCTCATGGAGTTGCCGGCGGGCGGGCCCTGGCGACCCGATCGAGCCACGGTGGTGCTCGACCGGGTGCAGGACGCTGGCAATGTCGGCTCCATCTTGCGCAGCGCCGCTGCCTTTGGGGTCGGGCAGGTGCTGGCAATTCGGGCAACGGCGGCCCTGTGGTCGCCCAAGGTTTTGCGTGCGGGCATGGGCGCCCATTTCACCCTGGATCTGTTTGAGGGCATGCAGGCCGATGAATTGTCTGCCCTGCAAGTGCCACTGGTTGTCACCAGTTCCCACCGAGGACAGCTTTTGCATGAGCAGGCGCCGCCCTGGCCCTGTGCCTGGGTCTTCGGCCACGAAGGCCAGGGGGTCGATCCTGCCCTTGCAGCGAGGTCGCAGCATGCGGTGCGCATCATCCAACCGGCTGGTCAGGAGTCTCTCAATGTGGCGGCCGCAGCTGCCATTTGCCTGCACGCCAGTGCGGTCTGGGCCGCCAGAGGCCCGTGACGGTGCGGTCCGCTGCACTATAATCAGAGGCTTTTCAAATCAGCCTCGCCCGGGCGCAGCAAAAGCCGAACTTTTACACAAGCACCAGCCAGCGCCCATGGGATGCAGGTCCCTGTGCGCGTGCGACCGGGCGAACCGTCAAACAAACGGAGAACCCAGTGCTTTTGTCTCTTCAGGGAAATCAACCCCAGGCCATTTTGGCCCTCGCAGACGGCACGGTCTTTGTTGGCATCTCCATCGGAGCACCCGGCTCGACCGTCGGTGAAGTGGTGTTCAACACCGCCATGACCGGCTATCAGGAAATCCTCACGGATCCGAGCTACTGCCAGCAGATCGTCACACTCACTTATCCGCACATCGGCAACTACGGCGTCAACCATGAGGACGTCGAGGCCGAGCGTGTCTTCGCTGCTGGGCTGATCATCAAGGACTTGCCCCAACTCGCTTCAAACTTTCGGCAGACGCAGGACCTGTCGAGTTACCTGCGCTCCAGCGCGACGGTGGCCATTGCCAATATTGACACCCGTGCTTTGACCCGCCACTTGCGCACCCACGGCGCACAAAACGGATGCATCATGGCCCTGGCTGTTGGGCAATCTGTCGATGATCAAGGCATCGCCCAGGCTGTTGCTGCCGCCCGTGGCGCTGCCAGCATGACTGGACTGGATCTGGCCAAGGTGGTGTCCGTCAGCCAGCCTTATGAATGGCGCCAGAACGAGTGGAAACTTCAGGGGGGTTACGGCACGCTCGTCCAAGAGCGTTTCCATGTGGTGGCCTACGACTACGGCGTCAAGAAGAACATCTTGCGCATGCTCGCCGAGCGCGGATGCCGCATCACGGTGGTGCCCGCGCAGACCCCAGCCTCGGTGGTGCTCGGCCACAAGCCCGATGGCGTGTTTTTATCCAATGGACCGGGCGATCCGCAACCGTGTGATTACGCCATCGCCGCAGCCCGTGAAATCATCGAGACTGCAATCCCGACCTTTGGCATTTGCTTGGGTCACCAGATCATGGCGCTGGCCTCTGGTGCCAGCACCTTCAAAATGAAGTTCGGCCACCACGGGGCCAATCATCCGGTCAAGGACCTCGATAGCGGCCGTGTCAGCATCACCAGCCAGAACCACGGATTTGCAGTCGACGTCAAAACGCTGCCCCCGCACTTGCGGGCGACCCATGTCAGTCTGTTTGATGGCACGCTGCAGGGTTTGGCCCGCACGGACAAGCCCGCTTTTTGCTTCCAGGGTCACCCGGAAGCTTCGCCCGGCCCCCACGACATCGCCTATTTGTTTGACCGTTTTACCGCGCTGATGCAGCAGGCCAAGGAGAAAGCGCATGCCTAAGCGCACAGACATCAAGAGCATCCTCATCATCGGCGCTGGCCCGATCATCATCGGTCAGGCCTGCGAGTTTGACTATTCGGGCGTGCAGGCGTGCAAAGCCTTGCGCGAGGAGGGCTACAAGGTCATCCTGATTAACAGCAACCCGGCCACCATCATGACCGATCCGGCTACGGCCGATGTGACTTACATCGAGCCGATCACCTGGCAGACGGTCGAAAAAATCATCGCCAAAGAGCGCCCGGACGCGATCTTGCCCACCATGGGCGGTCAGACGGCTCTCAATTGCGCTCTTGACCTGTGGCGCAACGGTGTGCTGGACAAGTACAAGGTCGAGCTCATCGGTGCAACCCCAGAGGCGATCGACAAGGCCGAGGACCGACTCAAGTTCAAGGACGCCATGACCAGGATCGGTCTGGGTTCGGCCCGCTCGGGTATCGCCCACAGCTTGGAGCAGGCCTGGGCTGTGCAAAAGCAGGTGGGCTTTCCAACCGTCATCCGGCCAAGCTTCACACTGGGCGGCACGGGTGGGGGCATCGCCTACAACGCCGAGGAATTTGAGGGCATCTGCAAGCGCGGCCTGGAGGCCTCTCCCACCAACGAACTGCTGATTGAAGAGTCTCTGCTCGGATGGAAAGAGTATGAGATGGAGGTGGTGCGCGACAAGAAGGACAACTGCATCATCGTCTGCTCCATTGAAAATCTCGACCCCATGGGTGTCCACACGGGCGACTCCATTACCGTGGCCCCGGCGCAGACGCTCACCGACAAGGAATACCAGATCATGCGCAACGCCTCGCTGGCGGTACTGCGCGAGATCGGGGTGGACACTGGCGGCTCGAACGTGCAGTTCTCGATCAATCCGAAAGACGGACGCATGATCGTTATCGAGATGAATCCGCGGGTCTCGCGCTCGTCTGCGCTGGCCTCCAAGGCCACCGGTTTCCCCATCGCCAAGGTCGCTGCCAAGCTGGCCGTGGGGTACACGCTCGATGAACTCAAAAACGAAATCACCGGGGGAGCCACCCCGGCCTCGTTCGAGCCCTCGATTGACTACGTGGTCACCAAGATTCCGCGCTTTGCCTTTGAAAAATTCCCGCAGGCCGACTCGCGCCTGACCACGCAGATGAAGTCGGTCGGTGAAGTCATGGCCATGGGTCGCACCTTTCAGGAGTCCTTCCAAAAGGCCTTGCGCGGTCTGGAGGTGGGCGTGGACGGCATGAATGAGAAAACCCAGGACCGGGAGGTGCTGGAAAAAGAACTGGGCGCGCCCGGTCCCGACCGGATCTGGTACGTCGGTGATGCCTTCGCTTTGGGCATGAGCGTTGATGAGGTGTATGCGCTGACCAAGATCGATCCGTGGTTCTTGGTGCAGATCGAGCAGATCGTCAAGATCGAACTTGAACTCGAGAGCCAGAGCCTGGATGCAATCGATGGCCCGACCTTGCGGGCGCTCAAGCAAAAAGGTTTCTCTGACCGGCGTCTGGCCAAGCAGTTGCGCACCACCGACCGTGCGGTGCGCGACAAGCGCCGAGCCCTGGGTGTGCGACCAGTCTACAAGCGTGTGGACACCTGTGCGGCCGAGTTTGCCACCAACACCGCCTACATGTATTCCACCTACGAGGCCCAGGGCAGCGAGTGCGAAGCGCAGCCGACAGACAACAAGAAAATCATGGTGCTCGGTGGTGGGCCCAACCGCATCGGCCAAGGGATCGAGTTTGACTACTGCTGCGTGCATGCCGCGCTGGCCATGCGCGAAGACGGCTACGAGACCATCATGGTCAACTGCAATCCCGAGACCGTCTCGACCGACTATGACACCTCTGACCGGCTGTACTTCGAGCCGTTGACGCTCGAAGATGTGCTGGAAATTGTCGACAAGGAAAAGCCTCTGGGAGTGATCGTTCAATACGGCGGCCAGACGCCCCTGAAGCTGGCCCTGGATCTTGAGCGCAATGGAGTGCCCATCATCGGCACCAGCCCCGACATGATCGATGCGGCTGAAGACCGGGAGCGCTTTCAGAAATTGCTGCATGAGCTCAAGTTGCGTCAGCCGCCCAACGCCACGGCCCGCACGGAGGCTGAGGCGCTTGAAAAGGCAGCGGCTCTGGGCTATCCCTTGGTGGTGCGACCGAGCTATGTGCTGGGCGGGCGGGCCATGGAAATCGTGCACGAGCAGCGAGACCTGGAGCGCTACATGCGAGAGGCGGTCAAGGTGAGCAATGACTCACCGGTGCTGCTCGACCGGTTTTTGAACGATGCCATTGAATGCGATGTGGATTGCCTGCGCGATCCGCAAGGGCGCACCTTCATCGGTGGGGTGATGGAGCATATCGAACAGGCTGGCGTGCATTCGGGCGATTCGGCCTGCTCGCTGCCGCCTTATTCGCTCAGCGCAGCCACGGTCACTGAGATCAAGCGCCAGACTGCGGCCATGGCTGCAGCCTTGCAGGTGGTTGGTCTGATGAACGTGCAATTTGCCATCCAGAATGTGGACGACCAGGACGTGATCTTTGTGCTCGAAGTCAACCCGCGCGCCTCACGAACCGTGCCTTTTGTCAGCAAGGCCACAGGCATACAACTGGCCAAGGTGGCGGCGCGCTGCATGGTCGGCCAGACCCTGGCTGAGCAGGGCATCGAGCGGGAAGTCACGCCGCCTTACTTCAGCGTCAAGGAAGCGGTATTCCCCTTCGTCAAGTTCCCTGGTGTGGACACGATTTTGGGCCCTGAAATGAAGTCCACCGGTGAGGTCATGGGCGTGGGCAAGACCTTTGGCGAGGCCTTTGTGAAGTCCCAGCTCGGTGCCGGTACCCGATTGCCTACTTCGGGGCGGGTGTTTCTGACGGTCAAAAATGCCGACAAGCCGCGCGCGGTGGAAGTTGCGCGGGCTTTGCAGTCGCAGGGATTTGAGCTGGTGGCCACCAAAGGAACAGCGGCTGCCATCGCATTGGCGGGCCTGACCTGCACGGTTGTCAACAAGGTCACTGAAGGGCGGCCGCACGTGGTCGATATGATCAAGAATGACGAAATCGTGATGGTCATCAATACGGTGGAGGAGCGACGCAACGCGATCGCCGATTCGCGTCAAATTCGCACCTCGGCCCTGGCCGCCCGGGTGACCACCTTTACCACCATCGCCGGTGCTGAGGCGGCCGTGGAGGGCATGAAGTACATGCAGCAGCTTTCTGTCAATTCACTGCAGGAGCTGCACGGCCAGATGGCTGGCGGCTGAGCTTGCTCGCTGGGCCACCGGTTTAGGCTTTGGGGCGCGGCCATGCATTACACTTTGTGCCAGTAAATTTCACCGCCCCCGGGCAACTGGCGGCGGTTTCTCTTTTTCCCCTGGAGACTATCCATGCCCACCCTTCCGATCACCAAGCGCGGCGCTGAAAAGCTCAAGGCAGAGCTGCATCAGCTCAAAACCGTCGAGCGACCTGCTGTGATCGCCGCCATCGCCGAGGCTCGGGCGCAGGGGGACTTGAGCGAGAACGCGGAATACGACGCAGCCAAGGACCGGCAGGGGTTTGTCGAGGGCCGCATCCAGGAGATCGAGGGCAAGCTGTCGGCCGCGCAGGTGATCGACCCTTCCGAGGTGGATGCGGGCGGCAAGGTGGTTTTTGGCTCGACCGTTGAGCTCGAAGACGTCAGCACGGGCGAGTCGGTGACCTATCAAATTGTGGGCGAAGACGAGGCCGATCTCAAACTCGGCCTGATCAATGTGAGCTCTCCGATCGCGCGTGCACTGATCGGCAAGGAAGAGGGCGATACCGCAGAGGTGCAGGCACCCGGCGGGATCAAGCGCTACGAAATCGTCTCGGTCAGCTACCTCTGAGTGGGGCGGGGCAATGCAAGCGCCTGCCCGGCTGCGCTGGGCCACCTTGGCGGCGGGCCTGTGGTGGGG
>JAJTGH010000196.1 GCA_021299555.1 Comamonadaceae bacterium
TCCTGGCGAATGATCAGGCCGTCGGCCACCTCAAACCGGTCGATGAAGCGAATGCCGGAAAACGGGGTGCCGTCGAGCCAAACGCCCTCGAGGGTGCCGGTGCAGTAGACCACCGTGCTCGATTCGCCCCAGCACTCGTCAAAGCGCTCGAACTGCTTGCCCACCCGGCTGTAGCGGGTCCTGGCCCAGTCGAACAGTTGGGCGAAATCGTGCATGGGCGCGCCGCCCGGGAAGGTCATCACGAAACCGGGCGCCAGCCATTGCCGTGCAGCGTCCAGATCCCGAGCCTGCATGCGTTCAAGAAAATGCCTGACCATGGCGCTGGCCTCGGGCAATTCTGGGCCTCCGGTCGTGAAACGTTTGCCATCTCGCTGGTAGGTGGCCGCTTCGTTGACAAAGACAGTGGTCCCGGCATTCGACGCGGCAATCACCGAACGAACCGTTCGGGCGGTGCGCTCCACCAGGCGCTCACGCGCCTGCGGGCTGTAACCGGGCAGCAAAGTGATCGAGACAACAGGCATGACACCACTCCTTGTTCTTCAGTTCGAGTCGGCCATTGTGACGGCTCCCAGGTCGGAGCGCTGGCTTCATGATTGCCGGTCAGGATCGGATTGACTACAGCGCGCTGCCGCAGCGCACGCCGCTGCGCTGGCCCGGTGGTGCGCGGGTGGCGGTTTGGGTGACGCCCAACATTGAGCACTACGAATACCAGCCCGAACACATCAGGGTGCGCGACCCTTGGCCCCGGCTGCCGCACCCAGACATCCTGGGCTATGGCTTGCGTGATTACGGCAATCGGGTCGGGGTTTGGCGTCTGATGGAACTTTTTGACCGGCTCGAGCTGCCGATCACGGTATCGCTTTCGATGGCGGTGCTTGATATGTATCCCGACATGGCGCGTGCCATGATCGAGCGCAAGTGGGAGTTCATGTCGCACGGCCTGTACAACACCCGCTACCACTGGGGCCTGTCTGAAGCGCAGGAGCGCGAGGCCATCGAGGAGTGTCAGGCCATACACAGGCGACACACCGGCAGAGGGCTGCCGGGCTGGTTTTCTCCGGCCGCGTCCAACACCCTGCTCACGCCTGATCTGGTGGCTGAAAGCGGCATCGCGTATCTGTGCGACCTGTATCACGACGATCAGCCCACGCCCATCCGGGTGCGCAGTGGCACCTTGACCTCGCTGCCCTACTCAATGGAAATCAACGACAGCATCGCCTGGCGCCGCGGCATGGAAGCGCCCGCTTTTGCACGCAAGATCCGCGACGAATTCGATGTGCTTTATGCCGAAGGGGTCGAGCATGGTCGCGTGATGAACATCGCGGTGCATCCCTTTATCATGGGTCAGCCCCACCGCATCGATGCCCTGGCCGGTGCGCTCGAATACATTCGCGGCCATGATCGGGTCTGGTTTGCCACCGGCGCCCAGATCGTTCAGTGGTATCGACAGCACCCTTTGAAGGAGTCGGCATGAATGCGCCAAAAGACTATATTCGTGATTACATGAGCGAGCCGGTGATCGACGCTGCCGGTGCGGCGCTGGTCATCATCGATATGCAGTACGCCACTGGCTCGCGACAAGGGGCGCTCGCCCGCACGCTCAAAGCCCAAGGATCCAGCGTGGGCGACTACCGTTTTGCCCGCATTGAAGGCTCGGTTTTGCCCAGCATCATCAAACTGCGTGCCCATTTTCATCGGCTGCAACGCCCCGTGATACACGTCACGCTGGGCTCGGCACTGCCCGATGCCAGCGATGCACCGCGGCACATGCGCAAGCTCCTGGCCAGTTGCAGCAACCATGTGGGCAGCCGTGAACATGAGATCCTCGATGAACTCAAGCCGGTGGCGGGCGAGCATGTGGTGCGCAAGACCACGGTCGGTGCCTTTGCCTCCACGTCCATCGACAGCCTGCTGCGCTCGCTGCGGGTCGACCAGATCTACATGGTCGGCGTGTCAACCAATATGTGCGTGGAGTCGACCGCCCGCGAGGCGGCCGACCGGGGTTATCAGGTCACCTTGGTTGAAGACGCCTGCGGCACCACTTTTGAAGACCTGCACCAGGTGACCCTGCGCAACTTCCAGCGCCTGTTTGGTCGGGTCGCCTCGTCCGCGCAGGTGCTGGCCGAACTCCAGGGGGCCGCATGATGCGTCGGGTTTTGGTGGTGGTGCCCTTCGCGATGTCGCCGCAAAACCTGGCTTTGCGACAGGCGCAGCTGCAGGGCATCGATTTGTCGCCGCAGTTGCAGTTTGAGTTCCGTCCGGTCAAGGCTGGCCCGGTCAATTACGCCAGCCACCATGACTTTGTGCTGGCCGATGCCGCGAACTTTGAGGCGGCCTGCAGAGCCCAGGACGAAGGCTTTAGCGCCGTGTGTATCGATACCATGAGCGATTCAGGGGTGGCGGCGCTGCGCTCGGTGCTCGACATCCCGGTTTTCGGACCGGGCAAGGCTTCGATGCTCAGCGCCTTGATGCTCGGAGAACGGTTTTCCATCCTGACCATGGCCAGCCGTTGGAAGCCCTTGTACAAGAAGGCGTTGGACGAGCTGGGCCTGCACCACAAATGCGCCTCGGTTCGAGCCATCGAGGTGGCACCGGACAATCAGGGCCTGCTCTCGGGCAAGGAGGACGATGTGTTTCCCCTGCTTGAGGCGGCGGCGCGTCGTGCCATCGATGAAGACGGGGCAGACGTCTTGATCCTGGGTTCGACCACCATGCATCAGGCGCACGCATGGCTGATTGAGCGATTGCCGGTGCCCATCATCAACCCCGGCCCCCTGAGCTACAAGATGGCCGAGGCCGCGCTGGGTCTGGGCCTGTCTCACAGCCGTCAGGCCTACCCCAGGCCCATGCATCCGAGGCTGGACATGCTGCAGGCCATGATGACTGCTGCCGCGCATTCGGTGGCACATCCTTGAGCCCGGCGCCGTTTTTTAAAGACCCGACATGCCCAAGCTGTTGACTGCTGATCAGGTTCAGGCTTACGAGCGCGATGGATTTGTCTACCCCATCGATGTCCTGGATGCCGATGAGGTGCGAGGCCATCGTCAAGAGCTCGAGCACTGGGAGAGACAGCGTGGCGCGCTCATCGATTTTCCAGAAAAATCCAAGAGCTATTTGCTGTTCAATTGGGCCGATCAGCTGGTCCATCACCCGCGCATTCTTGATGCGGTGGAAGACCTGATCGGACCGGACATCCTGGTTTACCACTCCACGCTCTTCGTCAAGGAGGCGCGCACTGCTGCCTTTGTGCGCTGGCACCAGGACAGCACCTATTTTTATTTGCAGCCGCATCTGCATGTCACTGCCTGGGTGGCGCTTTCCGATGCCAGCGTGAAGGCCGGTTGCATGCAGGCTTTGCCCGGCAGTCACCGATGGGGGGCCTTCGAGCACGACGACCGGCCTGAGCCGATGAACATGATTCGCCGGGGGCAGGGCATCAGTGGGCGCTTTGACGGCGCTCAGGGCCACTTTATGCCAGTGGCCGCCGGGCAGATGTCACTGCACCATACCCTACGCGATCAGCTACATCCCAGCCCATGTTCGGCCTGTCGGGTCTGTGCGGCCATCGGCACTGCGGGTGCGGGGTCGAAGCCATGGGCATTTCGTTGAGGAAGAACGGCTGATGCAAGCGGGCACGGATGCGGCGCGAGACAAGCACAAACGGGCTTTGGCCCTGTTCCGCTCTTTGCAGGACACGGGCTTTGAACAGCCAGCACGGTCCCCAGACCATCCCAAGGAGATCTCGCGATGAAGCAAACCCTGGATTCGGCCGGTCTGCAAGCCTTGGTCGAACGCTACTTTGCGGCGGTTGACCGGCAGGATCTGGCCGGTACCTTGGCCTGCTTTGCTCCCGATGCACGATTTGGCATCGCCAACCACGGGGTGTTCTACGAGGGCCGCGACACCGAGCTGCGCGGCATGTACGAGCGGCTTGCTGGCCGCTATGCCCGCGTCTGGCACGGTGACTTCGACCATGTCTTCGATGTCCCGGCGCAGCGTGTGGCCAGCCGCTTTCGGGTCGAGAACACCACGCACGAGGGAGACAAGCGGCTCAAGAACAATTGCAATTTCTTTGCGCTGCGCGATGGCTTGTTTCAGGAGGTCTTTGTCTACATGAGCGGCGAAAACTCGCTGGCGTAGATCGAAGGGTCAAAGCTTTTGCCTTTTGCGAGGTCGCTCCAGGCCCTGCCCATCAAGAAGGGGCGTGAACGCGCGCGGGTCTGGACAGCAAGTCCAGCCAGGCTCCCAGTGGCACCTGCAGACGCGACAAGCCCAGGGTGGCTTCGAGCAGGTCGTGGCCATGGGCGGCAGGCCAGATGCGTCCGGTCAGGTCCATGAACTTGCTGCGCAGCTCGTCTCGGGTGTAGGGCGAGGCGTCGTCTCCCCGGTTGACGCCAGCCTCGCCGACGCGCTGGCTGCCGTCCTTGAGGGTCAGCACCACGCGCGCAGGGCGCTCCATGGGCAGTCGCTGGCTCATGGCGGGGTCGTGGATGACCGTGACCCTGGCCGCCAGCGCCAGCACGTCCGGGTTGCGCACCGCCTCCCAGGTGAAGCTCGACAAAGCGCTCGATCCATGGACGATGCGGGTGGCCACTGCAAAGGGGACGGAAAACTTGGCGGCCAGCGTATTGGCCGGTGTCGGGTCGCTCAATTCGGCAGCCAGGTGATAGGTGCTCACTGCGATGTGCGCGATGTCTCCGGCCCTGGGGAGGTTGGCACCCAGGTGGTCCAGCGCGTCGAGCGTGCCGTGGTTGTAGCGGCAGCAGGAATGCAGCTTGAAGTAGTTGTGCATCAGGTGCCAGTCCTGCCCCAGGTCCTGGACGACGGCTGCGGGGTCGAATCGCTCTGAGATGATCTGCCCCAGCAGGGAGGCGGGGCCATCGCGTTCGCCGGTGAAGCCGCACTCGGCCAGCTCCAAGGCCAGCAGGCCGTTGCGGTTGCTCAGCCCCGCGTAGGTGTTTCGCACCAGACCTCCCTCGAGCATGGTTTGTTTGGAGGTGGCGGTACTCAGTGAGGCGGCGATGTTGATCGTTTCGCGCATGGCCTGGTCGCCAAGATGGGCGATGCGGGCACAGGCGGCGGCCGCCCCCATGGTTCCCCAGGTGCCGTGCGGGTGCATGGAGCCGCGCAGCTGCGACGCGGCCCCCAGCCGTGAGCCCACTTCGTAGCCGACCACGATGGCGGCCAAGAAATCCTGGGCGCTGGCTGCCCGTTCCTGGCTCAGCGCCAGTGCCGCCGGGATCACGTGCACCGCCGGGTGGCCGCGAGAAAAGCGGTTGCCTTCGTCCATTTCGAGGAAAGTTCCGGCCGAGCCATTGATGAAGGCCGCAGCTTCACAGGTGCTGCGCCGGTTTAGCCCGATCAAGTCTGCCGCTTGTGCCTGCGGCTGGCGCTTTGCAATGGCTTGCACTTCCGGCTCGGCTGAGCCGGCCGCGATGGCGGCCACCGTATCGGCCAGGATCCAGCCGACCTGTTCCTGCACTTGTTCGTCCAGTGCCCGGTAGTCCAGTTGGGTGGCAAACTGGCTCAGGCGGTCAAGATAGTTCATGGTGTGGCCCTGCGGTGTGCTTCGATTCAGTCTGCGGCGGCTGCGCAACGCGCATACAGTTCATTGGCTGTGCTCGTGCTCAAGCCATCGATGGCCCTGAGCTGGCTCAACAGTTGGCGCAAGCTCGTGATGCGACTGGGCATGCCCCAGACCCAGGGGTGCACGCTCAAGCCCATGACGGCGGCGCGCGAGTGATGCTCGCATTCCTGGGCCAGACGCCTGGCCGCAGCAACGATTTGGTCGGCGTGTTCATGCCCCTCCTGGTGGCGCAGCCACTGGGCCTGCACATCGTCCCATTCGCTCGACAGCGGCAAGGCCAGCAGGCGCCGTGCGCCCGCTCTGGCGGGCTCGAGCCAGTAGGGTTGGTCGTCGTTGCCCCAGTCCAGGGTGTAACGCAGTCCCGCATCGGCCAAGAGGGCGTAGGTCTGCATTGTGGTGCCCCAGTCCTGGCTCAGCCAGCCCAGGGGCTGAGAGCCGGT
The DNA here is from genome assembly GCA_021299555.1 of Comamonadaceae bacterium. Classification (GTDB taxonomy): domain Bacteria; phylum Pseudomonadota; class Gammaproteobacteria; order Burkholderiales; family Burkholderiaceae_C; genus Polaromonas. The sequence continues at coordinate 6,028 of JAJTGH010000196.1, forward strand.
GTGGACCTGCAGGCCCTGCAAGGCGTCGTGGATGTGGCTTTGCTGCTCTTGCACCGTCATGCGCGAGTGCATCATGCGTGTGGCCGCCAAGCCGTGGCCCAGCCATTGCGCCTGCATCTGCTTGAGCCGCTCGATCACAGCGGGCACGCGGGGCAGGGCCAGGCTGTTGGCTGCCACGGCCGGTCGGATATGGGCTTGCTGAAGTGCATCGAGGACGCGAAACACGCCTATGCGCAGGCCGTATTCACGCTGAGACCAACTGCGATAGTCGGGATTGAAGCTGCCGAACTCGCCCACCAGGCGTGGGTCACGCAAGCTGCCCGGCGGGGGCTCAAAGTCCCAGTGTTCGAGATGCAGCACCACGAACAGGTGCAAACCCGGCGCAAGGCCGCAGGGACCGCGTTGAGGCAGGGCACTGTAGCGGTAGTGCGGGTGGTCCATGTGGATGGGTCAATCGTGGGTGCGTCAACGGCCTGTCTCAAGTCCGACTGAAAACCCCTGGAATCGTCGGCCTATTGACTTCCGGCGCCAATGATTGCACAGTCTCGCCAATTGTCCTATTGATGGGACAATTTTATTTATTTTTCACCTTCACTATCGAGGATTAACCATGACGTCTCAAGCCCGCGTGTCTCGTCGTTTGATTTTGCAGGCCGGTGCTGCCGCCTCCACGCTGGGCGCGCCCGGCCTACTGCTGGCTCAGGCCCGGCCGGTCAAGATCGGCCTGGTTCACCCGGTCAGCGGTGGCCTGGCCTACAGCGGCGGCCAGGGCCGAATCGGATGCCAATTGGCGATCGACGAGATCAATGCGGCTGGCGGCATCAAGTCCATGGGCGGCGCACGCCTGGAGGCTGCTCTGGGTGACTCGCAGTCGCGTCCAGAAGTCGGCGTTTCTGAGGTCGAGCGACTGCATCAAGAGGGTGTGGCCGCCTATGTGGGCTGTTTCTCCAGCGCCATCGCCCTGCCTGCGACCCAGGCGGCGGCCAAGTACAACACCCCATTCATGATTGACGTGGGCGTGTCCGACAACATCGTCAACCGTGGCCTGAAGAATGTCTTTCGTCTGGCCCCTGGCTTTGGCAAGTGCGTCGACGACGCCATCGAGGGCCTCGGTCAGGTCAACAAGGCGGCCGGCGGCGTGGCCAAGAAAGCGGTGCTGGTCCACGAGGAATCGGAGTTTGGCACCGGCACGGCCAAGCTGCTGG